>CAYOET010000202.1:0-19060 GCA_964402985.1 uncultured Bauldia sp. | reverse complement strand
GTTGCCGAGCGACTTGGACATCTTCTCGCCCTCGACCTGCAGAAAACCGTTGTGCAGCCAGTAATTGGCCATGGCGTGGGTGTGGTGCGCCGCGCGCGACTGGGCGATCTCGTTCTCGTGGTGCGGAAAGACGAGGTCGATGCCGCCGCCATGGATGTCGAAGATCGGGCCGAGGAAGCGGCCGGCCATCGCCGAGCACTCGATATGCCAGCCGGGGCGGCCGGTGCTCCACGGCGAGTCCCAGGCGGGCTCGCCCTCCTTGGCCGGCTTCCACAGGACGAAATCCATCGGGTCGCGCTTGTAGGGGGCGATTTCGACGCGCGCGCCCGCCACCATCTCGTCGAGCGAACGGTTCGAGAGCTTGCCGTAATCGTGCATCGAGGCGACGTGGAAGAGGACATGCCCCTCGGCGACATAGGCGTGACCGTCGTTGATCAGTGTCTCGATCATCGCGATCATCTCGGGGATGTTCTCGGTCGCCCGCGGTTCGACAGTCGGACGCAGGCAGCCAAGCGAGTCCGAGTCCTCGTGATATTGCCGCTCGGTGGTCTCGGTGACCTTGCGGATCGCCTCGTTGAGCGGGATGCCCGGGAATTCCTCGGCCGCGCGGGCGTTGATCTTGTCGTCGACGTCGGTGACGTTGCGGACATACGTCACGTGCTCCGCCCCGTAGAGATGGCGCAGCAGCCGATAGACAAGGTCGAAGACGATGAGGGCGCGGCCGTTGCCGATATGGGCGAAGTCGTAGACCGTCGGCCCGCAGACATACATCCCGACATTCTTGGCATCGATCGGGCGGAAGACGTCCTTCTGCCGGGTCAGCGTGTTGTAGAGCCGCAATGTCATGTCCGCCGGTCCTGACCGAAAAGCTCGCCCTCGCCGGGCGGCAAGGGGCTGCATTCGCTCATTCAGGGCCGGCGGGTCAAGCGCGAGCCCGCAGATGAACGGCCGCTAAACGCACGGCTCAGACAGAGTTCAGCGCCGGAGGCCTTTCCTCGCGGCCGGAAAATGACCTCTCGTGGAGTTCCGGTCATGAACGCGCTGTCCGCTGCCTCGCTGATCCTCCTCGCCTTCACCCTCGGCGTTGGCCTCGCCCTCTTCACCCTCCCCTTCGCCTCGGGCGACACCCTCGCCGCGGGCCTCGCCTTCGCGGCCTGCGCCGCGACCGGACCTGGATGCGGCTGAAATCGGGGCTTTCCCGCAACAATCCGGGAAGAATGCGATCACAAGGGCGTTTGCGTTTGACGGAGACGCAACCCCTCACCTAGTTGTTAGTTGAGTTCCAGCGTGAACTTGGCTTTCAAGCCAGTGGCGTTCAGGCCGATGGGGGTCCAGGCTCGATTGCTCGGCCCATCGTCGACCAAGGGACCAGGAATGGACTTGCGTAACAAGCTCGCCCGCGTAGCGCTCGCCGCCGCAATGGTGGTTCTCGGGACTGCCAGCGCCTGGGCGCAGAGCTGCGTCCAGCTCGAAACCGCGCTCGTCGCTCTCGATCGCTCCGGACCTGGCGCCGCCGCGTCAAACTTCCAGCGCCTCGACGCCGCCTACAACCAGAAGCGCTTCGAGCTCGACCAGGCGGTCGCCCAGGCGCGCTCCGGCGCCTGCCTCGGCGGCTTCCTGTCGATGTTCACGCGACCGGCGCCGAACTGCCCGCAGCTCGTTCAGCGCGTCAACCGCCTGCAGTCCGAACTCGCCTCGATCGGCGGGCAGCGGCAGCAATTCGCCTACGATCCCAATTCGGTGGCCCGCGAGCGCTCGCGTCTCCTCCGCGCTCTCGGCGAGGGCAATTGCGGCCCGCAATACGCCGCTTTCGCCCGCGGCGGGTTCGGCAACCAGCAATTCCTCGCACCGGTCGAGGTCGGCACCTATCGCACGCTCTGCGTCCGCAGCTGCGACGGCTTCTATTTCCCGATCAGCTTCTCGACCGTGCGCTCGGCGCTCCAGAACGACGCGCAGGTCTGCCAGCAGATGTGTCCGGCCGCGCAAGTCGAGCTCTACGTCCACGCCAATCCCGGCGAGGAGAGCGAGCAGGCCGTGTCGCTGAGCGGCCAGCCCTATACCTCGCTCCCCACGGCGTTCCGCTACCGCACCGAGTACGACCCGACCTGCACCTGCCGCACGACCGCCCAGACTGCTTCGGCGACCAACTATTTCCCCTCGCTCGACGCTGCGCTCGCCTCGCTGCGCGGCTCGCGCGCCACCCTCACCGATGCGACGATCGTGCCGACGCTCGTCCCCGTCCCGCCCCGCCGGCCGAGCCAGTCGGAGGATCCGGAGACGCTGGCCAATCTCGACGGCGGCTTCGTGCCGCGGCCGACCACCCCTCTCGCGCCAGAGGCGGCGGTCGCGAACGTCCCCGCAACCGGAGGGCGCGAAGTGCGCGTTGTCGGGCCGGCCTACTACTACACATTGCCGCCGACCGTGGCCGAGGGAACCAGTCGCACAATTGCCCAGTAGAACGATCGGAACAGCAACGGAACTCTTTGGCGCGCCCGAAGGTTCGCAGCGGGACGTTCGTAGCGGCGCGTGGTTTACGGGACTTAAGCGATTGGGTGGGAGAGTCGTCTCGGCCGCGGCCGGAACGGGTCCCGCTGAATGTGTTGCGCCGGGCGCTGCCCGGTCGAGCTGGGGATAGAGATGACGAGTGACGACCATATCAAGGGCGGAGACCGGGTCGAGGGCGTGAGCCGCCGGTTCTTCCTGCTCGGCGCTGCGGCAAGCCTCGCGGGCTGCGTGTCGACCCCGACCGGCAGCCCGGGCGCCGATCCGCTCAACTGGGTCCAGGCCCGGCTGATGTATGCGGCCGATCCCTCCGAGCCGCATCCGATGCCCGGCATCGACGTCCGGCTCATCGACCCTCAATTCTACCGGCAGGAGGTGCGCTCTCTCCCTTCGCACATCCCCAACCGCCCCAATTCGATCGTCGTCGATCCCTCCAACCGCTTCCTCTATTACGTCGAGGAAGGCGGCCGGGCGACACGCTACGGGGTCGGCGTCGGCCGCGAGGGTTTCGGATGGAGCGGCTCGGCCTCCGTCGGCCGCAAGGCCGAGTGGCCGACCTGGACCCCGCCCCCGGCGATGATGAGCCGCGATCCCTCGCTCCGCCAATATGCCGGCGGCATGCCTGGCGGCGTGACCAACCCGCTCGGCGCGCGCGCGATGTATCTCTACCAGGGCTCGCGCGACACCCTCTACCGCCTGCACGGCACCAACGAGCCGTGGAGCATCGGCCAGGCGATGTCGAGCGGCTGCATCCGGCTCCTCAACCAGGACATCATCCACCTCTACAACCGCACCTCGATCGGCACCCGCGTGACGGTGCTGTCGGCGCGGGCGCCGAGCAACATCGCCTAGCGGGCAGCGAGAGCCTGCGGATTTCGAAGGGCCGGGATTTGTTCCCGGCCCTTTTCGTTTTGACGCTGGCCCGTCATCTCGAAGCCGGCAGATCGGCGCTACGGATCGCGGTAGCGGTTGACGATCGGGTAGCGGCGGTCGCGGCCGAAATTGCGGCGGCTGATCTTGGGCCCGGGCGCCGCCTGCCGGCGTTTGTACTCGGCCACGTAGAGGAGATGCTCGACCCGCTTCACGGTCGCCTCGTCGAGGCCCCGCCCGATGATGTCGGCCGTGCTCATGTCGGCTTCGACCAGCGACTTCAGGATCTCGTCGAGCACCTCGTAGGGGGGCAGCGAGTCCTGGTCGGTCTGGTTGGCGCGAAGCTCGGCGGTCGGCGCCTTGGTGAGGATGCGCTCGGGGATGACCGGCCCCGCCGGACCGAGAAGGCCGACCGGATCGCGGAGTTCGTTCCGCCACCGCGCGAGCCGGTACACGTCCGTCTTGTAGAGGTCCTTCACCGGATTGAAGCCGCCGTTCATGTCGCCATAGAGGGTGGCGTAGCCGACCGACACCTCGGACTTGTTGCCGGTGGTCAGCAGAATCCACCCCAGCTTGTTGGACAGCGCCATGAGGAGGAGGCCCCGCGTCCGCGACTGGAGATTCTCCTCGGTGATGTCGGCGGGCCGCCCCTTGAAGACCGGCGCTAGCGCCGCCTTGGCGGCGTCGACCGTGCGATTGATCTCGATCACCTCGTGCGAGATGCCGAGCGCCTTCGCGCAGGCTGCCGCATCCTCGATGCTGTGCTTCGAGGTGAAGACGTAGGGCAGCATTAAGGCCCGGACGCGCTTTGCGCCGAGCGCATCGACGGCAAGCGCGGCGCACAAGGCCGAGTCGGCGCCGCCCGAGAGGCCGAGGAGGACGCCCGGGAAGCGGTTCTTCTCGACATAGTCGCGAACGCCGAGGACGCAGGCGCGCCAGTCGGTCTCGTCTGGCGTCGGGAGAGGCCGCTCATCGCTGCCCTCGAGCTGCCAGCCGCGGCGCTTGCGGGCGAAATCGACCACCGCGAAGGCGCTCTCGAAGAACGGCATTTGCAGCGCCAGCCCGCCGTCGCTGTCGATGCCGAACGAGCCGCCGTCGAACACCAGCTCGTCCTGGCCGCCCACCTGATTGACGTAGAGGATCGGCAGGCCGGTTTCCTTGACCCGCTCGCGCGCCACTTCATGCCGCTCGCCGGGCTTGCCGCGCCAATAGGGCGAAGCGTTCGGCACGATGAGGATGTCGGCGCCCGCATCCATCAGCGCCTTCGGAATCGCCGGGTCCCACAAATCCTCGCAGATCGGCACACCGATCTTCATCCCGCGAAAACGGAACGGGATCGGCAGCGGCCCCGGCGTGAACACCCGCGGCTCATCGAAGACGCCGTAGTTGGGGAGCTTCACCTTCGCCCGCAGCCCGGCCACCGCGCCGTCGCAGAGGAGGATGATCGCGTTGAAGACTTTCGTGCCGTCCGGCCACGGCGCGCCGACCAGGATGGCCGGCCCGCCTTCCTTGGTTGCGGCAGCCAGATCCTCGACCGCCCCCCGGCAGGCGTCGAGAAAGCTCCGCTTCATGATCAGGTCCTCGGGCGGATAGCCCGAGACGAACAGCTCGGAGAGGACGAGGAGATTTGCCCCCGCCTCGCTCGCCTCGGCCAACGCCTTCCGCGCCAGCGCGAGATTGCCGGCGAGATCGCCGACGATCGGGTTCAGCTGGGCGACGGCGACGCGGAGAGATTCGCGGTTACGGGCCATGGATCAGTGACTCGTCTCGTCGTTGTCGCGATAGATCGTTTGGCGCGCAACGTGACGAATATGCAGGACTTCAAGCATCGCGCCCCGCTTTCGATAGAACACTTGGTAGGGGTACGGGGATAAGTAGGCTTGCCTGATGTCCCGGCGTCCTCTGACCAACGGCGAAGTGGCCGGAAACTTGGCCAAACGCTCGAGGAGATCCCGCAGCCGTTCTTCAACCCGTTCAGCGGTGTCTGGATATTGCGCGATCAGAAACGCGCGTATCTCGGCGAGGTCCCGAAGGGCCGGCCCGGTCAGAACAACGACTAGCTCTGGCGACGGAATTTGCGCAGCTCCGCTTCCACCTGCTCCGGAGTCGCAAACTCACCTCGATCGGCCGCTGCAATTCCGCGATCGATCGCCTCGAGCTCCTCCGGCGTCGCCTCGTACATCCCTCCATGAACGGCGAGGATCTCGTCGAAAACGGCGGCAACCTCGTCGAGGAGCTCTTCAGGTATCTCCTGGATGCGATCCAGAAGGGCCTGCCGTTTTGCTTCGATTGCCATCAGAAGCTCCCTACCCGTTCGCCACCGCGACCTTGCGGTTGGTGCCGGCGCGGTTGGTCTTGAGGAGGTCGGCGACGAGGAACGCCATCTCGAGCGCCTGATCGGCGTTGAGGCGCGGGTCGCAGTGCGTGTGGTAGCGATCCGAGAGGTCGGCCTCGGTGATGGCGCGGGCGCCGCCGGTGCACTCGGTGACGTTGCGGCCGGTCATCTCGATGTGGATGCCGCCGGCATGCGTTCCCTCGGCGCGGTGCACGTCGAAGAAGCCCTTGGCCTCGGCAAGGATGCGCTCGAACGGCCGCGTCTTATAACCGCTCGCCGCCTTGATCGTGTTGCCGTGCATCGGGTCGCAGCACCACACGACGGTGCGGCCCTCGCGCTGGATGCGACGGACCAGCGCCGGCAGCTTGGCCTCGACCTTGTCGAAGCCGAAGCGGGTGATCAGCGTCATCCGTCCCGGCTCGTTGTCGGGATCGAGAATGTCGAGGAGCTTGATCAGCTCGTCGGGCGACAGCGACGGGCCGCATTTGAGGCCGATCGGGTTCTTGATGCCGCGCGCGAATTCGACATGGGCGTTGCCGAGCTGGCGGGTGCGGTCGCCGATCCACAGCATGTGGCCGGACGTGGCGTACCAGTCCCCGCTCGTCGAATCGACGCGCGTCATCGCCTGCTCGAAGCCGAGGAGAAGGGCTTCGTGGCTGGTGAAGAAATCGGTCGAGCGCAGCTCCGGCGCCCGCTCCGGGTCGATGCCGCAGGCGCGCATGAAGGCGAGCGCCTCGTTGATGCGGTCGGCGATCTCCGCGTAGTGGTGCCCCTGCGGGCTGTCCTTCACGAAGCCCAGCATCCATTGCGAGGCGTGGGCGAGATTGGCGTAGCCGCCCTGCGCGAAGGCGCGGAGGAGGTTGAGCGTCGCCGCCGACTGGCGGTAAGCGTCCTCGATGCGCCGCGGATCGGGGATGCGCGCCTCTTCGGTGAACTCGATGCCGTTGACGATGTCGCCGCGATAGGCGGGCAGCGTCACGCCGTTCTTGGTCTCGACCGGCTCGGAGCGTGGCTTGGCGAACTGCCCCGCGATGCGCCCGACCTTCACCACCGGCGAGGACGCCGCGAACGTCAGGACCACCGCCATCTGCAGGAAGAGGCGGAAGAGATCGCGGATATTGTCCGGGTGGTGCTCGGCAAAGCTCTCGGCGCAGTCCCCGCCCTGGAGGAGGAAGCCCTCGCCGGCAGCGATTTCGGCGAGCGAACGCTTCAGCTTCCGCGCCTCGCCTGCAAAAACCAGCGGCGGGTAGCTCTTGATGCGGGCTTCGACCGCAGCCAGGGCCTTCAGGTCCGGATAGACCGGGGCCTGCTCGACCGGTAGTGCGCGCCAGCTCTCGGGGCTCCACGCCTTGGTCATCAATTGCTCCTGCGAACGGGCCGTCCTTGGCGAACGGTCGGATTTGGCGCGGCTATAGCACGCAGCTTCCTAAAGATGCCACCTCGGGACGGTTGCCAGCCGAGCCGGAGGCGCATGGGTTAGCCGTGCTCGATCAGAAATGGGGTCCGCTCCCCGGTTCTGCGACGGTCTGGCGCGATCCCGCAAGTCGAAGAAGCCGCTTCCCCGGCGGGAAGCGACTAACTCGGCGGCAGGGGAAGGCGACCCGTTTCCACGCCAGGAGTGCAGGATTGCCGCGCCGCATAACACTCACCGGCCGTTGCCTGAAAAGATAGCTGGCTTACGATCACGCCCGCCGATCTACGGCTGACTCGGGGTCGTCTTGTCCTTCCATCTTGTTCCCGGCTCGCGGAGCTGGTCCCTCGTCGTCGGGCTCGCGCGGATCTTCATCTTCGCCAACTTCATGACGCTGGCCGCCGTCATTCCGGTGCTGAGGCAGGAGTGGGACCTGTCCGCGACCGGCGCCGGCGCGCTCGTCACCTCGTTCACCCTCGCCTACTCGGTCTCGCTCTTCCTCTTCGGCTGGGCCGCCGACCACATCGGCGCCAGACGCGCGACGATGGTCAGCGCCGTCGCGAGCGCGATCGCCGCCGCCCTTTTCGCCCTTCTTGCCCGCGACTACGGCTCGGCCCTCTTCTTCGCCAGCCTCTCCGGCCTCGCCCAGGGCGGCGTCTACACGCCCCTCGTCATGCTCTTCGCGGAGCACGCGCCGCCCGGACGTCGCGGGGCTGCGATGGGCGCGCTTATCGCCTCGACTTCGTTCGGCTACGCCGGGTCGCTCGCCCTCGCCAGCCTCGGCCTGAGCCTCGGCGGCTGGGAAATGGCGTTTCTGCTGACCGGTCTCGCGCCCACGATCGGCGCCGGGCTCCTTATTCTCGCCCTTCGCGGGACCACCAACGTCATCCACCCGCGCACCGCCTCGACCAGTGTCTGGCACGAGCTGACCGTCAACCGCTCCTCGCGGCTCCTGGTCGGCGGCTACATCGCCCATAACTGGGAGCTGGTCGGTGGCTGGGCTTGGCTGCCGGCGGTGATCGGCGCGAGCCTCACCCTGTCGGGCGCCGCCTCGGAGTTCGCGGCGATCAGCGGCGCCGGCCTCACCGCGGCGATGCATCTGACCGGCGCCCTCGCGTCCTTCACGATGGGCCGCCTCTCCGACCACCTCGGCCGCCGCGCCGTCCTCGCCGGCGTCGCCGCGATCGGCGCGGCCCTGTCTCTGACGCTCGGCTGGGCGGTGGTGCTGCCCCCGCTGGTGATCATCCTCCTCGGCTTCGCCTACGCGTTCTCCACGCTCGGCGACTCCCCGGTCCTTTCCACCGCGCTCGCCGAGACTGTCTCGCGCGGCTATCTCGGCGCGGTCCTCGCGTGGCGCTCGCTGATCGGCTTCGGCGCTGGGGCGCTGGCGCCCCTGGCGGCAGGAGCGGCGATGGACATAGCCCACAAGGCGGGCGCGAGCACGGTCGTCGAATGGGGCGCCGGATTCACCGTCCTTGGCATCGGCGGCGTGCTGGCTGTCGTGATGGCGCTACGCCTGCCTAGGGATCGGAGCCCACCAGGGACGGTGCATCGAGCTTCCTGAAGCGCTCGGACGGCTTGCCGATCGTCACCAGCTCCTCGGCGGCGGTCGGGTGGAGCGCGACCGTCGCGTCGAAGTCCGCCTTGGTGGCGCCCATCTTCACGGCGATCGCGGCGACCTGAATGATCTCGGCGGCGTTCGGCCCGACCATGTGAACGCCGATGACCTTGTCGGTCTTGGCGTCCACGACGAGCTTCATCAACGTCTTGTCCTTGCGGCCCGAGAGCGCGTGCATCAGCGGCGAGAAGAAGGCGCGGTAGATGTCGACCTCGTGGAGCGTTTCCTTGGCCTCCTCGCAGGTCATGCCGACGCTGGCGAATTCCGGGTCGGCAAAGATCGCCGTGGGAACGTTGCTGTGGTCCGCGCGCCTCGGCTTGCCGCCGAACAGCGTATCGGCGACGGCGTGGCCTTCGCGGATCGCGACCGGCGTCAGGTTGAGGCGGTTGGTGACGTCGCCGACCGCGAAGATGTTCGGAACGCTGGAGCGCGAGTCCTCGTCGACCACGATGGCGCCGAAGGCGTCCAGCGCCACGCCGGCCTCGGGGAGGCCGAAACCCATCGTGTTCGGCACCCGGCCGATCGCGAAGAGGATCTGGTCGACCTCGAGGGTCCCCGCCGACGTCGTGGCGTGAAGCTTGTCGCCGCGCTTCTCGATCGCCGTGAAGAACTCGCCGGTGTGGATGTCGATGCCGCGCTCGGACATCTCGTTGTGCATCACGTTGCGGCATTCGTTGTCGAAGCCGCGGAGGATTTCGAGGCCGCGATGGATCAGAGTGGTCTTCACCCCCAGCCCATTCATGATCGAGGCGAACTCCACCGCGACATAACCGCCGCCGACGATCGCGAGACTCGCCGGCAGCTTCGGGAGATCGAAGATCTCGTTCGACGTTATGGCGTGCTCGATGCCGGGGATGGTCTTGTCGAGGCGCGGATGACCGCCGGTCGCGACCATGACGTAGCGCGTGGTGACCGTCCGCCCCTCGCCGACGATGCGGATCGTATGCGGGTCGAGAATCTCGGCCCGCGAGTAGAAGATCTCGGTGTTGGAGCGGTTGAGGTTGCGGACATAGGCATCGCTCTGCCGCTGGATCTCGCGATCCTTGTTGGCGACGAGCGTGGGCCAGTCGAAGCGCGGCGCGCCGGCATCCCACCCGAACCCGACCGCATCCTCGAACGCGTCGGCGAAACGCGCGGCATAGAGGAAGAGCTTCTTCGGCACGCAGCCGCGGATCACGCACGTCCCGCCGACGCGAAACTCCTCGGCGATGGCGACCTTGGCGCCGTGGCTCGCGGCAATGCGCGCGGTCCGCACGCCGCCCGAACCGCCGCCGATGACGAAGAGGTCGTAGTCGTAGTTCGTCATCGGCGTCCCTGCGGGGCCCTGTTCAGGCGAGCGGCGCCTAGAGCGGGGCGCCGCGGCTCTGCAGTTCCTGCACCGTGCGCTGGAAGAGCTCCTCGCCGAGGCGCTCGGCCCAAGTCTGGGCGGCCTGGTTGGAGCTTTCGATCATCTGCGGCCCCATCTGCGAGAGCTTCACGCCGGCCGGGCTGCGGAAGAACGCCGCGATGTCGTTCAACTCCTGCTCGGTGAAGGTGCGGGCCCAGATGCGGGCAAGGTCGTTGTTGAGGTCGGCACGCCGCGCGGCGAGCTGAAGGCCGACATCGAGCGTCGCCGCCGAGATCTCCTTGTAGAGGTCGAGGCGCTGCACGGTCAGCCTGCCCTGCACCTCGGTGACGAGGCGCGGCAGGATCGCGTTGTAGTCCTGGAAGGCCGGCTGCGCGGCGATGACGGAGAGCGCCGCCCGAAGATGCGACTCGGAGATCTCCGCGGCCGGTGCTGCGGGCGCCTGCGCCTGCGCCGGAGCGGCGAGCGCGGAGGCCGCGGCGAGCGCCGCGAGCAGTGAAAAGACCCGTACCAATCTGGCTGTCATCAAGGCGCTCCTAGACCTCATCTGATCCATTCTACTCCGCCCGGCCCCGCCACCACGGCGGCGGAGGCCAGACCAATGAACAATCCGTGCTCGACGACGCCCGGAATCGAGTCGAGGGCGGCCGCCAGCCTCTCGGGATCGGGTATCTGGCCGAACGCCGCGTCGAGAATATGGTGGCCGCCGTCGGTTGTATAAACGCCGCCTGCGTCGTTGCGGCGGAGGGTGACGGGTCCGCGGAGCCCGAGCGCCGACGCCGCGCTCTCGACATGGCCTTTGGTGGCGGCGACGCCGAACGGCACGACTTCGATCGGCAACGGGAATGCGCCGAGGATCGGCACACGCTTCTCGGCGGCGGCCATCACCAGCATCTCGTGGGAGGCCGAGGCGACGATCTTCTCGCGCAGCAGCGCCACGCCCCCGCCCTTGATGAGGCTGAGGTCTGGACCGATCTCGTCGGCGCCGTCGCAGGTGAGGTCGAGCTCGGGGTGACTTTCGAGCGTGGAGAGCTTCACGCCCTCCGTGAGGGCGAGCGCCGCGGTGCGCTCTGAGGTCGGCACGCAGATCACGTCGAGCCCTCCGCGCACCCGCTCGGCGAGGAGGCGGACGAAGGCGTCGGCGGTCGTGCCGGTCCCGAGCCCGAGCCGCATGCCGGGCTTCACCCATGTCAGAGCCGCTTCCGCGGCCTGGCGCTTGTAGTCGACCACGCTCACCTCGAGGGCCGGGACCCGCCGGCCTGACAGGACCCGTCGGCCTTTGGCCTGCCGGACCCGGCGGGACTGGCTAAGCCCCAACGCGCCGCCACGCAAGGGGTTGGCTGGCCTGCAAGGCTTTGACGCAGGCGGCGCGGCTTTTCGGCCATGCCCGCCGGCCGATATGGTTTGGCACGATTTCCTGACCCGGATACCCCCTCATGACCCGCCCCACCCTCGTGTTCGACCTCGACGGAACCCTGGTCGACACGGCCCCCGACCTGTTCTCCGCCCTCAATATCGCGCTGGCGGCGGGCGGCCTTCGGCCGATCCGGGACGCGGAGGCGCGCACGATGGTCGGTCACGGGGCGCGCGCTCTGGTCGAACGCGGCCTTGCCGCCAATCACGCCGACCTCCCGCCCGCCGAGGTCAACCGCCTCTTCAACGTCTTCCTCGACCACTATGCGGCCCATATCGCCGATGAAAGCCGTGCGTTCCCTGGCCTTCTCGAGGCCATGGATCGTTTCGAAGCGGCCGGCTGGCGGCTCGCGGTCTGCACCAACAAGCTCGAATTCCTCTCCCGCCTCCTCGTCGACGCGCTCGGCCTCACGCCGCGCTTCGCCGCCCTCACCGGCGGCGATACCTTCCCGTTCAAGAAGCCGGACGGCCGGCACCTCCTCGAGACCGTCCGCCTCGCCGGCGGCGACGCCCGTCATGCCGTCATGGTCGGCGACTCGGCCACCGACATCGATGCGGCGAGGAACGCCGGCATTCCCGTGGTTGCGGTCGATTTCGGCTACACCCCGATCCCGGTCACCGAACTCGGCCCGGACCGCGTGATCTCGCACTTCGATGCTTTATGGGACGCCGTGGCCGCGATCGGCTTCGATCGCGAGATCTTGGCACGCGACCTTCCTTGACACCCGGCGGGGGCGTTCCTTAAATCGCGCCCTTCTCGCACCGACGGATTTGGGCGGTTAGCTCAGCGGGAGAGCGTTCGCTTCACACGCGAGAGGTCACTGGTTCAATCCCAGTACCGCCCACCATTTTCCCCTTCCGCTTCCCCGGCGAGCGATCCGCAGCAATCCGCGCAAGCAAGCACGACCCCGGCTTTCGCCGGGAAAGCGCACGAGAATGCGGCCAGCTACCGCTAGTGGATGAGGACGTAGGGGACGGCGTATAGGAACGAGGAAATGGCGGTCAGCCCCACGAAGGCGACGACGCGGACAAGCAGACTTTTCATGGATGCCCCGGGACACTCCACGGCACATCGAACGCGCTACCATGGACACCGCCTTTATCAGCCCAGGCGGTTGACGCTGGGTTAAGACGAATTGTCCGCGACTTCTCAAGACTGCGACCGCCGCGTCTTTCTGGCGCGGTGTTGACGGTGGCGCGTCAGACGTCCCGCGAATAGCCCTTGGCGGCCAGCTCGCCGAGATAGGCGGCGAACAGCGATTCGCGCTCGCGGCCGAGCTTGGCGAGATACGCCCAGGTGAAGATGCCGGTGCTGTGGCCATCGTCGAAAACGAGGCGGACGGCGTAGTTGCCGACCGGCTCGACGGCGCGGATGCCGACATTCCGCTTGCCGGGAACCGTCTTTCGCTGGTCGGCCGAATGGCCCTGCACCTCGGCCGACGGGCTCAGCACGCGGAGGAGTTCCGCCGCGAGGTCGAACACCGCCCCGTCGTCGTAGCGGACGACCAGCGTCTTCTTGTCCTTCGTGAGCCGGATCTCGGTCGGCCAGGGTTTCTTCGCGGCAGCCATGGGTCTCCTCGGGTCGCGGCCAGTTAGGTCCGGCGCGCGTGTGAGGGCAAGGGCGCCGGCGGCAGCCCGCGACGCGAAGCCCTTGCGGCGCGGGACCGCGAGCAGCAGTGTGCCCGCGCAATCAGCCTGAGCGACTCGAAAGCCCGACCATGAACGACACCGGCGGCCGCCCTCTCCGCGGCTCGCATTTTCGCGACAATGCGCGGGCCATCCTCGCCATGATCGCGGCGATGTCGACCTTCATCCTCAACGACACGCTGGTCAAACTCGCCAGCGACGAGGGCCTGCCGACCGGCGAGATTCTGTTCCTGCGCGGCGCGATCTCGGTTCTCCTCATCGGTTGGGTGGTCTTTGCGCGGGGCGAGCATCGCCAATGGCGCTCGCTCCGCCATCCGACGGTGGCCTGGCGCACGGTCGGCGAGGTCGGCGCGACGCTCATCTACCTCACCGCCCTCTTCAAGCTGCCGATCGCCAACGCCACCGTGCTGATGCAGACCGTGCCGCTGGTCAGCGTCGCCGCCGCGGCGTGGTTCTTCGGCGAGAAGGTTGGGTTCCGTCGCTGGACGGCGGTGGTCATCGGCTTCATCGGGGTGGTGATCGTCGTCCAGCCCGGCGTCGGCTCGTTCAGCCTCTACAGCCTCCTCGTGCTGGTCGCCGTCGGCTTCGTCACGCTCCGCGATCTCGTCACCCGCATCATCCCGGGCAATCTGCCGATCCTCCTCCTCACCGCCGGCACCTCGGCGGTGGTCGGCGCAACCGGGCTCGTCCTTGGCCTCTTCGAGGACTGGTCGTGGCCGAGCCTCATTGTCTGGCTCTACGTCATCGGCTCGTCGGTCACGCTCACCATCGCCTACTACCTCATCGTCGTGGCGATGCGCGCGGGCGAGATCGGTGTCGTGGCGCCCTTCCGCTACGTGGTGATCGTGTGGGCGATCATCCTCGGCTTCCTGATCTGGGGCGACCGGCCGAACGAGCTCACCCTCATCGGCACGGCGATCATCATCTTGACCGGTATCTACACCTTCCACCGCGAACGGCTGCTGTCGCGCCGCAACGCCGCCTCCGAGGCGATGGAGATCTGAGACCGGCGGTTCAGAAATTCGCCGAGTAGCCCAGGAAGAAGGCGATCAGTCCTTGGACCTGCTCCGGCCGCGCGAGGCCGGCGACAGGGTGTCGCGCCACCTCGCGGTCGATCATGCGGAGCGTGTTGCTCATCCCGGCGGCGATGCTTTGCACCCGGTTGTCGAGGTCGCGTTCGATCGACCCGTAGATCTCGCCCGCGACCAGCACGATGCCCCTCGCGAAGCGGACATCGTCCGGCGCGACCGGCGTTCCATCCGCCGCGACCGCCTCGGCATAGAGCGAAGACGCGATCTGCAGGAGGATCTCGATCGACCGCAGGCGATTCAGCGTCGCGTCGACGCCGGGCTGGAACGCTGTGGACTGCAGACGCCCGACTTCCGCTCGAAGCGCGGCAACACCTTCCGGCGCCGGAGGATCGGCGAGCGCCGCGATCGCAACCGTCAGCCCGGCGACGTCGCGGGCAAATCGCGGCGGCGCCACCATCGCCGCGGCATAGGCCCTGGCCTCCGCAACCTCGCCCGCACTCGGCCCTCCGTCACCGGCGAGCCGCGCGTCGAGAAGAGCGAGCCGCGTCGCGAAGGCGAGCGGCGGGTCGAGCCGCCCGATCGCCGCCTCGACAGTCGCGCTCAATTCCGGCGACATCGCCGGAGCGGGCGCCACGCCCAGCCACAGCGCCGCAAGCAGGGTGGTTGCGATCGATCGGGTCATGGGTGTCCCGCGACTCAGCTCTCGATGACGATGCGCGGCGGGGGGCGCCCGGCGGTCGCGAGCTGCTCCTGCACCCGTGCGGCGATGGCGCGGTAGATCGCGGCGCTCTTCCCCTTCGGTTCGGCGGCGACGATCGGCGTACCGGCATCCGAGGTGGTGCGGATCGCGATGTCGAGTGGAACCTCGCCGAGGAACGGCACGTCGAGCCGCTCCGCCTCGTGGCGCGCGCCGCCATGGCCGAACAGCTCGGAGCGCTCGCCGCAATGTGGGCAGATGAAGTAGCTCATGTTCTCGACGATGCCGAGCACCGGCACGTCGACCTTCTGGAACATCGCGAGGCCCTTCCGCGCGTCGATCAGCGCGAGGTCCTGCGGGGTCGAGACGATCACGGCGCCGGCGAGCGGCACCTGCTGCGCCATCGTCAGCTGCGCGTCACCGGTTCCGGGCGGCATGTCGACGATGAGGATGTCGAGATCGCCCCACGCCACCTCGCGAAGGAGCTGGGTGAGCGCGGAGACGACCATCGGCCCGCGCCAGATCATCGGCGCCTCCTCGTCGACGAGGAGTCCCATCGACATCGCCTTCAGCCCATAGGCCTCCATCGGCGCGATGAGGCGGCCGGTCAGCGGCTGCGGGCGGCCGGTGAGTTTGAGGAGGCGCGGCAGCGAGGGGCCGTACACGTCGGCGTCGAGGATGCCGACGCGGAGACCGTTCTGGTGCAGCGCGAGGGCAAGGTTCACCGCGGTGGTCGACTTGCCGACCCCGCCCTTCCCGCTCGCCACCGCCACGATCGCCTCGACGCCCGGCACGCCGGCTTTGATTGCCCCGCCGGGCGCCGGACGCGGCCGCGGCGCCGCGGGGCCCGGCGGCGGAGGAACGATCGCGCGCGGGTCGGGGCGCGGCGCGGGTACAACCGGCGAAGCCATCGGCGCGGCCGGCGCGGCCCGGCCAGTCGGCGCTTCGGCCGTCAGGATGACGAGCGTCGACTCGACTCCCGGCAGCATGCCGACCGCCTTCGCCGCGGCCTGCCGCATGGGCTCGAGCTCCGCCGCGCGTTTGGGATCGATGCTGATCGAGAAGGTGACCTTCCCGCCATCGATGATGACGTCGGAAACGAGGCCGAGCGACACGAGATCGGCCGTGAGGTCGGGCCCCTTGACGAGGCGGAGGCGGCCGAGGACCGCCTCCTTGGTGATGTCTGCCATGCTCAAATCCACTCAGAACACCGGCCAAACGCTCCAGCGTCGCATCCGCGAGGGCGCTGACGGCCCCTCTCCTATCCGCTAGAGAGGCGAAGGTCCAAATAGGGCTCCTTGCGGGAGGCTGGAATGGCTGGTCACGTCGCACTCCTCCGCGCCGTCAATCTCGGCGGCTCCACCCAGGTGCCGATGGCCGACCTTCGGCTCCTGTTCGGCGAGATCGGCTTCCCCGGCGCGCGGACCCTTCTCAACAGCGGCAACGTGGTGTTCGACGGCGGGAGAAAATCGATCGCGGCGATCGAGACCCTCTTCGAGGTCGAGGCCGACACCCGGCTCGGGGTCAAGACCGACTTCTTCGTGCGCACCGCGAGCGAGATCCGCGCCGCGATCGACAACAATCCCTTCCCCGACATGGCCAGCAAAGACCCGGGGCACCTCGTCCTGATGATCATGAAGAAGGCCCCGACGGCGGAGGCCGTGGAGGCGCTCCGCGCCGCGATCAAGGGGCGCGAGGAGGTCGCCGTCGCGGGAGAGCGCGTGGCCTATGTGACCTATCCCGACGGTATCGGCCGCTCGAAGCTCGGCGTGACGATGATCGAGAAACATCTCGGCAGCCGCGGCACCGGCCGCAACTGGAACACCGTCCTCAAGCTCGCTGCGATGCTCGAGGAGTGAGCGCGGCGGAGACCAAGGCGACGGTACGCGCCATCCTCGCCGAGCTCGAGTCGCTCGGCTCGGAGAAGAACCGCGCCGGCATGGCGCGCTACGGGATCGACACCACCGCCGCCTATGGCGTCTCGCAGGCGGTGCTGAAGCCGATGGCGCGACCCTATCGCCGCAACCACGAGCTCGCGCTCGCCCTCTGGAAGTCAGGCCGCCACGAGGCCCGCCACCTCGCCGGGCTCATCGACGACCCCAATCAGGTGACGCCGGAGCAGATGGACGCCTGGGCGGCAGGGTTCAACTCATGGGACATCGTCGACGGCGTAGCCTTCAACCTCTTCGACAAGACCGCCCACGCCGATGCCAAGATCGAGCAGTGGGTGACCGACGAGCGCGAATACGTGAAGCGCGCCGCGTTCTCGATGATCGCGGGGCTCGGCGTCCACGCCAAGAAGCGCGCTGACGAGACCTTCCTCCCCTATCTCGCGCTGATCGAGCGGAACGCCGCCGACAACCGCAACTTCGTCCGGAAAGCCGTGAACTGGGCCCTCCGCACCATCGGCAAGCGCTCCCTGGCTCTGCACGGTCCCGCTCTCGCCGTGGCCGAGCGGCTCGCCGCCTCGGCCGACAAAGCCGAGCGCTGGATCGGGCGCGACGCGGTCAAGGAGCTGACCAGCGAGAAGGTACGCGAGCGCCTCGCGGCAAGGACCGCGCGATGAAGGCGAAGCCCGACAGCCGCGCAACCGCGGCACGGCTCCGGGCCGTGCTCGCCGAGCTCGAGCGACAGGCCTCCGCGGAGCAGCGGGCGAAGATGGCGGGCTATGGCATCGTCGTCGACCGCGCCTACGGCGTCGGCCACGGCGCGCTGAAGGCGATCGCCAAACCCTACGCCAAGGACCACGCGCTCGCCCTTGCCCTGTGGGCGACCGGGCGCCACGAAGCGCGCGACCTCGCCACGATGATCGACGACCCCGCTTCGGTGACGCCGCCGCAGATGGACGAGTGGGCCGGCGACTGCGACTCCTGGGACCTCGTCGACGCGATCTGCTTCAACCTCTTCAACCGCACGCCCCACGCCGACGCGAAGATCCGCCGGTGGGTGCCGGACGAGCGCGAGTTCGTGCGCCGCGCCGGCTTTGTGCTGATGGCCTGCCTCGCCCTGCCGAAGCTCAGGACCCCCGACGCGCAGTTCCGGCCCTATCTCGAGATCATCGAAGCGAACGCCGGCGACGACCGCAACTTCGTCAAGAAGGGCGTGAGCTGGTCGCTCCGCACCATCGGCAAGCGCGTGGGGCTCCATGACGAGGCGCTGGACGTAGCCGCGCGGCTGGCCGCCTCATCAGATCCCGCGGCGCGGTCGGTCGGCAAGGAGGCGCTCCGCGAGCTCAAGCGGCGCGGCTGAGCGAGCGCCCTATTTGTCCGCCTTTTCCTTGTCGAGGACGATGTAGCTGAGCGGCATCGCGGTCGTGAACTTGATCTGCTCCATCGCGAAGGACGAGGAGACGTCGGAGATCTCGATCTTGGAGATCAGCCGCTTGTAGAACCCGTCATAGGCCTCGATGTCCGGCACGACCACCCGCAGCAGATAGTCGACCTGCCCGGCCATACGGTAGAACTCGACCACCTCGGGCAGCTCGCGGATCACCTCGGCGAAGCGCTTGAGCCATTCCTCCTGGTGCTGGTTTGTGGTGATGGCGACGAACGCCGTCACCTTGACGTTGATCTTGCGCGGGTCGAGGACGGCTACGCGGCGCTGGATGACCCCCTCCTCCTCGAGCTTCTGGATGCGCCGCCAGCAGGGCGTCGTCGAAAGGCCGACCCGGCGTCCGATCTCGGCCACCGGTACGGTCGCATCCTCTTGAAGTATTTGGAGAATCTTGCGGTCGAGACGGTCGACCATGGCCAGCGCCCTCGCGAATGTGGAATATTATTCTACTCCATGCTCCTTCCGGCCCGCCGCTGTCAACGTGGTCTCCCGCCCTTCCCCGGCCAGCGGCGCGAAGCTGGAGCAACGTCTCATCGATGACGTCGCGCGACCGTTCTGCCGAACCCGGGCGCCGCGGAAGACGCGACGCGGTTCTGCCGCAAAGGTAACCGGGGCGGGCTGTCGCGGCACACCCAAAAGGCCGCATTCCAGCGCAAAGAGCTTCAAAATCAGAGGCTTCTGACGCGCCCATCACTAAATTTTGGTTGGCGTTAACTACGATCCTGAAAGCGTTCTTAAGTGTTCTCGCCGACACTCGTCGCAAGCAAAAAGCACAGATCTGCGGCGTGGGCGGTTCTATGGTCGGAGCTCCGGCTTCGAATGTCGACAAAACGTCAGTCAACCGCGAGCGCGCCGAAC
>CAYOET010000201.1:0-6275 GCA_964402985.1 uncultured Bauldia sp. | reverse complement strand
CTGCAATAATTGAGGCGGTTGCTTCCAGAAGCTCGTGTGCGGCGGAGCCAGTCTCCGCCGCATCGTTATTTTTGGGATTCGCGTGTCGGGTCTACCGACCTAAAGCAAGTCGGCCAACTCGTCAGGTGTCAGCCGAGCCTGCCGGATGATCGAGCGCATCGTTCCGGGCTTGAGGTCGCGCGCACCGTGCACCGGCACAATGACCGTTCGCGCCGGGTCGCCCCGGAAAGGTGAGGATGAAATGACTGCCTGACGAGCGGTCGATGACGAACTCGGCCCGTTCCAACGCCCGCACGACCCGTCGGCCGCTGGAGACCGGAAGCCTAGACGGCCCCATCTAGGCCGCGATCGTCACCGTGCGGATTTCCGGCGGTGCGTCAGCCGGAATCGGGAGGCCTTTGTCCCGCCGGAACTCAATGACAAGGCGTATCGCGTCCCGCACATTGGCGAGTGCTTCGGCCTCGGTCTCGCCCTCCGTCACCACTTCGGGTAAGGCAGGCACAAGTACGGTGAAGCCGCCTTCGGGCTGCGGTTCAAGGATCACGGAATAGCTCTGGTCGACCATATCTACGCCATCGTGTGCCAAGGCGCGCAGAGTCTACGTTCCTTCGGAAGGACTTTGCAAATGATGCTGCGCCACGCGATCTTGACTCGGGGGAGGGGGAGGGCGTATTGCCCGCGGCGGGACACCTCTCCCCACCGAGAGGCGCCTATCTGAAAGGATAGCAAAGATGACGACTCTCGCCGTTCCCGGCCGGCGGCCGGCCAACCCCAATTTCTCTTCCGGTCCTTGCTCCAAGCGTCCCGGCTGGACGCTCGAGGCTCTGTCGGGCGCGCTGACCGGTCGGTCGCACCGCTCCAAGCCGGGCAAGGCCAAGCTCAAAGAAATCATCGACCTTACGCGTGAGGTCCTCAAGGTCCCGGCGACGCATCGGATCGGCATCGTGCCGGCGTCCGATACCGGCGCGGTCGAAATGGCGCTGTGGTCTCTGCTCGGCGAGCGCCCCGTCGACGTGCTCGCCTGGGAAGCCTTCAGCGCCCACTGGGTCGAGGACATCGTCGGGCAGCTGCAGCTCGACGCGCGCAGCTTCAAGGCCGACTACGGCAAGCTTCCGGACCTCAGCAAGGTCGATACCGACCGCGACGTGGTGTTCGCTTGGAACGGCACGACCTCGGGCGTGCGCGTGCCCAACGGCGACTGGATCAAGGCCGACCGGAAGGGGCTCACGATCTGCGACGCCACCTCGGCGGTGTTCGCGCAGGACCTTCCGTTCGACAAGCTCGATGTGGTGACCTTCTCCTGGCAGAAGGTCTTGGGCGGCGAGGCCGCGCACGGCATCCTCATCATCTCGCCGCGGGCGGCCGAGCGGCTCACCACGTACAAGCCGAAGCGGGCGCTGCCGAAGATTTTCCGGCTGACCAATAACGGCAAGCTCTCGGAGGAGATCTTCGAAGGCGAGACGATCAACACCCCATCCATGCTCGCGGTCGAGGATTGCCTCGACGCGCTGCGCTGGGCGAAGTCGGTCGGCGGGCTGGACGGCATGGTCGCCCGCGCCAATCGCAATCTCGGTGTCCTTGCCGATTGGGTGGGGCGGACGGCGTGGGTCAACTTCCTCGCCGAGGATGCCAAGACCCGCTCCAACACGTCGGTGTGCCTCAAGATCGTGGACGCCGACGTGCTCGCGCTCGACGCCAAGACCCAGGCCAACATCGCCAAGAACATCGTCGCCAGGCTCGACAAGGAAGGCGTCGCGTTCGACATCGGGTCGTATCGCGACGCGCCGGCCGGGCTCCGTATCTGGGCCGGCTCGACGGTCGAGGCGAGCGATCTCGCGGCGCTGACCGAATGGCTCGACTGGGCGTTCGCCCAGGAAAAGGCCGCGCTCCGGAAGGCTGCGTAAGGTTCACTAGTCACGCTCGCCACGTCAGTTCTTCCTACGGGAAGGGTTGGGCGAGCGGTGGGTGATGGGGCCTCCGGCGGTGGTGTTCCTCCCAAAGCGTCCAACCATTCCAGACCGGTAACCCCCTCACCCTAACCCTCTCCCCCAGTGGGGAGAGGGGACCATCTCTCAAGCGGCCGAGCCGCGCATGGGTGCCCAAATGACCGCCAAGGTTCTCATCTCCGACAAGCTTTCCCCGACCGCCGTGCAGATCCTCAAGGATCGCGGCGTCGAGGTCGACTACCAGCCCGATCTCGGCAAGGAAAAAGACAAGCTCCTCGCCATTATCGGCAACTATGACGGGCTCGCCATCCGCTCGGCGACCAAGGTCAGCGACAAGGTCATCGCCGCGGCGACCAAGCTCCGCGTGATCGGCCGCGCCGGCATCGGCGTCGACAATGTCGACGTGCCGGCGGCGACCGCGCGCGGCATCGTGGTGATGAACACGCCCTTCGGCAATTCGATCACCACCGCCGAGCATGCCATCGCGCTGATGATGGCGGTGGCCCGCCAGATCCCCGCCGCCGACGTTTCGACCCAGGCCAGCAAGTGGGAGAAGAACCGCTTCATGGGCGTCGAGCTGACCGGCAAGACGCTCGGCGTGATTGGCTGCGGCAATATCGGGTCGATCGTCGCGACCCGAGGCATCGGCCTCAAGATGAAGGTCATCGCCTACGACCCGTTCCTGTCGAACGAGCGGGCGGTCGATCTCGGTGTCGAGAAGGTCGAGCTGCCCGAGCTCTTCAAGCGCGCGGACTTCATCACCCTCCACACGCCGCTGACCGAGAAGACCAAGAACATCATCGACGAAGCGGCGATCGCGCAGATGAAGAAGGGCGTGCGCATCATCAATTGCGCGCGCGGCGGGCTGATCGTCGAGGAGGCGCTGGCCGAGGCGATCAAGGCAGGCAAGGTCGCCGGCGCCGGGATCGACGTGTTCGAGACCGAGCCGGCGGAGAACAACGTCCTCTTCGGGCTGCCGAATGTCGTGTGCACGCCGCATCTCGGCGCGGCGACGACCGAGGCGCAGGAGAACGTCGCGCTGCAGATCGCCGAGCAGATGGCCGACTACCTCACGAGCGGCGCGGTCTCGAACGCCCTCAACATGCCCTCCATCACCGCCGAAGAGGCGCCGCGGCTGACGCCGTTCGTGAAGCTCGCCGAGCAGCTGGGCTCGTTCGCGGGGCAGCTTACCGAAACCGGGCTCAAGGGCATCCGCCTCGAATACGAGGGCGCGGTCGCGCAGATGAATACGCGCGCGCTGACGGCGGCAGCGCTCGCTGGCGTGCTCCGTCCGCTGCTGCAGTCGATCAACATGGTCTCGGCGCCGGCGATCGCGCGCGAGCGCGGCATCCAGATTGAAGAGGTGCAGCGCGGGCAGGAGGGGATGTATGAGAGCCTCATCCGCCTCACCCTCGTCACCGAGCGGCAGGAGCGGTCGGTGGCGGGCACCGTGTTCGCCGACGGCAAGCCGCGCATCATCCAGGTCAAGGGCATCAACCTCGACGCCGAGCTCAGCCCCAACATGCTCTACGTCACCAACACCGACCGGCCGGGTTTCATCGGGCGACTGGGGACGCTGCTGGGCGAGGAGAAGGTCAACATCGCGACCTTCAATCTTGGCCGGAAGGCAGCGGGCGAGGACGCGATCTCGCTGGTCGCGGTCGACGAATTGATCACCGATGCGGTCCTCGCCAAAGTCTCCGCCGTACCCGGCGTGGTGCAGGCGAAGCGGCTCAGATTCTGAGTCCGCCGGCGGTCGCAAGTCGATGCGAGAGCGAGTCCGCCGATGTCAGCAGGGCATTGGTGGGACCTGGCTTTTTGGTTCAGCTGCATTCCGGCCAATCGCGAGCGAGTCAGCCCCTCTCCCGCTTGCGGGAGAGGGAAATCGAACAGCGACCGCGCTGATAGCGATGCGCTGAAACCAGGTCACGGCCAGTTGCGTATGGGGCAGCGAGGCCGTTTGCTATCGTGCGGCGGAGATTCCCGGGAGCGCATTGGATGTCGGAGCTAAGGCTGTCGCGGCGGAAGCTGATCACGGCGGGGGCCGTGGGGGCGTCGTCGCTGGTCCTTGCCGGGTGCAAGCAGTTCGACTTTCTCCGCGAGGGCGACAACCCGGCGCGGAATTTCATGGAGGGCGCCAACCGGCTGACGCTGAGCGCGCAGCGTTTTCTGATGGGCGGCCAGACCGCGCTCGCGCGCGAGTATTCGCAGAGCGAGATCCGCCAGGGGATGCGGCCCAACGGCAGCCTCGACCCGACCACGATCGAGTATTTCGAGCTCGAGCAGGGGCAGTTCGCCAACTACCGGCTCAAGGTCACCGGGCTGGTCGAGAACGAGCTGTCGCTGTCGCTCGCCGAACTCCACAACATGCCGTCGCGGACCCAGATCACGCGGCACGATTGCGTGGAAGGGTGGAGCTGCATCGCCAAGTGGACGGGGACGCCGCTCGCCCATGTGCTCGACCAGGCGAGCGTCAAAGCGAACGCCAACTACGTCGTGTTCTATTGCTACGACTCGCTGGGAGCGAGCCTCTCGAGCCGCGGCTGGCAGTATTACGAGAGCTGCGATCTCGTCGACGCGCGGCACCCGCAAACGATCCTCGCCTACGGGATGAACGACCAGGTCCTGCCGCGACAGAACGGGGCGCCGATCCGCGTCCGTCTGGAGCGCGCCCTCGGTTATAAGCAGCCGAAATTCGTGCACACGATCGAACTCGTCGAAAGCTTCGCCCAGATCCACCGTGGCCACGGCGGGTACTGGGAGGACGAGGGCTACGATTGGTACGGCGGCATCTGACAATTCGGCTATACTGTCTGGCCTAAGCTCGGCGCCGCTGGGCTGGGCCGGCGCGCCGGCGGGACCAAGGTGTCGCCATGAGCATGCGGTCGCCGAGAATGCTCGCCGGGTCCGTCATCGTGTTCCTCGGCCTCGTCCTGGCGCTGATCGCGGGGGCGGTCTTCGGAGCCGGGGACAGCGCGGTCTTCCACCTCGCCCTCGCGCTCAGCTTCTTTCTCTTTTCCGCGTCGGTCTTCGACTTCGCGCTGCCCACCTGGACCAACGGCGTCGCGTCCCTCGCAACGGGCGTCCTTGCCGCGATCTTCCTCGCCCAGGGTCTTGCCGACCTGACCGGCAATGCCGCCATCGCGCGGATCGCCTATGGCGTGCTCGGGCAGGGGCTCGAGGGCTGGCTGGGGATTGCGTTCATCCTGTGGTGCGTCGCGCTCCTGGTCGGAGACACCGAAGGAGCGACGAGGACGTTCGGCGTGGCCGTGCTCGCGGTGGTGGTCGGGATCGAGGCGTATTCCGTCATTGTGCGGAGCTCGGGAGGCGTTCCGCCGGCGATCCTCAGGCTCTTCGACCTCCTCCTCTTCCTGTGGCTGGCCATCGAGAGCGCGAAACCGGCCGCGCGGCGCGAGCGATTGCCCTCCCGCGCCTGAGGTCGGTGCATCAATTTGCTGTGTGACCGGAGCCGCGGCGTGGCCCACGGCGTCTCGCCGCCCTAAGACAGTCGGCAACCCCGGACTGGCGAACAATTCAGCGGATCTTCTCGGGTCACGGGGACCAACCGGAGAGAACGCCCCATGATTTCCAGGATCACAGCCTTTGTCGCCGCCGCCGGACTGGCGGTTGCTACCTTTGCTTCGTTCACCGCGCCTGGTCTCGCGCAGGGCACGCCGCCCGTGGCGACGCCCGCGCCGGCGCCGCAGCCCGGCGTCGCCGCCCGCGTGCGCGGCACCATCAACAGCCTCACCGGCAACGTCCTCAACGTCACCACGCGCGAGGGCGAGACGATCAACATCACGCTCGCGGCGGAGTATCGCGTGAACGCGGCGGTGCCGCTCACCCTCGATGACATCACCAACAACGCCTATGTCGGCGTGGTCGCCGACACCGACGCCCAGGGCAATCTCGTCGCGCTCGACGTCCGGGTGTTCCCGGAAGCCAATCGCGGCACCGGCGCCGGTTCGCGGCCGTGGGACCTCACCCCCACCAGCTCGATGAACAACGGCACTCTGGCCGCGGTCGAGCCGCAGGCGCAGGGGCGCCTGGTGCGCGTTACCTATCCGGACGGCGAGAAGCTGGTGATGATCGGCCCGGACACGCCGATCTGGTCCACCGAGCCCGGCGACGCCTCGCTCGTCGTTCCTGGCGCCTATGTGGTGATCAACGCGCGCAAGCTCGACGACGGCAGCTACACGGCGACCAACATCATGATCGAGAAGAACGGGACCCGGCCGACGCTGTAGGCCTCACCAATTGCCGGTATCGCGGACCCCTCCCTTTGTGGAGGGGTCTTTGTTAGTGACGACCGTCCGCCCCCCTCCCGAA
>CAYOET010000200.1:0-10754 GCA_964402985.1 uncultured Bauldia sp. | reverse complement strand
TCGCGCTACCGGGCGGACAGCCGATTACGGTGGGGCCGCTCGCGCCGTTCGGCGAGGCCCCGCCGCCCACGCCGGCGCCGTCGGGCAATCCGTTCGCGCCCTCGCCCTTCGCGCCGTCCACCGCGCCCTCGCCGTTCGCGCCGTCGGCGGGTTCCTCGCCTTTCGCGCCGTTCGCGCCAACGCCCGCGCCTGAACCGGCTCCCGCCCCGGTCCCGTCACCGGCCGCCGAAGCGCCGGCCGCTCAGCCCGCACCGGCCGCCGAGGCCGTCGCTCCGGCCCCCGCGGCCGAGCCGGTAGTGCCGCCTGCCGCGCCGACTCCCGCACCACAAACCCCGCCAGCCGCCACTCCGGCGCCGGCCCCTTAGGCGCGGAGCGCTGGGAGGCCGGCCATGCCCGGCGAAAAGCTCACCGTCGCAATCGTCGGCCGGCCCAATGTCGGCAAGTCGACGCTGTTCAACCGGCTGGTCGGCAAGCGCCTGGCGCTGGTCGACGACAAGCCGGGGGTGACGCGCGACCGGCGCGAGGGCGAAGCGCGGCTCGGCGACCTTCGCTTCACGATCGTCGACACCGCGGGCCTTGACGAGGTCGATGCCGAAAGCCTCGCCGGCCGCATGAGCGCGCAGACCGAGGCCGCCTTTGCCGTGGCCGACCTGTCGCTCTTCGTCGTCGACGCCCGCGTCGGCGTCACCCCGGTCGACGCGCATTTCGGAGCCCTCCTTCGCAAGGTCGGTCACCCGGTGATCCTCGTTGCCAACAAGGCCGAGGGACGCGCCGGCGCGTCCGGCGCCCTCGACGCCTATTCGTTGGGCTTCGGGGACCCGGTGGCGATCTCCGCCGAGCACGGCGACGGCATGGCCGATCTCTATGACGCGCTCCGCCCCTTCGTCGACGAGGCCTCGCGGCTCGCCGAGGTCGCCCGCGACGAGGTCGCCCGCGACAAGGCTGTCCGCGACGAGGTCGCCCGCGACGAGGCTGTCCGCGACGAGGCCGCCCGCGCTGTCGCCGCGGGGAGCGAGCAGCCCACCCCGCCGACCGACGAAGCGCTTCCGCTCGACGATGACCCGGAGACGGAGGGCGAGGCCGACGATCCCAACCATCCGCTCAACGTCGCGATCGTCGGCCGCCCCAATGTCGGCAAGTCGACGCTCGTCAACCGGCTGCTCGGCGAAGAACGCATGCTGACCGGCCCGGAGGCCGGGATCACCCGCGACGCCATCGCGGTCGACTGGGAGGCCAAGGGCCGCCGCTTCCGCCTCGTCGACACGGCAGGGCTCCGCCGCAAGTCGCGCATCGAGGAGAAGCTCGAGAAGCTGTCGGTCGCCGACACCATCCGCGCGCTCCGCTACGCGGAGGTCGTGGTGCTGATGATCGACGCCTCGCAGCCTTTCGAGAAGCAGGACCTGCAGATCGCCGACCTCGTCGAGCGCGAGGGCCGCGCGCTGGTGCTCGCGATCAGCAAATGGGACGCGGTCGAGGATCGTCAGGCGCTCCTCAAGAAGCTGCGCGACGCCGCCGAGCGCCTTCTTCCGCAGATGAAGGGGCTGCTTCTCGTTCCGATCTCCGGCCTGACCGGCGAAGGGCTCGACAAGCTGGTCAACGCCATCCTCAAGGCGCACAAGACCTGGAACCGGCGCATCTCGACCTCGCGCCTCAACCGCTGGCTCGAGCGCACGCTCGACAACCATCCGCCGCCGGCGGTATCGGGCCGCCGCCTCCGGCTACGCTACATGACGCAGTCCAAGGCGCGACCGCCGACCTTCGTCGCTTTCGCCTCGCGTCCCGACGCGCTCCCCGACAGCTACGTCCGCTACCTCGTCAACCAGATGCGCGGGGACCTCGACCTCCCGGGCACGCCGATCCGGCTGCTGCTCAGGAAGGGCGAGAACCCGTACGAGGGGAAGAAGAGCTAGCGCTCGCCGAGGGAAGCCCATCTCCCCCAGAAAGGGGGAGGAGAAGGCCGGGCTACTCTGCCTCAGCCGTCTTCCTGCTGAAGTTGAAGATCGTGCCGTTGTCCTCGAACTCCGGCGAGAGCATGCGGACGATGTCCGGCGCTACCTCGTCGGGAGGCGGAAGGGTCATTGGGTTCTCGCCCGGCATCGCCTGGCCGCGCATCCGGGTGCGGGTGCGGCCGGGGTCGATGAGGTTGACCCGCACATTGGTCTGGCGAACCTCAGCGGCGTAGGTCTTCACCAGCGCCTCGAGACCGGCCTTCGACACCGAGTAGGCGCCCCAAAAGGCGTTGTTATGGTGGGCGGCGCCCGAGGTCACGAAGAGGGCCCGGCCGGCGACCGCAGCGCGGAGGAGGGGGTCGAGCGAGCGGATCAGGCGGTAGTTGGCGGTGAGGTTCACCGCCATCACGGTGTCCCAGACCTTGGGGTCGAGATGGCCGAGCGGGGAGAGAGTGCCGAGTTCGCCGGCATTGCCGAGAAGGGCGTCGACCCGCCCCCAGCGCTCGTGGATGGCGGCGCCCATGCGGTCGATCGCCACGGCGTCGCGGAGGTCGAGCGGGACCAGTGTGGCGTGGCCGCCGTTGACCTTGATCTCGTCGTCGAGTTCCTCGAGCGCGCCGATGGTGCGGGCGAGCGCCACGACATGCGCCCCGGCCAGGGCGAGGGCGAGCGAGGCGGCGCGGCCGATGCCGCGCGAGGCGCCGGTGACCACCGCAACCTTGCCCGACAGGGGCAGGCCGGCAGGGCCTTCGGCGGCGGACTCGACTGACGTCACAGCGCCTCGGCGAGGAGCGACAGCTGGCGGACCGTCTCGGTCGAGTTGCGGTCGGTGAGCCGGGTCGGATACTCGCCCGTGAAGCAGGCGTCGCAGAACTGCGGGGAGGCGTTGTCGCGCTTGGCCCGGCCGACGGCGCGGTAGAGGCCGTCGATGGACAGGAAGCCGAGGCTGTCGACCTTGATGAAGCGCGCGATCTCCTCGATCGACATCTGCGCCGCGATCAGCTTCGAGCGCTCGGGCGTGTCCACGCCGTAGAAGCACGAATCCTTGGTCGGGGGGCTGGCGATGCGCATGTGCACCTCGCGGGCGCCGGCGTCGCGGACCATCTGCACGATCTTCGATGACGTCGTTCCACGCACGATCGAGTCGTCGACCAGGACGACGCGCTTGCCGGCAAGGATTTCCTTGTTGGCGTTGTGCTTGAGGCGGACGCCCATGTGGCGGATCGAGTCGGTCGGCTCGATGAAGGTGCGGCCGACATAGTGGTTGCGGATGATGCCGAGTTCGAAGGGGATGCCGGAGGCCTCGGCGAAGCCGATCGCCGCCGGCGTGCCCGAGTCCGGCACCGGCACGACCACGTCGGCATCGGCCGGGGCCTCACGCGCCAGCTCTTCGCCAATCTGCTTGCGGACGCCGTAGACCGAGCGGCCCATCATGGTCGAGTCCGGGCGGGCGAAATAGACGTACTCGAACACGCAGAAGCGCGGCTTCACGGTCCCGAACGGGCGGAGGCTCTCCACCCCTTCGTCGGTGATGACCAGCATCTCGCCGGGCTCGACGTCGCGGACGAACTCGGCGCCGATGATGTCGAGCGCCACCGTCTCCGAGGCGAGGATCCAGCTCTTGTCGAGGCGGCCGAGGACGAGCGGGCGGACGCCGAGCGGGTCGCGGCAGCCGATCATCTTCTTGGTGCTGAGGAAGATCAGCGAATAGGCGCCCTCGACCTCGCCGAGCGCGTCGATGACCTTGTCGACAATGCGCGGGTGCTGGCTGGTGGCGATGAGGTGGAGGATGACCTCGGTGTCCGAGGTCGACTGGAAGATCGAGCCCTTCTGCTGGGGACGGCGCTGCAGGGTGAGGGCGTTGGTGAGGTTGCCGTTATGGGCGACCGCGAAGCCGCCGCTCGAGAGTTCGGCGAAGAGCGGCTGGATGTTGCGGGCGAGAGCGCCGCCGGTGGTCGAGTAGCGGACATGGCCGACGGCGCGGTCGCCCTTGAGCCGCTGGATCACCGAGGCTTTCGAGAAATTGTCGCCGACGAGGCCGACATGGCGCTCGGAGAAGAACTGGGTGCCGTCGGTGGAGACGATGCCGGCCGCTTCCTGGCCGCGATGCTGGAGGGCGTGGAGGCCGAGGGCGGTCAGGGCCGAGGCGTCGTCGTGGCCGAAGACGCCGAAGACGCCGCACTCTTCGTGCAGCTTGTCATCGTCCAGCGGATTGAGGGTGAAATCCTGCATGGTCTCGCCTTCCAAAAAAGAGCGCCCTAACGCGTAGGGTTGAACAGGTTCGGGGGAATGGGTTGGCCGACCCCGGCCCCCGGGCTGATTTCTGCAGGCGGCACTGGCGTTCCGGCCGCGGCGGGCGGAGATGGGGCGAGCGGCGAATTCTCCCCGCTCGTCCACTCCCGCGCGATGCCGCCGATATCGGGCGGCAGCACCCCGATGAGCCACTCTTCCACGTCCTCGACCAGCGGCTGCGTCCGAGCTTCCGCGATCCAGGGCGGGTTTTCCTGAAGCACTCCGTCTAGAAATATGTACGCGATGACCAAAATCAAAACGCCGCGTCCGACGCCGAAGGCGAAGCCGAGGATGCGGTCGATGAAATTGACCTTTCCGTCGACCAGCATGTTGGAGATCTTCATCGTCACATAGCTGGCGATGATGAGGGCGATAAAGAAGATGATCGCGGCCGAGGCGACGTAGCGCCAGGTCTCGTCTTCGATCACCGTTTCGAGGACCGGCGAGAAGGGGCGGTACAGGAGGTACGCGGCCGCCGCGGCAGCGGCCCAGGAGGCGAGCGCCAGAACCTCGCGCAAGAGGCCGCGGACCATGGCCAGAATCGCCGAAATCAGGACGGTCGCGATGACCACGCCGTCAAAGACTGCCGGGGTGAGTGTCATGACTTCCTTGCGCGGCGCCGCCCCGCGAACGACGGAATAGGCCTTCCGGTATCACGATTCTAGAGCTTCGTCCTCTTCCGGAGTGTGAACTCGCGGGGGAGGACCACGCCGGCCCGCGGCGATCGATGCCACAAGCGCCGACAGATGTTCGATGCCGCGAGTCGTCGCGGATCGGGCGGCCGCGCCATCCTTGCTGGCGGCGGGGAGGACGGCACCCGAGAAACCTAGCCTTTCCGCCTCTTTGAGGCGCGCCTGGGCCTGCACAACGGGGCGGATGGCGCCAGAGAGGCTGACTTCGCCGAAATAGACCGAGTTGGCCGGGAGCGGGGTGTTGGAGAGCGAGGAGACCAGGGCGGCCGCGACGGCAAGATCGGCGGCGGGCTCGGAGATGCGGAGCCCGCCTGCGACGTTAAGGTAAATATCACTGCCGGCGAAGCGGACGCCGCAGCGCGATTCCAGCACCGCGAGGACCATGGCGAGGCGGTTGCCGTCCCAGCCGACCACCGCCCGGCGGGGGGTGCCGAGCGGCGAAGGGGCGACGAGGGCCTGGATCTCGACCAGCACCGGGCGGGAGCCTTCCATGCCGGCGAAGACAGCGGCGCCGGGGGCGGCGGAATTGCGCTCGCCGAGGAAGAGCTCGGAGGGATTGGGGACCTCGACGAGGCCGCGGCCGGTCATCTCGAAGACGCCGATTTCGTCGGTGGCGCCGAAGCGGTTCTTGACCGCGCGGAGGATGCGGTAGTGCTGCCCGCCTTCGCCCTCGAAATAGAGCACCGCGTCGACCATGTGCTCGACCACGCGCGGGCCGGCGATCGTGCCGTCATTGGTGACGTGGCCGACAAGGCAGACCGTGGCGCCGGTCTGCTTGGCGTAGCGGATGAGCGACTGCGCCGAGCTCCGCACCTGGGTCACGGTCCCGGGCGCGGACTCGGCAACTGCCGTCCACATGGTCTGGATCGAGTCGATGATGACGAGCGCTGGGGGCGGTTCGCTCGAGAGCGTGGCGAGGATGTCCTCGACGCTGGTTTCCGCCGCGAGCTTGAGGGGCGCCTTGCCGAGGCCGAGCCGTTCGGCGCGGAGGCGGACCTGGGCGATCGCCTCTTCGCCCGAGACGTAGACGACCCGCTCGCCGGAAGCCGCCAGCGCCGCGGAGGACTGGAGGAGGAGGGTCGACTTTCCGATCCCGGGATCGCCGCCGATGAGGAGCGCCGAGCCGCGCACGAAGCCGCCGCCGGTGACGCGGTCGAACTCGGCAATGCCGGTCTTGCGGCGCGGGGCGTCCTCGCTTTTGCCGGCGAGATCCTCGAGGGCGATGACGCGACCCTTCCGCGACGAGGCCTTGAGGCCGCCGCCGATCCCGCCGCCGCCCGCCTCGGGCTCCTCGACGAGCGTGTTCCACTCGCCGCACGACTCGCAGCGCCCCTGCCAGCGCGGGCTGACCGCCCCGCAATTCTGGCAGATGAACTGGATCTTGCCGCGCGCCATTTCAGCCGCCTCGATTCACCCTCCCCCTTGTGGGGAGGGCAGGGGTGGGGGCCGAGCGGCAAGCGAGGCTTACCAAGAAATCCGAGCGTGTCGCGGAGATGACCGCGGGATTCTCAAGCCTCGCTTGCCGCGAGGCCCCCACCCAACCTCCCCCACAAGGGGGGAGGGGAATGGGAGACCCGTTCTGGTCCAGCAATTCCAGCATCTCAAGGTCCGATATAGCGGCGGGCGAGGCGGCCGCCGAGCGAGGTGAGGATCTCGTAGCCGATCGTGGTGGCGTGCGCCGCCACGTCGTCGAGCGGTATATGGTGACCGATCAGCTCGACCCAATCGCCAACCCGCGCCTCGGGCGCTTCGCCGACGTCGACGGTGATGAGGTCCATCGACACCCGGCCGACGATTGGGACGTAGGCCTCGCCGATGTGTCCGAACCCGCCGGGCTTCTGATCGCTCGAGCCGGCGAGGCGGTGGTAGCCGTCGGCATAGCCCACGCCGAGGGTCGCGATCCGGGTGCGCTGGGCGAGCTTCTCGACCGCGCCGTAGCCGACGCTCTGCCCGGCCTCGACGTCATGGATTTGCAGGATGCGCGCCTCGAGCGTGACGACCGGCGCGAAGGGCGCATGCGCGACCGAGGCGCGGCCGCCATAGAGGGCGATGCCGGGGCGGATGAGATTGAAGTGAAACTCGGGGCCGAGGAGGACGCCACCCGAATTGGCGAGCGAGGCGGGGAGCTTGGGGAAGAAATCGGTCACCGTCTCGAAGACGGCGAGCTGCTCGCGGTTCTTGCGGTTGTTGGGATCGTCGGCGCAGGCAAGGTGGCTCATCAGCAGCGCCGGCTTCAGCGCCTCGACGAGGTCGGCGCGGGCGGCGAGGGCGATCGCCTCGGGGAGCGTCAGTCCGAGGCGGTTCATGCCGGTCTCAACCTGGATGGCCGGCGGCGGCTTCGGTGCGGTCGAGGGCAGTGCCGCCCATGCCTCGGCCTCGGCGATGGTGTTGAGGATCGGGCGGAGATCGGCGGCGAGGTAGAAGCGCTCGCTGCCCTTGATCAGCCCGTCGAGGACGTAGATCGCGGCTTCCGGCGCGACCGAACGGGCGCGCAGCCCTTCACTCGGGGTCGCCACGAAGAAGGAGGCACAGCCGGAAGCGGCGAGGGCCCGCACCGCCGGCTCGATGCCGATCCCGTAGGCGTCGGCCTTGACCACGGCGGCGGCGGCCGAACGCGGGGCGAGCGCGGCAACGCGCCGCCAGTTGGCGACGAGCGCCTCGAGGTCGATCGTGATCCGCCCGCTGGCCAGCGGTTCGGCCGGGAAATGCGACGTCTCAGGAAATGCCATTGCGCGCGATTCTACCCGATTCCCACCCAAGCTGAGGATCGGGTGAGGTGGCACGGGCCGATGCGTGTCAACCGGAGCGAAGGAGGCTGCGAGACTCCTAGCCGTAGCGCTCGGGCAGGCGGTCCTCGGCGGCGAGGTTGGAGAAGCGGGTGACGCTGTCCTCGAAGTGGAGGTCGACCGTGCCGGTGGGGCCGTGGCGCTGCTTGCCGATGATCACCTCGGCGCGGCCCGCGAGCGCGTCCATGTCGGCCTGCCATTTGAAGAACTCCTCGGAGCCTTCCTTCGGCTTCTTGTTCTTGAGGTAGTACTCCTCGCGGAAAATGAACATCACCACGTCGGCGTCCTGCTCGATCGAACCCGACTCGCGAAGGTCGGAGAGTTGCGGCCGCTTGTCGTCGCGATTCTCCACCTGGCGGGAGAGCTGGGAGAGGGCGAGGATCGGGACCTGCAGCTCCTTGGCGAGCGCCTTCAGCGTGGTGGTGATCTCGGTCACCTCCTGCACGCGGCCCTCGGCGGCGCGGCGCGAGGAGCCACTCAAGAGCTGGATGTAATCGATGACCAGGAGGTCGAGCCCACGCTGGCGTTTGAGCCGCCGCGCCCGCGCCGCGAGCTGGGCGACGGAGAGGCCGCCGGTCTGGTCGATGTAGAGCGGGATGCGCTGCATCTCCTGCGCCACCGCGACGATGCGCGCGAACTGCTCCTCGTGGATCGAGCCGCGGCGGATGTCGGAGGAGGGGACGCCGGTCTGCTCGGCCATGATGCGGGTGGCGAGCTGCTCGGCCGACATTTCGAGGGAGAAGAGGCCTACAATCCCGCCGTCGACGGTCTTTATCGAGCCGTCGGCCTGTTCCTGGCCGCGCCATGCTTGAGCGACATTGAATGCGATGTTCGTTGCCAGGGCGCTCTTTCCCATGCCTGGCCGGCCGGCCAGGATAATGAGGTCCGAGGCCTGGAGGCCGCCCATCTTGCTGTCGAGGTCGGTGAGGCCGGTGGCGAGGCCGGAAAGATGGCCGTCGCGCCTGTAGGCGGCGCTGGCCATGTCGATGGCCGCCTTGAGCGCTTCGCTGAAGCCGTGGAAGCCGGTGTCGAAGCGCCCGGTCTCGGCGAGCTCGAAGAGCCGGCGCTCGGCGTCCTCGATCTGCGAGCGCGGCGGCATGTCGACCGGCGCGTCGAAGGCGATGTTGACCATGTCCTCGCCGATGGTGATCAGCGAGCGGCGAAGGGCGAGGTCGTAGATCGTCCGCCCGTAATCCTCGGCGTTGATGATGGTCGTCGCCTCGGCGGCGAGCCGGGCGATGTACTGCGCGATGTTGAACTCGCCGATTCGCACGTCGCCGGGCAGGAAGGTCTTCACCGTGACCGGCGTCGCGACCTTGCCCATGCGGATGATCTCGGCGGCGACCTCGTAGACGCGCCGGTGCAGCGGCTCCTGGAAATGGCCCGGCTCGAGGAAATCCGAGACGCGGTAGAACGCTTCGTTGTTGACGAGGATCGCGCCGAGCAGCGCCTGCTCGGCTTCGAGGTTCTGCGGGGCGAGGCGGTAAGCCTTGCTCTCCTCTTCGATCTTTCGCGCGGGGACGTTCATCGCAATTTCGGTTTCACTTCCGGGCCGCCGGTCTAGGCCCCTTCGCCGCGTGAGTGAATCCACAATCGCTCGCAGCACACGCTAACAACACAAACAGCGCGTGCTCGGCTTTAAGCCTTGACGGGTTTTTAGGTCACACAGGGCGAGTCGCGACCGGCGAATCGCTTCTCCCGAAGTCTACTCCGCCGCGATGGCGCGTGGGCGACGGCTCGGCGCGCGGCGCCTGGCCACCCCCGCCGGCGGCTCGGCGTACATGTAGTCGCGCGTGAGCGGCACGACGTCCAGCTTCTTGGCCAACTGGATCTGGAAGTTGCACATGTTCTGGTACCGGAAACCCGCCTCGCAGACGAGGAGGTAGAACTCCCACATCCGGCAGAAGCGCTCGTCGAACATCGCGGCGATCTCGGCGCGGTGGGTTTCGAAGCGGTCGTACCAGGCGGCGAGGGTCTTGGCGTAATGGATGCGCCAGACCTCGAGGTCGGTCATCCACAGGCGGCGCTTCTCGAACACCGGCGCGAGCTCGGACATCGCCGGGATGTAGGCGCCGGGGAAGATGTATTTCTGCACCCACGGCCCGATCGGGGCCGGGCCGTCGTTCTTGCCGATGGTGTGGATGAGGGCGACGCCATCGTCCTTCATGAGGCGCATGACGTGGTCGAAATACTCGCCGAACTGCGGCGCGCCGACATGCTCGAACATCCCGACCGAAACGATGCGGTCGTAGACGCCCGTCTCGAGGCGGTAGTCGAGGAGCCTGAAATTCACCCGGCCCTCGAGGCCTTCGTCCTTGGCGCGCTGCACGGAGGTCGCGTGCTGCTCGCGCGACAGCGTGACGCCCGTGACGCGGACGCCATGCTCGCGGGCGAGGTGGAGCGCCATGCCGCCCCAGCCCGAGCCGATGTCGAGCACCTCCATCCCCGGCTGGAGGAGGAGTTTTCTGGCAATGTGCTTCTTCTTCTCGAGCTGCGCCTCTTCGAGCGTGCCGACGCCGTCCTTCCAGTAGCCGCACGAGTACTGCATGTCGGAATCGAGGAAGAGGCGGTAGAGCGCGTTGCCGATGTCGTAATGGTGCTGGACGTTCCGCTGCGCCCGGCGGGGCGGGTTGATGATGTCCTTGGTGCGGTAGATGCGCTTGAGCCAGCCCAGCGCGCCGGTGAGAAGCCCGGGGCCGCCGACGCGATCGCGCGAGACGAGGAGGATGTCGAGGAGGTCGCGAAGCGAGCCCTCTTCGAGGACGATCCCGCCGTTCATGTAGGCCTCGCCGACCGCGATATTGGCCGAGAGGAGCGCCTTACGCGGGAAGGCGGGGTCGACGATGCGCACCCGCGCAGCCGGCTCCGCGCCGGCCGCACCGTATTTGTGAGCCTTGCCGTCGGTGTCGACGAGGGTCAGGCGACCGTGAGTCACCAGCCGGGTCAGCATCCGATCGAGCGCTGCAAAGGACATTGTCGTCCCTCCTGCCCATCAGACCAGTCTACCCTCACTACAGATTGTGACAATACTGAGC
>CAYOET010000199.1:0-7073 GCA_964402985.1 uncultured Bauldia sp. | reverse complement strand
AAGTCGAGGCCGGCCTCGGCGGCGAGCTTCTCGCCGACCTGGTCGCGAAGGACGCGGCGCGGGATCTCGCGGACCTCGCCTTCGGGAAGGTCGCCGAGCTGGAAGGGGCCGAAGGAAACGCGGATCAGGCGGTTCACGGTCAGGCCGAGCCCGCCGAGCACTTCCTTGACCTCGCGGTTCTTGCCTTCGCGAAGGCCGAGGATCAGCCACGCGTTGGTGCCCTGCACGCGCTCGAGCAGCGCTTCCACGGGACCGTAGTGGATGCCGTCGACGGTCGCCCCCTCCCCGAGCTTGTCGAGGTCGGCCTGGCTGACCGTGCCGTGGACGCGCACGCGGTAGCGGCGCAGCCAGCCGGTCGCGGGCAGCTCGAGCACGCGGGCGAGGCCGCCGTCATTGGTGAGGAGAAGGAGGCCCTCGGTGTTGATGTCGAGGCGGCCGACGGTGATGACGCGCGGCAGCTCTTTGGGCAGCGCGGCGAAGACGGTGGCGCGCCCTTCCGGGTCGCGAGCGGTGGTCACGAGCCCCTTCGGCTTGTGGTAGAGCCACAGGCGCGTGCGCTCGCGGGCCGGCAAGGGCTTGTTGTCGACGAGGATCTTGTCCGCGTCGGTGACGTCGAGGGCGGGCGAGAGGAGGACGCGGCCGTTGACCGAGACGCGGCCTTCGGCGATCCAGCGCTCGGCGTCGCGCCGCGAGCAGAGGCCGGTGCGCGCCAGGAGCTTGGCGATGCGCATGCTCTCGGGTTGGTCAGGAGATTGGGGATTGGACATGCGGCGTCTCTTAGCATCGGTGCGAGGGTGGCGGAATGGCGGCTAGTCCGATGGAGGCAGCGCTCGAGGAGGCGCGGGCTGCCGCCGGGCGCGGCGAGGTGCCGGTGGGAGCGGCGATCGTCCGCGCCGGCAAGGTGATTGCGCGCAACGGCAACCGCACTCTCGAGCTCGCCGATCCGATGGCGCATGCCGAGGCGCTGGTGATCCGCGAGGCGGCGCACGCGCTGCGCAACGAGCGGCTCCTCGACTGCGACCTCTACGTGACGCTGGAGCCGTGCACGATGTGCGCGGCGGCGATCTCATTCGCGCGGATCAGGCGGCTCTATTTCGGGGCGCGCGACGAGAAGGGAGGCGCGGTCGAGAACGGCGTGCGGTTCTTCTCGGCCGCGACCTGTCATCACGCACCCGAGGTTTATGGCGGGCTATCGGAGAGGGAGTCGGCGGCGCTGCTGCGCGGCTTCTTCGAACGGTTCAGGGGTTAGGCTAGAACGGCCAGAGGGAGCGCCAGAAGCGCGACCAGCCGGTGGCCCGCTGCACCTCGGCGGCGCCCTCGACGGTGAGCGGGGCGGCCGAGTCGGGGACGCGGTAGGCGGCGGGCGGCTCGACGATCGAGACGCGGATCGGGTTGCCGGCGGCGTCGAACGAGCCGGTCGGCGTGAAGATGATGTCCGAGCTCGCCACCAAGCCGGTCGAGGGGGCGCTGCCGCGCAGCGTCCCCATGCCGAGCGGACCGCGCTGGTCGCCGGTGCCCTGATTGACGGGCAGGGTCGCGGCGAGGGCGGGGTCGCCGGCCGGCGGAAGGTCCATGGTCGGCGGGATCACCAGGCCGGCGCGCGGCACATAGGCGATCTCCTGATCGAGGCGGTTGGGGCCGCCGGCGAAGTTGGCGATGCTGGTGAGGTCCTGGAAAGTCTGCAGCGAGGTGTTGGTGCCGGTGCCGTAGGTGAGGCTGCTGCAACCGGCCAGCACAAACGGGAGCGCGAGGGGCAGCCACCGGCGGAACCCGTTCACGACTGCCAGCATATCGATCTCTCCCCACGCGCCTTGCTGGCGCTACGCCTACCCGAACTGATTCCGCACGCTCGCAGAGGCGTTTCTAAGGCAAAGCACAGCCGCGCGGCAACCGGAAGCCAAGCCGCGGCAAAGTATCAGGGATTTGTAGCGGCAAGACGCTGGTCGAGGTCGCTGCCGGGGCCGGCGGTCGCAAGGATGCGGCGGGCCTCGCTTTCATCCTCGCGGATGCGGGCGACGAGGGGCGCGATGCCGTCGAAGCTGAGTTCGGGCCTGATCCAGGCGACGAACGCGACTTCGAGGGTGTCGCCATAGAGGTCGCCGGCGAAGTCGAAGAGGAAGACTTCGAGGACCGGGGCGCCGCCGCCGAAGGTCGGGCGGACGCCGAAACTCGCGACGCCGTCGAGGATTTCGCCCGCCCGCCGGACGCGGACGGCGTAGACGCCGTGGCGGAGCGGGGTCGAGGGCGCGAGCGCGATATTGGCGGTGGGGAATCCGAGCTCGCGGCCTCGCTTGTCGCCGTGGATGACCTCGCCGCGTGCGAACCAGCGGTAGCCGAGGAGCGCAGCCGCGGCGGCAATGTCGCCTTCAGCCAACATGGCGCGGACGCGGGCGGTCATGTCACCCGCCGCGTCCGGTACAGCGATCACAAACGACGGCGATACGGCGCGCGTGAGCTGCTCGGCGGCAACCGGCTCCTCGACGAGGAGGATCCTGGTGACACCGAGGGCGACGAGAAGGCGATCCTCCTCGGCGGGCGGCGTGATCCGGACGGGTGACGCGGCGTCCCTCGTCGCGACAACGAGTGGGGTGCGCGCGCGCCTTTCCGCCTCGGGAAGCAGCAATGCGATGGTGGCTTGGTGGTCGAGATGAACGCCGTCGAAATCACCGACCGCGACAACCGAACCGCGGAGCTCGGGAGGGAGGGCGTCGAGGCCATGGATGACGCGCGCGCTCACCAGACGAGGCTCGGGAGGTGGGCGACGGCACCGAGGCCGCGCGCGGCGAGGAAGCGGGCGACGGCTTCGTCAGGGGTGATCGTCTTGTCGAGCTCGGCGCCGTGGATGCCTCCGGTGACGAAGAGCGCGTCGAGGCCGCGGTCGTAGGCGCCGCGGATGTCGGTATCGATGCCGTCGCCGATGGCGAGAACCGAGGAGGCCTCTACACGCCCGCCGAGGCGCACGGCGAGGTCGGCGAGCGCGGCGTCGTAGATCGGGGCGTAGGGCTTGCCGGCGACGAGGACGCGGCCGCCGAACGCCTGGTAGCGCTGCGCCAGCGCGCCGGCGCAGAGCAGCATCTGGTTGCCGCGGGCGACCACGAGGTCGGGGTTGGCGCAGATCATGAGGAGGTCGCGCGCGGCCCAGGCGAGCAGGCGCCCATCATAGTCGGCGACGACCTCGTGATCCTCGTCGTAGAGGCCGGTGCAGGAGATGACCGTCGCCTCCTCGGCCGAGCCGAAGGTGAGGCCGAGACCGTCATAGAGCGACCAGTCGCGCTCGGGCCCGAGATGGAGAATGGTCTCGTCGCTGTGCTCGAGGAGGAGCCGGCGGGTGACGTCGCCCGAGGTGACGACGTCGTCGAAGACGTCCGGGCCGACCTTGAGCGCCGCGAGCTGGGCGAGGACGGACGGGCGCGGGCGCGGGGCGTTGGTGATGAGGAGGACAACCCCTCCCCCCTCGCGGTAGCGGGCGAGGGCCGCGCAGGCGTCGTCGAAGCGGGCGACGCCGTTGTGCACCACGCCCCACACGTCGCAGAGGATCGCCCGGTACGAACCGGCGAGCGCCGAGAGGCCTCGTATCGCGGGGGGAGCGGCGCTGTTGACCATGACCGCCCCGGCTAGAGGCGCGCGCGGTTTTAATCAAGCGGCGAAGAGTGAAAAGCGGTGCGACACGCCGGTCGCGAGCGGTCCCGGGAACGCTTTCTTTACCCTGCTGATGGAAAACGGAAGTCCGCCTCGGTGCGGGGGCGGCAGGGGTTGTTGTTCTTGATGGCATCGGGGCCGGTACCAGTTCTCATTCTCGACTCCGATCCAGTACAGCGCCGGTTGATCTCCGCGCATATCCATTCGCGTTCCGACCGTCGCTTCGCGCCGCGCGCCTGCGAGTCGGTGTCGGAGGCGGTGCGGGGCGCACACGATGACGGTCGCCAGATCCTGATCGCCGACATCGAGTCGATAGGCGGCGCGGAAGCGCTTGCCGGACTCGCCGGGACGGCGGGCCGGGTGATCGCGGTCAGCGCGCGCGGCTCGGTGCATGCCGCGGTCGCGGCGATGCGCGCGGGGGCGATCGACTTCGTCACCAAGCCGGTGGGCGCGTCGGCGCTCCTCGAGCGGCTCGAGAAAGCGATGGCCGAGTGGCCGCGCGGCGAGGCCGATGCCCCAGCGCGGGTTGCCGCGCCCTCGGGCAAGGCCGCCGTTCCGGCCGCTGCATCCTCCGCGGACAGCGACTTCGAGGGGTTCGTCGGAAGCTCGCCGCAGATGCTCGCGGTCTATGGGCAGATCAGCCGCATGGCGTCATCGCGCGCGCCGATCTTCATCACCGGGGAGAGCGGGACCGGCAAGGAGCTGTGCGCCGAAGCGGTGCATGCGCGCTCGGGACGGGCGAACGGGCCGTTCGTGCCGATCAATTGCAGCGCGATCCCCAAAGACCTCATCGAGAGCGAGATCTTCGGCCATGTGCGCGGCGCCTTCACCGGTGCGCACGAGGCGCACGCGGGCGCCGCAGAGATGGCCGACGGCGGCACGCTGTTCCTCGACGAGATCGGGGAGATGGATGTCGGCCTCCAGGCCAAGCTCCTCCGCTTCATCCAGACCGGGGTGCTGCGCCGGGTCGGCGACACGCAGTCGCGGCCGATCGACGTGCGCTTCATCTGCGCCACCAATCGCGAGCCGGCCGCGGAAGTCGCAGCGGGCCGCTTCCGCGAGGACCTCTTCTACCGGCTCAATGTGCTGCCGGTGCACCTGCCGCCGCTCCGCGAGCGGGTGTCGGACATCCTGAAACTCGCCCGCAATTTCCTCGCGCGCTTCGCCGTCGAGGAAGGGCGGCGCTTCGCCGGCTTCGACGCCGAGGCCGAGGCGCTCCTCCTCAACCATTCCTGGCCGGGCAATGTCCGGCAGCTGCAGAACGTGCTGCGCCGCGTCGTGGTGCTCAACGACGGCGCGGCGGTGACGGCGGCGATGCTCGCCCCGCAGGTCGCGCTCGGGCGTGGCGAAGTCGAACTCCACTCGACGACGGCGTCGGCGGGTCGCTCTCAATCGCGCGAGGCGATCGCCCCGTTCTGGGAGCAGGAGCGACAAATCATCGAGGACGCCATCGCCGCCTTCGAGGGCAATGTCGCGCGCGCGGCGGCGGCGCTGCAGATCAGCCCGTCAACGATCTACCGCAAGCGGATGGCCTGGCCGGAGCGGAAGACGGCCTGAGCCGTCGCTATTGCCGGAAGCTCGCCCGGATCGGGACCGGCACGGGCAGAAGGCGCTCGAGAAGGCCGGGCAGCCGACGCTCCGCCGTCGGGCAGCTCTCGGCGAGGATCCGCCACTGTCCCTCGCCGTCGAAGATCTCGCACAGCGCCAGCTTTTTCGACGCTTCGTCGTCGCGAACGATGCAGGCGATCGAACCGGGCGCGAAGCGCTTGTCCTGATTGTAACAGGCCGGATCGGCCTCGGTCGCGGCGACGCCCCGGGGCAGGAGCAGGGCGGCGAGGACCGACAAGGCGATTGATCGAGCGCGCATTGGCTTTCCAGCGAACCGAGAACCACAACGACCAAGACCATATCGCCGCGCCTCGGGCCGCGATAGCGCCTCCCTGTTCCCTGGGTTCTCGCTCCGACACAAAGCAAGACGGCCTGAGCGAGGCCCAGGCCGCTTCATGGTGAAGGGGGCGGAGAGCGTCCCCCCCCGCTTCCTACTCGGCGACGCGCAGCGTCGAGATGTTGGCCGCGATCTGCTGGAAGACGGCGATGAGGTCGGCGTTGCTGGTCGACTGATAGGCCATCGAGGGGTCGGTGGCGCAGTCTTGCAGCATGTCGATGGTGGACTGGGCCGAGACCTGGAAGCCGATCGTGTAGATGAGGATGTCGTCGGTGGCCTTGATGTTGGTGCAGGCTTCCGCTGTCCGCGCGTTCATCGCGCTGACGATGGTCGAGTTGCTGGCGTTGGCGGCGACGTTGAGAAGGCCGGTGCCGCTGGCCTGTCCGGCCGGCGCCACAGCCGGGGTGATGAAGCCGTAGGACGCATAAGTTGAGTTGTTGAAGTTGGTGGAGCTTGTCTCCGAAGTGTAGGTGTTGTCGCCGTCCGTCATCAGGATGAGGATCTTGAAATTGTTCGGCTCGTTATAGGGCCGGCCCTCAGTGAACGGCGCGGTCGGCGACAGCAGGCGCCAGGCCCACATCAAGCCGTCGTGGATGTTGGTGTTGCCGCTGGCCGGCATCGCCGCGATCTGCGTGAGGAGGGTGTTCTGGGCGGTGGTCATCGGCAGGAGCGGATTGCTGACGCAGCCGATATTGGGGCCGTAGCTGGTGCCGTTGTTGTGGCTACCCGCTACGTCGACGTTGTTGTACTTGCAGGTGCGGGCCTGGCGCAGCTGGCCGGTCGTGATCGCGGTCGACGTCCAAACCGAGTTCTTTGGCGCGCGGTTGTTTGCGATGCACCAAGCGTTGGTCTGATTGTTCGGACAGCTCGTGGTCGGGCAATTGCCGCCGGTGTCGGGGAGGTAGTTGTTCTTCGACTGCGTCCAGTAGCTGTTCCACGAAGAATCCGGCGCGTCGGGCGCGAACATCGGGACGAACAAGGTGACCGGGTCGGCGGTGGTCGGCACCGCGTCATTGACGTCGTAGGGATAGGGCCGGTTCTCCACGCAACCGGCCCAGGCCACGTCCGGGAGCTGCTGGAAGAGCGTGAAGCGGTTGTGCGTGTTGTTGTTGTTGTAGTCGGTGGTGAACATGTCGTTGCCGGTCGGAGCGACGCCGGTCGTGTCCATCCACGTCGCATTGGCGTAGCCGGTGCCGACATTGACCGCCGAGGCGAACGGCACGAGGCCGATCTTGATCGGGTCGGGCTGGGTGTTGAGCTCGTTGACCTCGAACAGGGTGTTGACGAGATCGCGGGCGGCGGTGCGGAGCGTGGTGATCTTCGAGCCCGACATCGAGCCGGTGTTGTCGAGCGCCATCACCACCTCATAGGTGGCGTTGCCGGCAACGGTGCGGGCGAGGAGATCGAACACGATCTCGTCGATACCGACGATGCCGAGGAAGTAGGTGTTGACGTGAAGCGTGGTGGTCAGGGTGACCTCGCCGCCGTC
>CAYOET010000198.1:0-5905 GCA_964402985.1 uncultured Bauldia sp. | reverse complement strand
CCTCACGATCGACGCGCTGAAGGCGATGTCGGCGATGGTGCGCACCGGCGTGCGCTTCGGCACCGAGCACATAGTGCTGATCCTTATCGGTTACAAGACCGAGGCGGTCGTGAAGCACGGGCACGATCGCCTGCCGACGTTCGGCGTGGGCAAGGAGCTCGACGCCAACCAGTGGCGGGCGACGCTCCGGCAGATCTATGCGGCGGGACTGATTACCCTCGACATCGAGCAATATGGGCGGTGGCGGCTGACCGACCTCGGGCGGCAGGTGCTGCGCGGCAAGGAGCGGATCAGCCTCCGCGTACCGGAAGAGACGCGCGCGGCGCGGCGCGAGAAGCGCGGGCAGGTGGCTCTGCCTCCGGGGTCGGCGGGCGACGAAGCGCTCCTCGCCGATCTCAAGGCGCTGCGGCGGCGGCTCGCGGGCGAGCAGAAGCTGCCGGCCTACGCGATCTTCCCGGATCGCACGCTGAGCGAGTTCGCGGTACGCCGGCCGGGCAGCCTCGGCGCGCTCGGCGAGATCCACGGCGTCGGCTCGGTGAAACTGCAGCGGTACGGCACGCTGTTCCTGGACGTGGTGCGCCGGCACGCGGCGACTCCGATCCTGGAGGCGGCGGAGGAAGGGCGATAGCAATGCAGCGCGCTCGCGGGTAAACCATCCGCGCCTCCGACCCGTCGCCCCATGACCATCGCCATCGTCTCCTTCAAACAGCTCGGCGACATCCTGATGCTGGAGCCGGCCAGCCGGTTCCTTGCCGAGCGGTCGGGCGAAAAGGTCCATCTCTTCGCCAAGCGGGATTTCGCGCCGATCGTCGGGCTGATGCCCGAAGCGGTCGCCAGGATGTGGACGCCGCTTCTCTACGAGGAACTCTTCGCGCTCCACGAGGGGACCAAGGCGACGCGGCGGGCGGCCATGCTCCTCGCCCGCAGGAAGTCGCTCAGGGTCTCCAATCCGAGGAGCCTGCGCTGGGAGCACCGGCTGGTCTACGGACAAGCGTTCGCCCACCCGGCCGGCGTTCGCTACATGGCGCGGTTCTTCTACGAGGAGGTGGGCGGGCCGCCGGAGCGGTTCACGCCGCCGCGGCTGGCGCGTCCGCCGGAGAGCTGGCGCCCCGCGCAGCTCGATCTTCCCGACCGGTATGTCGTGGTCCATCCCACGGCCGCCTGGCGCAACAAGCATTGGACGCCGGAACGGTGGTCGGCGACGATCGACTTCCTCGCGGCGAATGCCGGCATCAAGGTGGTGATGAGCGCGGGCGGCACGCCGGCGGAGCGCCGGCACTGCGACGCGATCCTCGCCACCGTGAAGCGGAAGCCGCTGGTCACGGCCGGCAAGACTTCGATCGCGGAGTATGCGTGGCTGATTGCCAACGCTGCCGGTCTCGTCGCGATCGATGGCTCCTCGTGCCATTTCGCCGACGCGTTCAGCGTGCCGGCGGTCAAGCTGTTCGGGCAGACCAGCGAGCACTCCTGGTTCCACGCGCGGCCGGATTCGTGGCTCGTCGTCTCCGGGCCGCAGCGCGTCTATCAGCGGCCGCCGGCGGCGGAGATCCCGCTCGACGCGGTTCTCGAGGCGACGCGCGCCATGCTGGCCGCGATCGAGCGGCGGGGCGGCGCGCGGCCGCCCGACGCGCGGCCGGCCACCCGTGCTAGTCTCGCCGCAGGGTCAGGCTAGGAGGAGACGGCGATGGGCAACGCATTTCCGGTTCGGTTTCTCTCGTCCTTCGCGACGGTTGTGGTGCTCGCCTGCCTCGGCTGGGTGGGCGCCGCCCGCGCCCAATCGCCCGCGGAGGCCGAGATCACCGCGCTGATGGCGCGGTGGAGCGATACCTACGCCACCGGCACGCCGGCCGACATGCTCGCGCTCTACACGGCCGACGCGGTGTTCTGGGGAACCGGGCGGCGCGAGCCGATGGCCGATCAGGCGGAGATCGAGGCGTATTTCGCGAGTCAGTTCAACAATTTCTCGGCGCGGCTTCCAGTCGAGCTTCACGACCCGATCGTCCGCATCTACGGCGACGGGGAATTCGCGACCAACACCGGCACCTACACGTTCCGGGTGACGACGCTGCAGGGCCAGCCTGTCGAGCAGACGCATCGCTACAGCTTTGCCTACGCCAGGTTCGACGGCGAGTGGCGGATCGCCCACCAGCACTCCTCGGCGATCCCGCCGTAGCGTTGCATTGCGCGGGGGCTCATGACGCACACCCAGGTCACCAGGCGGCTCGCCGCGATCCTCGCCGCCGACGTCGTCGGCTACAGCAAGATGATGGGCGAGGACGAGGCGGGGACGCATGCGCGGATCGGCGCGATGTGGCGCGAGGTGTTCAACCCGACCGTCGCCGACCATCACGGGCGGGTCGTCAAAACCATGGGCGACGGGGCGCTGGTCGAGTTCGCAAGCGTGGTCGAGTCGGTCAATTGCGCGCTCGCGATCCAGAAGGCGATGGCGGAGCGAAACGCTGCCGGCGACGGCAAGAAGCCGGTCGAGCTGCGCATCGGAGTCAATCTCGGCGATATCGTCATCGAGGGTGACGACATCTTCGGCGACGGGGTCAACGTCGCGGCGCGGCTCGAGGGGCAGGCGCCGCCGGGCGGCGTGCTGACCTCCGACGTCGTGCATGCGCAGGTGCGCGGGAAGGTGAACGTGACCTTCGTCGACGCGGGCGAGATCGACCTCAAGAACATCGAGCGGCCGGTGCGAGTGTGGCGTTGGCACGGCGACAAGTCGGTGCGCCAGCCACTCGGCGGAGCGGGATCGTCGAGCGACAAGCGGGCGGCGTCGGCGAATCCCTCCCTCGCGGTGCTGCCGTTCGCGACAATGAGCAGCGACCCCGAGCAGGAGTTCTTCGCCGACGGGCTCGTCGAGGACCTCATCACCACGCTCTCCAAGCTGCCGGGGCTGACGGTGATCGCCCGCAACTCGACCTTCACGTACAAGGGCAAGTCCGTGGACGTGCGCCAGGTGGCCCGGGAGCTCGGCGTCAGCCACGTGATGGAGGGAAGCGTCCGCAAGGGCGGCAACCGCATCCGCGTCACCGCGCAGCTGATCGAGGCCGCGACCGGCACGCATGTCTGGGCCGAGCGGTTCGACCGCGATCTCGCCGACATGTTCGCCGTCCAGGACGAGATCTCGCTCCGGGTCGCGACCGAGATGCAGGTCAGGCTCACCGAGGGCGACCAGGCGCGGATGCGCTACACGACCACGCACAATGTCGAAGCGTGGACATACTGGATGCAGGGCCGCGCCTACGTGAACGACGGCGAGGGGCCGACGCCGACCAAGATGATGCGCATCCGCACGGCGTGGGAGAAGGCGCTCGCCCTCGATCCGGAGTCGGCCTCGCTTAACGCGTCGCTGGCGTTCATCTGGCTGTCGAATGCGCGCTGGGAGATGTGGGGGCCGCGCCAGGAAGCCATCGCCACCGCGGTCGGCTACATGGAGCGGGCGCTCGAGGTCGACCCCAACAACGCCGACGCGCTGGTGTCGAAGGCCATGCTGCGGATGGGGCAGGAGCGCTTCGACGAGGGCGTCGAGCTGGCGCGGAAGGCGGCGGCGATGGCGCCGAGTTCGTCCGACGTGCTGGCCTACGGGGCGCTGGTGTTCACCTCGGCGGGGCTCAACGCCGACGCGGCTTCGGCAATGGAGCGCTCGATCATCCTCAACCCGCGGCACGCGCCGCACTTCCTCGGCAATCTCGGCAACGCCTACCGGCTCCTCGGCCGGCTCGACGAGGCGATCGAGACGCTCGAGGAGTACCACCGGCGCGCCCCGCGGGTCGGCGTGGTCGATCTCGTCATCGCCTACGAGGAGGCGGGCCGGCACGAGGAAGCCCTGGGCGCGGCCAAGCGGGTGCTCGCCGCGCGGCCGCAGTTCACGGTCGCAAGCTGGGTGAAGGCCGAGTTCCGCAAGGACAAGGACGAGTTGGCGCGGGACGTGGCGATGCTCAGGGCGGCCGGGCTTCCGGGCTAGTTGCTGCCGCTGCATCGTTGTGTGTGCGCGAGCATCCCGCCTAGAGCGCCTCCCGTCCAAAGCCGGGGTCCATACGACCATTTAGGCAGGCGGTTGGGTTGCATGGGCCCCGGCTTTCGCCGGGGAAGCGCAGAGGGTTAGGGCAGGGCGCTCAGCTCCTCCACCCAACGGCGGATCGGCTCGGGCGCTTCTTCGAGGGCGTAGGGCCAGCTGGTGGTGAAGGCAGGAATCTTCGACCCGTCGGGTTGCGGGAAGAGAGCCCGGCCGAGCGCGGCCGGGTGGGCGTAGTGGCCGGGCTTGGTCAGGAAATACGTGGTCTGGCGGTCGGGGACCTCGACCTTCGTGTAGTCCGGAAATTCGGTCACGACCGCGCCGGCGATGGACTCCATCTCGGTGCGCATCGCGGCGAGGACGTTCTCACGCCCGGCGGCGAAGCCTTGGCCGGCGGCGGGGGCGGCAAGGCCGAGCGTGGCCAGGATCAGGATCACGAAGCGCATGGGTCCTCCTCGCGGAGTTATAGCGGAGGCGGCTCGGAAGTGCGTGGAGGGTTGAGCCGTGGGCTGCGCGGGACCTCGCCATGGAAAGGGTGGCGGAAAGTCACCACATTGGGTAAGCCCTCCGGCAATCCGCGCCTTTCGTTTCGCTTGCGGCCGTTTTCGCCTGAAGCCCCGTTGCCATGACCAAGCAAGAGCCCGTGAAGCCGTATCCAGCTGCCGAGTCCTCGCCGAGCTTCCCCAAGCTCGAGGAGGCGATCCTCGCCAAGTGGAAGGAGGAGAACACCTTCCACAAATCGCTGCAGCGGCGGCGGGACGAGGGCGCGCCGGAGTACGTGTTCTATGACGGGCCGCCGTTCGCGAACGGGCTGCCGCACTACGGGCACCTCGTAACCGGCTTCGTGAAGGACGCGGTGCCGCGCTACCAGACGATGCGTGGCAAGCTGGTCGAGCGACGGTTCGGGTGGGACTGTCATGGCCTCCCGGCCGAGCTTCATTCCGAAAAAGAGCTGAACCTCTCCGGACGGAAGGGGATCGAGGCCTACGGGATCGACCGGTTCAACGAGCATTGCCGGAACTCGGTGATGCAGTTCGCCGACGACTGGGAGTACTACGTCACCCGACAGGCGCGCTGGGTCGATTTCCGGAACGACTACAAGACCATGGACCTCTCCTTCATGGAGAGCGTGATGTGGGCGTTCAAGCGGCTGTGGGACAAGGGCTACGTCTACGAAGGCTTCCGCGTCGTCCCCTATAGCTGGGCGGCGCAGACCTCGCTCTCGCACTCCGAGACGCGCCAGGACGACGCCTTCCGCGAGCGGCAGGACCCGGCGCTGACGGTGATGTTCCAGCTTCTGCCCTCGGGCGGGGAGAAGGTCGGGCCGAAGCTGCTGGCGTGGACGACCACGCCGTGGACGCTGCCCTCCAACCTCGCGCTCGCGGTCAAGCCCGACGCCGAATACGCGGTGTTCGACAAGGGCGGGGAGCGGCTGATCCTGGCCACTTCCTCGGCCGGAAACTACGCGAAGGAGCTCGAGGGCTTCACGCAGTCAGGCACCGTGCCTGGCTCGGCGCTGGTGGGGCGGCGCTACGAGCCGCTGATGCCGTTCTTCGCGGGCCACGCGAACGCGTTTCAGGTGCTGGCCGGCGACTTCATCGAGCTCGGCGAGGGCACCGGAATCGTCCATATCGCGCCGGCCTTCGGCGAGGACGACATGCGGATCGCCAGCGAGGCGGGCATCAAGCTTGTCGACCCGGTGGATTTCGAGGGCAATTTCACCGCGCTCGTTCCCCCGTATGCGAAGAAGAATGTCTTCGAGGCCAACAAGGATGTGATCCGCGACCTCAAGGCGGCAGGCAAGGTTCTCCGCCATGAGACGATCCTCCACAACTATCCGCATTGCTGGCGGACGCGCGAGCCGCTGATCTACAAGGCGATGCC
>CAYOET010000197.1:0-23720 GCA_964402985.1 uncultured Bauldia sp. | reverse complement strand
AAGATCACCTGGCAGGTGATGGTCGGGTCCACGCTGCGCGCGCCGAGAGCGAAGCTGTTGATGTTGAGGAGCACCTGCGGGATCGGCTTGGCCGCCACGAAGCCGATCTTCTTGCTCTTGCTGGCATGGCCCGCGGCGATGCCGTTGAGGTACTGGCCCATCCCGATATAGCCGAAATAGGAGCCGGTATTGACCGGGTGCACGCCCTCCGACCAGAGGCCGCCGCAATGGCGGAACTGGGTGTCCGGATACTTGCTCGCCACCGCCAGCATGTGCGGGTCGAAATAGCCGAACGAGGTCGGGAAGATGAGGCTCGCCCCGTCGAGATTGATCATCGACTCCATGCTCTGCTGGACGTCGACCGTCTCCGCGACGTTCTCCTCCTCGACCACCGTCACGCCCGGGATCAGCTTCACCGCCGCCGCGCCCTCGGCATGCGCCTGGTTGTAGCCGTAGTCGTCGCGCGGCCCGACATAGATGAAGCCGACCGTGATGTCGGCGGCGAAAGCGCGGCTGATCGGCAGGCCGAGGCCGAGCGCCCCGATGGCAAGACCGGAAGCGCCGGCGCGGAGAATCTCGCGGCGTGACGGCTTGATGAGCGACATGGAAATTTCCCCCTGGGTGAACGAGACGCCCGCAGAGAACCCTTCAACGGTCCGGGGCTTGATCGCTCACCGAGAATGCAACGGGGGTGCCATGACCGAATCCCTATCCGGCGAGGACGCGCAGCCCGTGACAGGCTGCGAGCTAGGCTGCCCTCTGCCTAATATTTGTGCGGAAGGGTTGGGCGTGCCGCTCTGTGTGCGGTACCCGCCTCTGGATGGTTCGCGGTCGGGGCGCGACCCTATCGGCGAAGCGCACGCGTCCTTTCGAGCCTGCCTTCGCCAGCCCGCACGATGAGGGACGCGGTGCCTTTGCCTATGCCGCGGAGCGGCGCGAGCGGCGGGCGTGCGGGACGCGGTTGAGGGCGCGTGCCTGCATGTCGGCCATGAACCGTGTCAGGATCGGGTTGAACAATTCCGGCGCCTGGATGAACGGCGCGTGCCCAACTCCGCGCAGGAGGAAGCAGTGTTTGTCCCACAGCGAGTTGTACGCGACCGAGCCGACATAGGCGGTGTTGACCAGCGGCTCGTCCGCGCCGTGCACCACGGCGAGCGGCACATTGGTCGTTTCGGCGATCTTCTTCTGATCCGATACCCCGCCGGTGAAGAGGCTGCCGAACATGATCTCGCGCGCCCGTCCGTCGGTGCGGCGGATCATATCCTCGAAGAACGGCGTCGCCGCGGAGCCGAGAATGGTGCGGCCGAACGATTTCACGTCGTCGGGCGTGAAGTCGCGCTTGCCGACCAGCGCAATATCAGGATGCTGGGTGAAGCCGGCGAGGATCGCCTCGGCGCTCTGCCCGACCGGCGGCGTGCCGGTGATCATGAGCCCGACCACACCGGGGAAGATCTGCAGCATTTCGAGGCCGACATGCCCGCCCAGCGACCAGCCGAGCACCGCCGTCTTGCCGACGCCCATCGCCTCGAGCACCTCGACCGCGGCATGGGCGTAGGCCGGCATGGTATAAGCGTTCGGCGGGTCGAAGGCGTCGCTTGACGCCCCGTGGCCGGGAAGGTCGATCCCGATCAGTCGGTACTGCCCGCCGAGATGGCTCTCGACTTGCTTGACGAAGACTTCCTTGGACCCCGAATTGCCGTGGATCATGAGGAGAGGAAGACCCTCGCCCCCGGTATCGAAGACGGCAATATCCGCATACCGAGTCGGAATGACTTTATGGCTGAGCGGCACGATCAGTCTCCCTGGGGCCGCCCTCGGCGTCCCACCTGCTGAACTCCGTGCCAAATTAGACCTTCACAACTTTCGCAATCTTTAAGAAGAGCAACCCGAGAGGCATAGAAAGCGGCTGCATGGCTCGACTTCGCTATCCGCAGTTGAAAACACTCCCGTGTTGCGCCATACGGTCGTTCTGTCGAAATTGACGATCAGTTTAGGGTCCGTAGAAGGCTCAGTTGCATGTCCGGTCGCGTCGATACTCGTACCTACGTTCTCGGTCATTCTGGTCGGGAATTGGCGCGCCTCGAACGGCAAGGCCAGCTCTTCGCGCAGGCCACCGAGGACGTTCTGACGAGCGCCGGCCTCAAGCCCGGCATGCGGGTTCTCGACATCGGCTGCGGGGTCGGCGATGTGTCGCTGCTCGCGGCGCGCATCGTCGGGCGCGAGGGCAGCGTGCAAGGCGTCGACCGTTCGGACGACGCCCTCGAGATGGCCCGTCAGCGCGCTTTCGCCAACGGCATTTCGTGGGTGCGCTTCGACAACGCCGACATCAACGCCCTGCGAGTCGACGAGCCGTTCGACGCGGTGACCGGCCGCTTCATCCTCCTCTACTTCGCGGACCCCGTGGCGGTGCTGAACAACCTCATCCGGCTCGTCCGCCCGGGCGGAATTCTCGCCTTCCTCGAGATGGACATCAGCGCCGCGCGGGTCGAGCCGCCGATGGCGCTTTTCGAGCAGGCCGCGGGCTGGATCACCGGCGTCTACCGGCGCGTGGCGATCGAGCCGGACATGGGCTCCAAACTCGCCTCGTCGTTCTTTGCCGCCGGTCTCGCCCCCTCGCTGCTCGGCACCAGCCGCGTCGAGGAGGGGTCCGACGCCTACGCTTACGAGTACGTCGCCGAGACCGTGCGCAGCCTTCTGCCGCGGATCATCGAGTTCGGCCTTGCCACCGAGGCGGAGGTCGACGTCGACACCCTCGCCGACCGACTGCGCGAGGCGGCCCTGGCGGGCCGCCACCGCTTCACCCTGCCCCGCCTCGTGGGCGCCTGGTCGCGCACCGCCGTTTAGGCGGAGTTCCCGCCGCGACCCACTCGCCCGGTCGAGGCGGACAACTCGGCTACGCCGCCTCGTTGGCGGCGACGGCAACCAGCGGCGGCACCGCGACCAGCGGCGCGCGCGCCCGCTCCGGCATCCCCGGCCGCTCGAACAGCATGCGCCGCTCGAACGCCGACGTCCGGAAGAACGGGTAGCGCCCTTGCACCTTGTTGCGCTCGGCCATGTAGTCGACCGCCATCAGGCTGATCGGCTTCTGCAATTTCGGATAGGGCCGTGCGTCGCAGACCGTGCGATGGCCGAACACCCGCTTGTAGTAGGCCTGGTGCTCGCGGCGCACGGTGGCGAGGAGAAGGTCGGCGTTGAAATACTCGGTCGCCGCCCACGCCAGGCGGACCGTCACGAAGCTGAGGCCGGGATGGGCGCGCGAGGCCTCCGCGTCGGTCACGAAGCGCGTCGGGTCGACGATCGTGGCCCCGCGTTCGAGCGCGGGCGTCAGGATGTCGGAGAAGACCGTTAGCGCCGGCATGTCCGGAGCGTTGGGACTCGCCACCGTCAGGCGGATCGAACTCGCCAGCTCGCCGTCGACATAGACGCCGAAGATCCAGGCGTTGGGACGCTCGTCGTTCTCGTCCGCGAAACGCCTTGAGAGGTTCGGCGCGATCGCGCCCTCACGAAGATAGGCCTCGTAGCGGAGGCTGAAAATTGCCTCCCGATCTTCCGGCGCGTCTGCTCGCCGGTAGTCCACTCTGTCCAACAGGTCCAATACCCGGTCTGCAAACCCCGAAGTATTGGCCAACGCCAACGCAACCATGCGTACCCTCGTCCGCCGCCGAGACCCCCATGGTTAATAGGGTATTAACGGTTGAATAAAATCAAGCCAAATCGCCTTAAGGAAGAATTAAGGTTAACGGCGAAGGCGGCGCGAATAGACGCAGGCTTCCGCCGTCCCTCGGCGGACCACAGGCTGGACAAGGATTTCGGATGAGGCTGGGAGCGCTGGCGGAGTACAACCCGCCGCACAGGTTATTACAACCTGCCACAACTTAAGCTAGGCGTTGGCGGTCCAGCGATTTCGGTCGCCCGTTAACCCTAGGCGACCTTCCGCACGCCCGCCATGGTTGCGGCGAGCAGCGCCCGGACGTCGGGCCCCGGGACGGGCTTGCTGAACAAATACCCCTGCACCTCGTCGACATAGCCTTCGTTGGCGACGAGCTCGAGTTGCTCCTCGGTTTCCACGCCCTCGATGGCGACCAGCATGCCCAGTTCGGATGTCAGCCGCGCGACGCCGCGCAGCAGCACCAGCGTCTTGCTGGTCGTGCCGAGGCCGGTGAGGAACGAGCGGTCGATCTTCACCTTGTCGAGCGGGAACGAGTGCAGGTAGCTCAGGCTCGAATACCCCGTGCCGAAGTCGTCGAGCGAGATGCGCACGCCGATCTCGCGCACCTCGGTGAGCACTTTGCGGGTCGCCTCCACGTCGTAGAGCAGTACCGACTCGGTGATCTCGACCTCGAGCCGGGAGGGCGGCAGGCCGGTAACCGCAAGCGCCTCCCGCACCGCCGAGAGGACGGTGTCGCGGCGGAACTGGATCGGCGAGAGGTTGACCGAGACGCGAATGCCGGCCGGCCAGCGCAGGCACTCGAAGCAGGCCTCGCGCAGCACCCCGCCGCCGACATCGACGATCAGGCCCCTGTCCTCGGCGATCGGGATGAACTCGGAGGGCGGGATGAGGCCGCGCGTCGGATGCTTCCAGCGGATCAGCGCCTCGCACGCCGAGAAGCGGTTGGTGGCGAGGCTGTAGAGCGGCTGGAAGGCGAGATAGAGGCTGCCGTCGCCGAGCGCCTTGCGCAGATCCATCTCGAGCGTGCGCCGCGTCTGCGCCTTGGCGCCCATCTCGGGCTGGAAGAACCGCCAACTGCCGCGCTCCTCGACCTTGGCGCGGTAGAGCGCCATGTCGGCGTTCTTGAGGAGGAGGTCGGCGTTGTTGCCGTTCTCGGGCGACATCGCGATGCCGATCGAGGCCCCGATCACCACCTGGTGGCCCTCGATGTCGTAGGGCGCGGACAAGACCTCGATGATCTGGTTGGCGAGCATCGCGGCTTCTTCGTCGCCCGGGCCGCCCGAGCGGATGAAGACGAACTCGTCGCCGCCGAAGCGCGCCACGACGTCGGTGTGGCGCATGATCGCCCGCACCCGGTCGGAGATCGCGCACAGCAGCTGGTCGCCGATCGGATGGCCGAGCGTGTCGTTGACATATTTGAACTGGTCGAGGTCGATGAAGAGGACCGCGCAGCCTTCGTTCTTGGCGCGCGCGGCACCCAGAACGTCTTCCATCTGCTCGTGGAAATAGGTGCGGTTGGGGAGGCCGGTGAGCGAGTCATAGCGCGCCAGGTGCCGTATCCGCGCCTCGGCCTTCTTGCGCTCGGTGACGTCCTCGACGAGGACCACCGAACCGCCCTTCTCCATCGGGTTGAAGGTCAGGGCGAGCGTCTGCCCGTCCTCGGTCTCGACCACGAAATAGCCGCCGGTGCGCGCCGCGAGCCGGTTCTCGATTTCTTCGCCGAGCCAGCGCACGTCGCTGATGAACTGCGTCGCCTCCGGGCCCTTGGGCAGGAGGTCGGCGATCTTGGCGCCCTTCTCGAAGCGCTTGGGGTCGCCGCGGAGAAGCCGCGTCAGCCGCTCGTTCCACACGTCGATATGCTGCTGCGCGTCGAACATGCCGAGGCCGTGCGGCATGTTGTTGAGCGCGGTGTCGAAGCGGCTCGCCAGCGCCCCGAAGTTACGGGCGCTGATCACCGCGTCGAGGAGCGTGCGCCGCAGCCTTGCCGAGATCAGCTTGAAGGCTAGGAAGAACGGCACCAGCACGAACGCGAAGACCGCGTAGTAGAGGTCGCCGACGATGAAGAGGGCGATCATCATCGGCACGCCGGCGATGATGATCTGCGTATTGACGAGAAGGTTGGAGGCGAAGTTCCGCCCCGAGATGCCGATCAGATAGGCGATCGTGATCGAGAAGGCGAAGAGATGGACGAACGGGTCCATCGTCTGCCAGAACGAGAGCAGGCAGAACACGCCGAGGAGGCCGACGTGACCGGCCGCGCCGGTGACGTAGCGGAGTTCCCACGGCCGGAAGTCCTCGATGCTGTCGAGCTTGGGCCGCGCCGCCGCGAAGGCGCGAAAGTCCCATGCCCGCGCGATGGTCAGCAGCACGATCGCCGCGGCGCAGGCATAGAGCGACCATTCGCCGGTGCGGAACGCGGTGATCAGCGTCGTCATCGACGCCGCGAAGGCGCCGACGAACAGCGAGCGCGCGTCCGAATAGAGGGCGTCTACGAGCGAGGCGTAGATGTCCAGCGGCAGGCTTTCCTGATCGCGCTTCCCGGAGGCTTCCGACCGCCTCATGTCGTTCTTTCGGCTCGCTTCACTAATAAGGTCCTGAAAACCTGACAGATGATCGTTAAAAAGTTCCCTCGCCGATCACGACTAATTGAATACGGGTCGAACCTTAGTGCCGGCAGGAAACCCAGGAACACCCACAAAAGCGGGTATTTGCAGACACTTGCGGTCATGCTTCCGGATCGAATCGTTGGCGGAGAAGGCACAAGCTGCGCGCGAAGTGCGGTTGCAACCGCCTAACGAGACGTCACTCCTCGGTGCGACGGAACGTCTCGCCCTTCAGGGGGAGAGCCACCCTTCAGGGGCGGTAGCCTTCATGCCGACGGGGCAACTGATATAGCCTCCCGTCGATGCCCAAGCCCGAGGAAGTGGAAGTCCTGACGCTGGAGGGGCGGGAGGTCCGCGTGACCAACCCGCACAAGCCGTATTTCTCGCGCGCGACCAAGCTCTGCAAGCTCGACATCGTGCGCTACTTCCTCGCCGTCGCGCCCGGCGCGCTGAACGGGATCAGAGACCGCCCGATCGTCCTCAAGCGCTTCGTCGACGGCGCCGAGGGCGAGCCCTTCTACCAGAAGCGTGCGCCCGACAAGCGCCCCGAGTGGCTGCGCATCGTCACCCTCTCCTTCCCCTCCGGCCGCACCGCCGACGAGGTCGTGGTCGACGACGTTGCCGGCCTCGCCTGGATCGTCAATCTCGGCTGCATCGAGCTTCACCCCCACCCGGTCCGCGCCGGCGACCTCGACCATCCGAACGAGATCCGCATCGACCTCGACCCGACCCCCGGAATCGCCTGGGACGACATCCGCAAGGTCGCCCTCGAGGTGAAGGCGCTGATGGAGGAGCTCGGCCTTCGTGGCTGGCCCAAGACCAGCGGCTCGCGCGGCATCCACGTCAACGCCCGCATCCATCCGCGCTGGACGTTTACAGAGGTGCGCAAGGCCGCGCTCGCCTTCTCGCGCGAGATCGAGCGCCGCGTGCCGGCCCTCGCCACGTCCAAATGGTGGAAGGAGGAGCGGAAGGGCGTCTTCCTCGACTACAACCAGAATGCCAAGGACCGCACCACCTGCTCGGCCTATTCGGTCCGCCCCCTCCCCGACGCGCGCGTCTCCGCCCCGCTCCGCTGGGACGAGGTCCCTGACGTCGAGCCCGCCGATTTCACCGTGCTGACCATGCCCACGCGCTTCGCGTCCATCGGCGACCCCAACGCCGACATGGACGCCCACCCCGGCTCGCTCGACGCGCTTCTCGACCTTGCCGACCGCGACGAGCACTCCGGCCTCCCCGACGCCCCCTGGCCGCCCAACTACGCGAAGCAGGAAGGCGAAGCCCCGCGGGTGGCGCCGTCGCGCGCGAAGAGCGCGGCCGCGAAGCCGAAGGCCGCGAGGAAGCCGAAGGCTGGCGCGGCCGCCGGCGCCGCCCCGCCCGCTGAGTCCCCCCCCGCCGACGCGGCCTCGGCCGGGTCTCTCGCCAACCTCGCAGCACCGGCCGAAGAGCCCACCGCCGTTTCAGCAACCGCCGGCGACACGGAAGCCCCCGCCGCCGCGGCAGCCAAGCCCGTCCGCCGCGGCCGGCGCATCACGATGCCGCTCCTCGTCGTCGCCCACTCTCCCGACAAGCAGGCCGCGCTCGCAGGCCTGGAGCGCTGGAAGGCCAGGCACCCCGACGCCGCGAAGCTTCTCGCTCCCGAGGACGTCCTCGTCGACGGCATGCGCGGCCGCTCCTCGGTCTGGTACCGCATCCGCGTCAACCTCAAGAACGTCCCCGAGGATCAGCGGCCGGCGCAAGAAACCCCCGACCCCGACGACGACCCCACCCGAGAATGGCGCGAGGCGCTTAAGCGCGAGTCCACGGCCAAGGGCGAGCCCTGACGCCTTTTGATGCCTGCGTCCTTGAAGTCCTGCCGAAGCCCTTTGCCCTTCTGGGGCAGCGCCGACCCACCCCCTCTCCCCGGCGGGGAGAGGGTTGGGGTGAGGGGGCTCCACCGATCCGGACGAATCTCCTTCACCCGCGCCCCTTCGGATGGACCTGTAACCCCTCACCCTAGCCCTCTCCCTATGGGAGAGGGGACGCGTCTCACTCGGACGGTCGTTGCCGGCTTCAGAGGTCATCGCGCGCCAGCTTCGAGAAGGCGCTCCAATCCGTGCAGTCGACGCCCGGTCGGGCCGGAGAGCTCGACAATCGCTGGCCACCCGCCTTCGAACAGCGACAGCTCGTCGTCGAGTAGGATCGCCTGGAGGCGGCGGTCGACCGACTTACGGAGGCGCCGATGGGCTATGCCCTCGTCGTCGACATCACCTAGCCCAGCCGGGATGAACACGATCGCGTCGAGCGCTTCGATCGCACTCGCCACATCGTCGCGATGCTCATCGAAGTCGAACGCCTCGCCCGAGCGCGCGGCGAGCGCCTGCAGATGGGCGACGAAGTCGAGCCGGGCAGCGGTCGAAGATCACGTTCGCCTCCCCCGACCGCTCGTCTATCCGCCGGATGCTGTGCGCGAGTTGCTCGAGATAGTCCTCCTCGGTCGGCGGATCGGAGAAGGCGACGCCAAGATCAGCCAGCGCGTAATAGGGCTCCGGCTCGGCGCCGTACACGGGATGAGCGCGCACGAACGCCTCGATCAGCGTCGTCTTGCCGACGTGATGGGCTCCCGAGATCGCGATCCGCACGTCTAGCCGCGTCCCCCGAAGATCTCGCGAAGCTCCTGCGGCGCCACCACCTCGAGCTGCGCGAAGTCGCAGTCCCGCGGGCGCTTGTCGGAGCGCCAGCGCCGGAACTGCGCGGTGTGCCGGAAGCGCGATCCCTGCATGTGATCGTAGGCGACCTCGACCACGAGCTCGGGTCGCAGCGGCTCCCACGAGAGGTCCTTGCCCTGGCTCCACCGGCTCTGCGCCCCCGGAACGCGCCTCCCCGCCTCAGCCTCGTCGGGCGAGAACGCCCACTCCCTCCACGGATGGCCGTCGAGCGCGTTCTCGCGGTACGGCGCGAGGAACTCGACCAGCTCCTTCCGCTTCTTGTCGCTGAAGCTTGCGGCGACCCCGACATGCTGCAGCGCGCCGGCCTCGTCGTAGAGCCCGAGGAGGAGCGAGCCGACCGCGTCGCGGTTGCCCTTCTTGTGCCAGCGGAAGCCCGCGACCACGGCGTCGCACTCGCGCTCGTGCTTGACCTTGAGCATCACCCGCTTGTCGGGCTGGTAGCTCCCGTCCTCGCGCTTGGCCATCACGCCGTCGAGCCCGGCGCCCTCGAAGCGCTTGAACCAGTCCTCCGCCACCGCCCGCGCGCGCGTCGCCGGCGTTACGTGCAGCGGCGGCCGGGCGTTCGCGAGCACCTCTTCGAGGATTGCGCGCCGCTCGGCGAAGGGCGTTTCGCGAAGGTCGCGCTCGCCCAGCGCAAGGATGTCGAAGAACACGATCGAGGCGGGGATCTGCCCGGCCAGGAGCTTCACCCGCGAGGCGGCCGGATGGAGCCTGAGCTGGAGGGCCTCGAAGTCGAGCCCGTGCGGCTGGACGATGACGATCTCCCCGTCGAGCACGATGCGCTCCGGCAGCTGCGCGCGCAGCGGCTCGACCAGCTCCGGGTAGTAGCGCGCGAGCGGCTTCTCGTCCCGGCTCTGGATGAACAATTCCTCGCCGTCGCGGAACACAAGCGCCCGGAACCCGTCCCACTTCGGCTCGAAGATCCAGCCCGGATCGTCCGGCAGATCGCTGACCCGCTGCGCGAGCATCGGCAGGATCGGCGGTGGAACGGGCAGGGTCATGTCTCGGCTCCGGCGCGGCGCCAAACCTTTGCACGACTGGCGCGCCGCCAGCCAGCCAACTCCCTTTCTCTGGTCCGCTTCCGGCCAAAACCCAGAGCCAGGTCACCGGGAGCGGAGCGCCACGTTGAACCCCCAGTTTCGCGACAAGAAGTCCCCAAGAAAACACAGCCAGGGTGAACGGGCGGCAAGGAAGAATCGAGAGGAAGGCGCGCAACCCCCGATCCTCGGCTAAGATGGGCGAGCCGATTCCTCACGAGCCCTCATGAGCAAACCACCCGAACGCCGCTTCACCCGCCTCGACCCGCGCGCTGCCGCCGAGGCCGCCTTCCGCTCCCCCAAGACCGCCCCGCCGCTGCCGCCCGACAAGCCGGCCGCTGCCGCCCCCGGCGCGAAGGAGGCGGTCACCCTCCGCATCGACCGCGAGATCCTCGATGTCTTCCAGGCCGAGGGCCACGGCTGGCAGGACCGGATGGTCGCCGCCCTCCGCAAGGCCGCCGGCAAGTAGAAGCCGCCGATGAGCGGCCCGGAAGAACCACCCGGGACGCCCTATCGCTACGATACCTACCCCTACCCGGAGCGCGCTCCGGAGGACGAGCGGAAGCGACTCCTGACGGGCTCGCCCTCGAGCCTCGTCGAGCTCGACCATTACGTGTTCGGCGGGCGCCGCGACTGGTCCCGTCCGTTCCGCGTCCTGATCGCCGGCGGCGGCACCGGTGACGGCCTCATCATGCTCGCCCAACAATTGGCCGACGCGGGCGTCGACCACGAGATCGTCTACCTCGACCTCTCGGCGGCGAGCCGCGACATCGCCAAGGCGCGCGCCGAAGTCCGCGGCCTCCGCTCGATCGAGTTCATCGTCGGGGACCTCCTCGCTGCCGAGGCCCTCGGGCGCTTCGACTACATCGATTGCTGCGGCGTGCTCCACCACCTCGCCGATCCCGGGGCCGGCGCCGCGCGGCTCGCCGCCCTCCTCGCGCCGAACGGCGGCATCGGCGGCATGGTCTACGCCCCGCTCGGCCGCACCGGCGTGTATCCGCTGCAGTCGGCGTTCGCGAAGCTCCTCGGCGACCGCTCTTTTCCGGACCAGATCGCGGACGCGAAGGCGATCCTCGCCGGGTTGCCCAAGACAAACTGGCTCCTCCGCAACCCCTTCCTCGCCGATCACAAGGCGAGCGACGCCGGCCTCTTCGACCTCCTCCTCCACAGCCGCGACCGCCCCTTCTGGGCCGACGAGCTCCTCGACCTCCTCGCCGATGCGGGACTCGCCGTCGCGGCGCTGATCGAGCCGATCAAGTACGATCCTGCGAGCTACCTGCCCGCCGGCTCGGAAGCGCTGACTGTCGCGTCTGGACTGCCCTTCCCGGCGCGGGCCCGGCTCGCCGAGGAGATCGCCGGCTCGATCCGCAAGCACGTCTTCTATGCCCGCCTCGCGAGCGCCCCGCCGCCGCCCGATCCGCGCGCCCTCGCCCCCGATCTCGTGCCGCGAATCACCGCCGTCGATCCGCGCGCCCTTGCCGCCCATATCGACCGCGGCAACCCGGTGAAGATCACGATCGACGGCATCGACTTCTCTCGCCGGATCCATCGCCGCACCGCGGCGCTTCTGCGCCTCGTCGATCGGCGGCGCACGCTCGGCGAGCTCATGGCGACCGTGAAGATGTCGGCGCTGGAGCCGGAGGTTGCAGGCGATCTCCGCTTTCTCCTCGACGCCAACCAGCTCCTCTTCTCGTCCGTGCCGCCCTGAAACGGCAATGCCCATCCTGGAGCATTTTTGCCACGCGCGGATTTCAAATCATTCCAGCCACGCCACAGTCGTTAACAACCCAAACGACCGGCGGTAGACTCGCCGCCATTCTGGGGTTGGGGGCCTGGTCGATGACTCACTTGAGTTCCGCTTTGTTGCGGGGAGCTGCCGTCGGGGCTTTGCTCTTCGCTTCCGCCCCAGCTGCCCATGCGCAGCTCCAAATCACCGTCGGCGGCCCCACCTTCTGCACCAACTACGACGACGACGAGGACGATTTCGACGACTTCAGAGCGGAAACGGACATCACGATCCGCGCCCGCGGCGTGGCCGACAACGGCCTCGAATACGGGGCCAAGGTCGAGATCATCGGCGACAACGGCGGTGGGTTCGGCGGCGACGACTTCAACCCCTGCCCGACCGACAAGGTCGATCTCAACTACACTTGGCGCGACTTCGGCGGCTTCGACGTTCACGCTCTGACGCTCGGCTTCGAGAAGACGTTCCTCGACGGCCGCGCCTCGATCGAGCTCCGCCTTCCCCACTTCAAGGACGACCTCGGCAGCGAGTTCGGCGACCTCAGCCTCATCGGCAAGTACGCTTTCCGCAGCAATGCCAACTCGGTCATCTCTGCCGGTCTCGAACTGACCCTGCCGACCTCGGAGTTCAGCGACTCGATGACCTTCGAGCCGTTCGTCAGCTGGACCTGGGTGCCACACACGAACTGGGTCATCCAAGGGTACCACAGCGTCTCCATCCTCCCCGACGAGGATTTCGACCCGGTGATCTCGACCGATCTCACGGCGAGCTATGTGATCGGGCTCAACGCGGGCTGGTTGAAGGCGATCGCCCCGCAGGTCGGCCTCCACTACAATTGGCCGACCAACCTGATCGGCGGAGGCTCCGAGTTCAACCTTTCCCTCGGCGCGCACCTCCTCCTCGAGCGCGGCCTCACCGCGACCCTCGCGGTCGGTTTCCCGCTCGGCGAGCTAGAGCCTTACGACACCCGCGTCACCGCCGGGCTGCAGTGGGCTTTCGGCGCGCCGCCACCACCGCCCCCGCCCTAAACCGCAGCCTTGCCGATCGCCGCGCGGGGCGGCCAACTGGCCGCCCTTTTTGTTTCGGGTCGACTACGCCGCCTTGGCCGGCGGGATGTTCTGGTTGAGCCGGAAGAGGTTGGTGGGATCGTACTTGGCTTTGGCGGCGCGGAGGCGCTCCCACGTTCCGCCGGGATAGGCTTGGTGCATTCGCGCCGACCCGTCCTGGGCGAGGAAGTTGACGTAGCAGCCCTCGTCCGACTGGCGGATCTCGTTGGCGAAGCTCGCCACCCACGCGTCGCGCGCGGCCCGCTGTTCCGGCTTCTCGTAGAAGGCGGCGACGTTGACCATGATCCGGCTCTGCCGGTGCGCGTAGGCGGTCGCCTCGTTGGCGACGCGCTCATGCGCCCCGCCCAGAACGCGAAGCTGCGTGACGCGGAACGCAGCCTCCGACCGCTTGAGGCGGTCGATGATGTCGGCTGCCATCGTGACATCGACCCGGTCGAGATACATCGTGCGCGCCACCGCCAGCGGCTTGTAGTTCGGGTCCTCCGGCCCATACATCTCGTGCAGCCCCATCGGCCGCAGCATGTCGGCGTGCGGCTTGGCCAGCGCCCGGAACGGCGCCAGCACCGCATCAGCCTTGGCCGGGTCGCCGGCATAGACCAGCATCCCGAGGATCACGAACTGGCCGTGCACCTCCTTGGGGAGGAACGGCATCGGCGGCGCGGGCATGATGTTGGCGATCGTCGACAGCTCGTCCGGCGCGGCCTCCGCTGCGGCGATGAAGCCGGCAACGGTCTCCGGCGTCGCCGGAAGGACGAGGAGCCCGCCGACCACCTTGTCGAGTCTGTGGAGGCGGAACTTGAGCCGCGTCACCACGCCGAAATTCCCGCCCCCGCCGCGGATCGCCCAGAACAGCTCCGGGTTGGTCTTCTCGTCGGCCTGGACGATGCGCCCGTCGGCGGTCACCACTTCGGCGGCGAGCAGCGAGTCGATGGTGAGGCCGTGCTTGCGGACCAGGAACCCGACTCCGCCGCCGAGCGTGATCCCGCCGATGCCGACCGATCCGGCATCGCCGAACCCGACCGCGAGCCCGTGCTTGCCCACTTCCTGCGTCACCTCGCCGGCGGTGAGCCCGGCCTCCGCCCACGCCGTCCCCGCCGCGGCGTCGATGTCGAGCGCCTTCATCTTGCGCAGGTCGATCACCACCCCGCCCGCGGTGGTGCTGTGGCCCGACGGACTGTGGCCGCCGCCGCGCACCGCGAGCTCGAGGCCGTTGTCGCGCGCGTAGTCGACGGCACGCGCCACGTCCTCGGCATTGGCGACCTGGACGATCAGCCCCGGCCGCTTGTCGATCCCGCCGTAGAACACGGCCCGCGCCTTGTCGTAACCCGGGTCGGCGGGCGTGATCACGGCGCCGGCGATTCCGGCAAGGCCGGAGGGGAAGGGGAACGGCGTGGTGCTATCCATGGCAGGACTCCTTGGCTTTCGAGCGTCTCTCATTGGCACGACGATCCGGCGACGCTGCTTTCGACACGCCGCTTGAGATTTTTTTGGGGCGATCGCGGCCCCGCGGTTTTCGCCTTGCGCCCCGGCGCACTTTGGCGCCTCCTCCCCTCGGCGCAAAGCGGAGCAGAAGATGGGGATAGCGGCCAATATCGTGGTCGGGCTGGTCGCCCTCATCCACGTCTACATTCTCGTCCTCGAGATGTTCCTGTGGACCGCGCCGCGCGGCCGCAAAGCCTTCGGCACCACGATCGAGGAGGCGCGCTCGAGCGCCGTCCTCGCCGCCAACCAGGGCCTCTATAACGGCTTCCTCGCCGCCGGCCTCCTCTGGGGCCTCGTCGACCCCCGCCCGGAGGTCGCCTTCTCGGTGAAGATCTTCTTCCTCGCCTGCGTGCTCGCCGCCGGAATCTATGGAGGCCTCACCGCGAGCCGCCGCATCCTCTACGTCCAGGCCGCGCCGGCGCTCCTCGGCCTCGTCCTGCTGCTCCTCTCCTGAGCAACGCCCCGATGCCCGATCAGCCGCGCGCGCTTCGCCTCCTCAGCCTGGTCATCCCGGTCTTCAACGAGGAGGCGGCGATCGCTCCCTTCCTTGCCGCGATCATCCCGGCTCTGGCCCCGATCGGCGCCCACCTCGAGCTGGTCTTCGTCGACGACGGCAGCACCGACGGAACGCGCGCGGCAATCGCCGCCGCGCGCCGCGCCCAGCCCTGCGTGCGTCTCGTCGCCTTCTCGCGGAATTTCGGCAAGGAGCCGGCGATATCGGCCGGGCTCGACCGCGCCCGCGGCGACGCCGTGGTGATCATCGACGTCGACCTCCAGGACCCGCCCGAGGTGATCGAGACCTTCGTCCAACGCTGGCGCGAGGGCTACGACGTCGTTTACGGCATCCGCACCGACCGCAGCAGCGACACCCGCCGCAAACGCCTCTCCGCGCGGCTCTTCTACCGCGGCTTCAACCGCATCGCGCACCGCCCCATCCCGATCGACGCCGGCGACTTCCGCCTCCTCGACCGCCGCGCGGTCGATGCGCTGAAGGCTCTCCCCGAGCGCAACCGCTTCATGAAGGGCCTCTACGACTGGATCGGCTTCCGCCAGGTCGGGGTGCCCTTCGCGCGGCGCCCGCGCCTCGCCGGGAAGAGCAAGTTCGGCTTCCGCAAGCTGTGGAGCCTCGCCCTCGACGGCACCACCAGCTTCTCCTCGATGCCGCTCCGCGTCTGGACCTTCGTCGGTCTCGCCGTCGCGACCTTCGCCTTTGCTTACGGCGCCTTCATCCTGATCCGGGCGCTCGCTTACGGCTCCGACGTCCCGGGCTACGCCTCGACCATGCTCGCCGTCCTCTTCCTCGGCGGCGTGCAGCTCGTCTCGCTGGGCGTGATCGGCGAGTATCTGAGCCGCCTCTTCATCGAGTCCAAGCAGCGCCCCCTCTACATCGTCGAGGAGGAGTTTTGACCGCGGACCGTTCGGGCTACGCCCGCCTTTTCCGTGAAGCCTTCCGCTTCGGCCTCGTCGGCCTGGTCGCGACCGCCGTCCATATCGGCGTCGGCCTGATCCTTTTGAGGACCGGTCTTCATCCGCTCCTCGCCAACACGCTCGGCTTCGTCACCGCGCTCTCGGTGTCTCTTGCCGGCCACCACTGGTTCACTTTCGAGTCGGTGGCGCCCTTCGTCCGCACCGCTCCCCGCTATGCGGCGGTGGCGCTCCTCGGCTTCGGGTTCAATACCCTGGTGCTCGCCTCGCTTGTCCGCGTCCTGCCGCCGCGCTACGAGGCCGCCGCACTGGTCGTGGCCGTTCTGCTCACCCCGCTTGCGACCTTCCTCGCCGCGCGCCTCTTCGCCTATCGCGATTGAGTCGCGGGACCGGCCGGCGGCACGAAGCCCGCCCGGATCGTGGGCGAGGTATAGGTCTTGTAGTAGAGCCGGCCGGTGGCGGTGAGATCGAGCTGGAAGGAACCGGCCATACCGTCCATCCGCTCCGCCATCTGTGCCAGGCACGCGGCGTCGGTGACCCGGCAGAGGACGACCATTCCCCGCCGTTCGACCTCGTCTGGGTCGATCCACGGCGCCTGGCCGAGGTCGAGATAGGGAAACGAGATCGCGTCGGACCGGCCGTAGAACGCCACCCCGTACGAGAACGCTCCATCGCCTCCGACGAAGGGCAGCACCGTGTCGAAGCGGTCTTGCCACTCGGCTTCGATGACCGGCGCGAGCTGCTTCGAGAACACGTAGGTCGGCCGGATGTAGAAGTCCTTGAGGAGGAGAACGAACGGCGCGAGGGCGGCGAACCCCGCGGCAGCGCCATGCGCTAGTGTTTCCAGCATTGTCCCCCCAAACGCAAATTGGCTGGGGGAACCAAAAGGATAGTCAGGCTGGCTAGAAGCCTTCCCGGCTTGTTTCTGGTGACTTGGCCTAGACTAGTGGCCGTGCGCCATGCCGTGCTGGTCGGGCGGCTTCTTGACGAAGAACGCCAGCGCGATCGCGGCAAGCGAGATCACCGCCCCGATCGTGAACGCGACCTGGATGCCGCCGGCGAGCGCGTCGACCGGGCTCGCCCCCGCCGCCTCGCGCGAGGCCGTTTGCAGCGACATCACCGCCACGAACAGCGCCACGCCCGCAGCGCCCGCCACCTGCTGGGTCGAGCCGAGGATGGCGCTGCCATGCGAGTAGAGCTGCGGCTTCACCGAGCCGAGGCTGGTGGTGAAGAGCGGCGTGAAGAGGAGCGCCAAGCCCAGACTGAACACGAGGTGCCCGGCGAGGATGAACGGCACCGGCGTGTCCGGCCCGAGCCGCGTCATCGCCCACAGCACGGCGCTCACCGCGATCGCGCCCGGCACGACCAGCCGCGTCGGGCCGATCCGGTCGTAGAGCTTCCCGACCTGTGGGCCGAGAAGGCCCATGAGGAGACCGCCCGGCAACAGCAGCAGCCCGGTCTGCAGCGTGTCGAGGCCGCGCACGTTCTGCATGTAGATCGGCAGGAGGATGATCGTGCCGAACATCGCCATCATCATCACCACGAACATGCTCACCGAGAGAGTGAACTCCTTGGTGGCGAAGGTGCGGAGGTCGAGGAGCGGCTTGTCCGTGGCCTGCAGCTGGATCTGCCGCGCAACGAAGATCGCCATGAACACCAGCCCGACGACGAGCACCACCCAGTCGGCGACCGGCGACCCGCCCAGCCACGCCGGCAGCACCAGCGCCGGACCGTCGACGCCGAAGGCCGTAAGCCCATAGACGAGGCCCGCGAAGGCGATGATCGAGAGCAGCACCGAGACGAAGTCGACGGGCGCATAGCGCGTCGTCGTCACGTTGCGGAGCTTGGCGTAGCCGAGGGCCAGCGCGGCAAGCGCGATCGGCAGCACGAAGATGAACAGGAAGCGCCAGTTGAGGTAGTTGAGGACGAGCCCCGACACGGTTGGCCCGAGCGCCGGCGCGACCGAGATCACGATCGAGATGTTGCCCATCATCCTGCCGCGCGCCGCCGGGGGCACGAGCGTCATCACCGTCGTCATCAGGAGCGGCATCATGATTGCCGTCCCGACCGCCTGGACGACACGCGCGAGGATCAGCACCGGGAGGCCCGGCGCAAGCGACGCGATCAGCGTGCCGAGGCTGAACAGCGACATCGCCAGGACGAAGATCGGGCGCGTGTTGATGCGCTGGATCAGAAACCCGGTGACCGGGATCACCACCGCCATGGTGAGGAGGAAGGCCGTGGTCAGCCACTGGGCAGAACTCGCCGTGGCGCCGAGATCGTCCATGAGGTGCGGCAGCGCCACCGCCATGATCGTCTCGTTGAGGATCACCACGAAGGCCGAGACGATGAGGAGGTAGATCACCGTGAGATCGTCACGGCTGATCGTGGTGTCGGCCTGGGCTCTTGCCTCGCTCGGCGCGGGCGCGGTAGCGGAGTCGACGGTCATCGGATGCTCCGGACGGTCAAGGGGCTGCGGGCTTGGGGGCGCGCCTCTTGCCACATGTTGCACTGCAGCGAAAGAGGGATTCGCGCGCGCCGTTCTTTATCGCGCCGCCTGTGTCAAAAGCGCGACGTGCCCCGGGATACGGGACCCCGCCGCTCGATTTCCAGCCGGACAACTCGCCCCGTGGCAGGTCGCGATTCTCCCCCCGCAGAGAAACCTAGGGCTGGCCGCCCCCGCCCGGAGGCGGAGGCGTAGCAGCATTTGTCTCGTCTGCCTGAGCGGGCCGGAAGCATTGGGGAGGAACACCGCTTCTGGCTCCGAAGCCGACCGTGCACGCCCACTCTGGTCCCATCCCGAGATTCGCGGGAATCCGCCCGGGGCCCCTTCCGGCAATCATCCACATGCTCATGCCGGCGAACGCGATTGCCACCAGCAGCCCCACGAAGAGCCCAGCAACATCCCTGGACGTCAGATGGGGCCAGCGCGTCAGCATCCAGCGGTAGGTCCAGCGCAACATGCCTCGCCCCTCGCCGGCGCTCGACTCTTGATTTCCCGCGAAGCTTGCGCGGGTTCAGCGCTTGGCGGGAAGAGGACCGCCTGGCGCGTCAAGTTGCGCCAGGCGGCCGTCGCCGGAACTCAGATCAGGTTAGCACCACGCGTGTTGGTGAAGACCCTGTACACAAACCGGTTGCAGGTCATGAACAGGACGTTGCCGACCGGCCCGCCGAAGCAGACATTGGCAGCACGCGTCGGCAGCTGGATCTGCAGCAAGTCAACCCCTTCTGGCGAGAAGACGCGCACCCCGGCTATCGTCGGGTCGCCGCCCCCGCCCCAGCTCGCCCAGATATTTCCCTCGAAATCGCACCTGATCCCGTCGGCGCTGCCCATTGCGGGATTGATGAAGATCCGAGGGTTTTCAAGGGTCTTGGTATCCGCGCTGACGTCGTAGACGCGGATCCTTCCGAGCTCCGCCGGCGTCCGGCCGTTGGTGACGTAGAGCTTCGTCTCGTCCGCCGAGAAGCAGAGGCCGTTCGGCTGAATGTCAGTGATGACGGCGGTGATCTCTTTCGTCTCCGGGTCGATACGGAAGACGTTGGTGTTGTCCTGCTCCCGTGTCGTCCGCCGCCCCTCGAAGTCGTCGTCGAGGCCGTTCGGCGGGTCGGTGAACCAGATCGAGCCGTTCGAGTGCACGACCACATCGTTCGGGGTGTTGAGCTTCTTGCCCTCGAAGCTGTCGGCGATGACCGTGACGTCGCCGCTGTGCTCGGTCCGCGTCACCCGGCGAGTCTGCTGCTCGCAGCTGATCAGGCGGCCCTGCTTGTCGGTGGTGTTGCCGTTGATGTGGTTGGAGGGGTCGCGGTAGATGTCCAGCCGCTCGTTCTTGTTGTCCCAGCGATAGAGGCGGTTGGCGCCGAGGTCGCTGAAGATCAACATCTGCTGATCGCCGAACCACGCCGGCCCCTCGGTGAAGTTGAATCCGCTGGCGATGCGCTGGATCGGGCCGCGTAGCCGGGCCGTGTCGTTACCCCCGTTGAGGGCGGTGGCGAACGCCTCGTCGGCGGCCATGGTGTAGGTTGCCGTCGGCAGAACGCTCTGCGCTCTCGCGATGTGGGGAGCGGCCAAGGCCCCAACCGCAATCGATCCAAGTGCCGCGCGTCTTGTAATTTTCATTCTTGTATCAGTCATGATCGTCTCCTCCCGAGCGCCCAATCGCGCTTCTTCAGGTGATCCGGGACAGCGCCTTCACGACACAGCTGCACACACCAGCTCAGCCCCCGCTCCTCCTCGGAGCGTTTCGGCCGTGCTGGTCTTTTGCGACGCCCTCCCATGGCACCGACCCTTGCGTATCACGGGCAAGGCGGATTTTGCAGCCTTCCCGTGCATCGCCGCCTGGTTGGCAATCCTTGCTAAGGTCGGCGCAGACCTCGAAAGCGCGCCCGACCGGAGCCGCCATGCGCTCTTATCTCGCCAGGATAGGAGGGAATATCGACGATTTCCTGGGCATGGTCATCGCGTCCATCCGGACCCCCGAGGCCCCTCCTCGCAGCGATCGGCCAGCCCCTTGATCGCGCTCATGACCGCGGTTCGAGGGTGAGTCAGGTTCTCAAGCGACCGGGCGGATCCCTCTCACTCCATTCGCGCCAATGCGTCGGCTGAACGTCGATGCGCTGGCGTGTCTTGGATTTGACCCACCCCCCTAGAATGCGACGGCAAGGGAAGACCAACGAGTGCTCTTCCCGGCGGTCGATGACAGCCAGTTGCAGATCCTGATCAAAGGGAGCGGAGGCGATATCCTTCCACACCGGCGTTCGATTCTTGTCCAATTGGCCGCCGTTGTCCTCGGGGCTGCATAGGCGATTTTGCTCGGCCGGATTGTTCGCCCCTCCTGCCGGGCGCATCCCCTAGGGGCCGATCGGCGCGCTGTGCCAGAACGCCGTGACCTCCTCGGGCGTGACCCGGTCGTTCCGGTCGATGTCGACCTCATGAAATATTCGCTCTTGCACCGCACTCAATTCGGCCAGCGAGAAAGCCCCATCGCCATCGGCGTCTATCAAGACAACCATCAGCCGAAGCAAAGTCTCATGCATCGCGGATCCCATGGCGGCGCTGTCCCCGCCCATCATCATGTGCATCGGTGCGGGCCCGGCGGGCGGCTGCGTCGGCCCTTGGCCTCGATCGTCCTGCATCATCATCCCGGGCCCACCGCGCGCCGGGGGAGTGACGGGCTGGGCGGCCAGCGAAGACATGCCGGCGGCGAGGACACCCAGAACCAATCCCGATTGAGACAGCTTCCTCATTGGAGCCTCCTTTGCGGTTTGAGAAGCTCTTGTAAGTGGGGCCTGCCTTTGGCGCTTGATCTGGATCAAGCCGGCATCCCGGCGGCGGGGCCGGAGGCCTCTGATCAGCGCCTGACCGAGATGAGCGTCTCCGCGTCGACCCTTGTATCTGCGCGCAGCTGCGACGCGTCCAAGACGGATCGCTGACGGTCACATCGAGACATGACCGCACTTGCCAAGCCTCACTGAAGCGCAGCGACTATCGATCGGTCGTGCGCGAACCTTGGCAGTGGGGTCGCCTCATCACGGCAAACCCGCGAGCACCGTCTTCATGAACGGGCAGAATCGCCTCTCTCCATCTCGCGGCGAATCTCATCTTCCGAGATCGGCTTCTGAAAGAAGGTCTGCCAGCCGTGAATTGCCAGTCCGATCCCCCAGCCCGCCAGCGGCCAGATCGGCCAGAAGTAGCCCCTTCCCGATATCAACCAAATGACCACAAGCAGCGAGTTCACGATGAGATAGACCGCCAAGTGGCTGCTAAACTCACGCTTCGCTTTTAAGCGCTTGATGGCCGCTTCCCGCGCTTCGTTCGTTTCATTCATGAAAGCTCTCCCTGGCTTCAGATCAAACTGATCCGACATTCGCCTGTGCGGTCAGCGCTAAACTTGATGTGGGTCAACCGTGACGAAGAGCGCCAGAATGACGAAAACCAGAGGGAAACACCGCACAGCGGCGGACAAGACAATCACGGCACCACAACAACAATGCTGGAGGCGAGGCTGACCACCTTCTGGGACACGCTGCCAAGCAGCAAGCCCGCAAGCCGGCCGCGGCCCCGTCTACCCAAGACGATAGTGTCAGCTCCCTCGCGCCGTGCTTCATCTCCGAGCCGAGTTGGCGCCAAACCGCCTAGCGGCGATCCTCATCGGCGAAGTCGTCCGCTGTCAGGATTTCGGCGATCGCGGCAGCCGCCCCCTCGAGCGGCCTTCGCAGCGCGCCCATCACGTCATCCTGGCCGGAGACCCAGGCGACGGCCGTCTCGAGCTCTGCCATATCTGCGTGGGTTGCCTCGATGGCGTTCACCTTCCAATCGAGAATATCGCCACAGACACGGCGAATGTCTTCGATCGTCAGCGTCGCCTTCATTTCTGCTTTTGCCGGCATATCGTTGTCTCCCGACGATCGAAGGTCATGTTGAGGATCAATCGATCGGATCAGCTGATTCACTGGTCCGCTCTCTTCTCAGAATATCCCCTCTCGTGGGCCTGAAACTTGACCTGCCTCAAGCCGGCGTAGCGACGACGGCCTAACATTCCAACGATGGGACTGCGTGGGCGCACTTGTCAGAAACAGGCTCGGGATGAACTCAGATGAGCTACCATTTCAGCAAGACCGTCGGGATGGGCTTCGACGAGGTCATCGGCCGAGCCATCGAGGGTCTGGCAAGGGAGGGGTTCGGAGTCCTCTCCGATATCGACGTTCAGGCCGCCATGAAAAAGAGGCTGGGAGTCGAATTCAGGAGGTATCGCATCCTCGGAGCCTGCCATCCCCAATCGGCCTATCGAGCCCTGCAGGTGGAGGACAAGATCGGGACGATGCTGCCATGCAACGTGATCGTTCAGGAGCGCGAGACAGGTGTGGTCGAAGTCTCCGCTGTCGACCCCGTCGCGTCGATGCAGGCGATCGAGAATCCGGAGCTCTTGGACATCGCTGAGGAAGTGCGCTCGAAGCTGCAGGCAGTGATCGCGGCGCTCTAGGCAGCTGCGCCCCGTGGTCCTACGCCGCCCGTTTCGAGCCAAGTTCGAGAGTGACGCGCAGGATTCCTGTGGCCAGCGTCGAACGGGCCAGCGGTGTCGGATCGGCCATCGCTAGAAGCGAGGGCGTCCCTTTGGATTGTTTTCGGTTGTCCTCCCGTCGGAAAGGCCTTCCCCGGGAACCTGCTTGGCTTCTTCCTCCGCGAGGAGACGTTCTATCGTTCCACGCTTCACCGGATCTATTTCGGTGGTGAGGAGGAGCCGAAAGCGCTCGATGTTGGCTTGTCTGATCGTTGGCATGACCGCACCTCCGGCCCCCAGCCAGCATCGATCCGCCTTAACCTCGGCACACCGTGGCCGCCAAGTTGGCGGAGCGACACCGTAGCCATACAGTATTCTCTCATTCAGAGGGGTTGTCGAATCGACACCCGTCGGACGCGAGTCTCGACGGGTATAAGTGGTATCGTTGATCCAAGGGTGATTGCCGCCTTTCCGTCCTTGATGACTTCGGCTTTGGCAAGGGCCGACCGGAGGATCGGAGATGTGCTTCTCGGCCACGGCAAGCTTCGCAACGGCTGCCCTGACCGGAGTGTTCGGCGTAGCATCGCTCGCGCGGGCAACGAGCCCGCGTGAGCTGCCCTTGGCGGCCATGCCGCTGATCTTTGCGGTTCAGCAGAGCCTTGAAGGGCTTCTGTGGCTTGCCCTGCCTTCGGCTCCTGCCGGTTCCGCGGCTTCGAGTCTGACGCTTCTCTATCTAGTGATCGCGCAGGTCGTCTGGCCCATATTTGCACCAACGGCGTCGCTGCTCGTCGAGCAACATCCGATGCGCCGAAGATTGATGCGCCTTTGCCTTATCGTTGGAAGCGGGGTGAGCGTCTATCTTTTGTGGCGGACATTGACCTCGCCGCATGGCGCCGCCGTCGTGGACGGTCACATCGCCTATGTCGCTGACTATAAGTCCACGGCCCTTGTTCTCGCATATACTGTTGCCACTGCTCTCCCGCTGATGC
>CAYOET010000196.1:0-8950 GCA_964402985.1 uncultured Bauldia sp. | reverse complement strand
TACCCTCACTACAGATTGTGACAATACTGAGCGAGTGCGACTCACCAATGCGTTACAGCATTGGGCTGACCCTCCGAATTAGGCCTTGGCGGCCTCGTCGGCCGGCTTCTCGTCTCCGGCGGCCGGGACGGCGCCTTCCTCGAAGAACGCCTCGGCGGCGGCCACGATCTCTTCGGCGGTCTCCGGCTCCTCGCGGCGGGTCAGATCCTCGCCGCGGGCCTGGCGCTCGGCTTCGTCGGGGCTGCGGGCGACGTTGACCGACACGTCCGACGACACTTCGGGGTGGAGGGCGATGGCGAGCTTGTGGAGGCCGATGGTCTTGATCGGGTGGTTGAGGCCGACCTGGTTGCGGGCGACCGAGTAGCCGGCGGCGGTGAGCGCCTCGGCGATGTCGCGGGTGGTGACCGAGCCATAGAGCTGGCCGGTCTCGCCGGCCTGGCGGATGATCACGACCGTGGCGCCGTTGACCTTGAGGGCGACCTGCTCGGCCTCGGCGCGGCGCTCGAGGTTGCGGGCTTCGAGCTGGCCGCGCTGCGCTTCGAAGCGCTTGCGGCTGTCGGCGGTGGCGCGCATCGCCTTGCCCTGCGGGAGGAGGAAGTTGCGGGCGAAGCCGTCCTTGACGCGGACCACGTCGCCCATCTGCCCGAGGCGGGCGATACGTTCGAGAAGAATGACTTCCATGAGAGTCTCCTTGGTCTAGATTTTGGGGGGAGGCACGCGCCGGAAGCGGGTGCGGAGGTCGAAGATGCTGTCGGCGACGCCGAGGGCGACGATCATCAGCACCGGAAACTGGAAGACGAACCCGGCGACGTAGACGCCGACGAGGATCGCGATACGCGACGGGTGGCCGAGGGTGAGGACGTGGACGGCCGCGAGGCCGGTCATGGTGAAGGCCATCGCGCTCGCGCCCATCAGCACCAGCGACGCCGTCCCGAGCGGGAAGGGCGCGAAGGTGCAGGCGAAGGAAAGGACCAGCACGGCGCCCATCCAAGGCGGCAGGGCCGCCTCGTAGATCGGCGCGAGCGGCCGCGCGAGGAGCCCCGACCGCGCCGTGATGCGAGCGCCCAGCCACAGGCTGAACACCATCATCAGGAGGGTCATGCTCGCGGCCGCGTAGGGGAGGATGTTGACGAAGAACGCGGCGACGACCGGCACGTCGTCCGGCCGGATGAGGCCACCCGAGGCCGGCGAGGCGACCCAGGCGTTGAGCGATTCCGTCGTCGCCTCGATGAACAGGGCCGGATCGAAGCCGAGAGACACTCCGCCGAGAAGGATGACGCCGGCCACGAGGAACACGGCCCAGGTGAGGATCCGGCCGTAGGGGAACCAGACCGGGCTCGCCGCAGGCTCCGTCTTGGCCGGCGCCGACAGCGTGGTGAGATGCGCCAGCCACACGACGGGGAGCGCGAAGGTCACCGCCAGCACGATGCCGACGGTTGGCGCGGAGGAAATGGCAGAGAGCGCCGCGGCCAGCACGAGGCCGCTGATGAACACGCCGATCGCCCCGCTCATCCAGCCCCAGCCTAGCCCGGCGATGGCCACCGGGAGGGGGGAGAGCATGAACAGGGGAAGGGCCAGCGGCGTCGCCGTGGCAACGGCGGCGAAGAGGAGGGCCGTTGCGAGGCCCGCCCCTACACCTACCGCGACTGGCACGATCGTATTCACAAGAGCTGTCCCGCTTTAAGAGCGGTTAGAGGCAGGTCACCGCCTGCCCCAACCTGAAAAGTACAGAGCCGAAATACGCCGGCCCATCTCGTTGTGGTCTGCTCGGACTACCTGATCACGTAGGGCAGGAGGCCGAGGAAGCGGGCCCGCTTGATTGCGCGGGCGAGTTCGCGCTGCTTGCCGGCCGACACCGCGGTGATGCGGGAGGGCACGATCTTGCCGCGCTCGGAGACGTAGCGCTGCAGAAGGCGCACGTCCTTGTAGTCGATCTTCGGAGCATTGGCGCCCGCAAACGGGTCGCTCTTGCGGCGGCGATAGAACGGGCGACGGGCCGGAGCTGAAGTGACGTCGGTCATTATTGTGCGCCTCCGCTCATGCCATCAGAACCTTCCTCGCGACGCGGCGGACGATCGCGTCCGCCGCCGCCGCCACCACCACCGCCAAAGCCACCGCCGCCACCGCCAAAGCCACGACCGCCGCCACCGCCGCCGAAGCCGCGGCCGCCGCCACCGCCGCCACCGCCGCCGAAGCCGCCGCCGAAGCCACGGCCGCCGCCTTCGTCGCGATCGCCACGGTCACGGCGCTGCATCATCGCCGAGGGCTCGGTCTCGTGCTCTTCGACGCGCACCGTCAGGAGACGGATGACGTCTTCGTTGATGCCCATCTGGCGCTCCATCTCGGCCATGGCGGCCGGCGGGGCGTCGATGTTCATGAGGGTGTAGTGGGCCTTGCGGTTCTTCTTGATCCGGAAGGTGAGGGATTTGAGGCCCCACTGCTCGACCTTGGAGACGGTGCCGCCGCCCGCCACGATGATGCCCTTGAAGGTCTCGGTCAGCGCCTCGACCTGCTGGCCGGAGACGTCCTGACGGGACAAAAATACGTGCTCGTAGAGTGGCATACTTGCCTTTCCCAGTTTGCGTTGAACCCGGCGCCAAGCCTCACCGAAGCCTTCCTGGAAAGGCGATCGGATCTCACTTCGAGAGCGGAGACACGGGAAGATGGATCCCTGCGGATCCAGTGGCGCGAGCCACCTTCCGTTCAGCCCCCAGCCGGGTTCGAATGGCGCGGTTATATGGAAAACTCGGGCAAACGCAAGCTCGAGCCGGCGCGCCGCCTTGACTTGCCCGTGGCAAACCAGGATGAGGCCAGAGAAGCGGCGGGTGGCATCTTGAGAGAGGCCGAAGAACAATAATGACGTTAGCGTTGGTTTTTCCAGGGCAGGGCAGCCAGGCCGTGGGCATGGGCAAGGCGCTCGCCGACACCTATCCGGCCGCCCGCGCCGTGTTCGAGGAAGTCGACGCCGCGCTCGGCGAGAAGCTCTCGGCGACCATCTTCGAGGGGCCGATCGAGACCCTGACGCTCACCCAGAACACCCAGCCGGCGCTCATGGCGGTGAGCCTGGCGGCGATCCGCGCGCTCGAGTCAGAAGGCTTCCGTCTGCCTGGCAAGGTCGCGTATGTCGCCGGCCATTCGCTCGGTGAATATTCGGCGCTGGCCGCCGCCGGCAGCCTCAGCATCAGCGAGGCGGCGCGGCTTCTTCAGATCCGCGGGCGGGCGATGCAGGTCGCGGTGCCGCCCGGCGAGGGGGCGATGGCCGCCATCCTCGGCCTCGACTTCGAGACGGTGAAGGAAATCGCCGCCGCGGCCTCGGTGGGACCGGGGAGCTGCGACGTCGCCAACGACAATGGTGGCAACCAGGTCGTCGTCTCCGGCCACAAGGGTGCGGTCGAGAAGGCCGGCGAGCTTGCCACCGCCAAGGGCGCCAAGCGGGTGGTGATGCTGGTGGTGAGCGCGCCGTTCCACAGCCGGCTGATGGCGCCCGCCGCTATCGTGATGAAGGACGCGCTGGGCACCGCCACGGTGGCGGCGCCTGCGGTCCCGCTCGTCGCCAACGTCACCGCAACGCCGATCACCGCGCCGGACGAGATCAAGCGCCGCCTGGTCGAGCAGGTCACTGGCATGGTGCGCTGGCGCGAGTCGGTGGGCTGGATGGCCGCCAACGGCGTCGACCGCATCGTCGAGGTCGGTGCCGGCAAGGTGCTGAGCGGCCTAAACAAGCGCATCGCCCCCAACGCCACCTTGGGCTCAGTCGGCACGCCCGCCGACATCGCCGAATTCCTGAAATCCGTATCCTGATTGGAGACCGAAATGTTCGACCTCACCGGTAAGCGCGCGCTGATCACCGGCGCGAGCGGCGGGATTGGCGGGGCCATCGCCAAGGCCCTGCACGCGCAGGGCGCCGAGGTCGCGGTCTCGGGGACCAAGGTGGCCGCGCTCGAGCAGCTGGCGGCCGAACTCGGCAGCCGCGTCCACATCCTGCCCTGCGACCTCGGCGACGTCGCCGCCACGGAGGCGCTCGTCCCTCAGGCCGAGGCCGCGATGGGCGAGGTCAACATCCTCGTCAACAACGCCGGCATCACCCGCGACGGCCTCGCCGTCCGCTTCTCCGACGAGGACTGGCAGAAGGTCATCGACGTCGACCTCACCGCGGCCTTCCGCCTCATCCGCAAAGCGCTCCCGTCGATGATGCGGAAGCGCTGGGGCCGGGTGATCTCGATCACCTCGGTAGTGGCCTTTACCGGGAACCCCGGCCAGGCCAACTACGCCGCCGCGAAGGCCGGCCTCGTGGGCATGTCGAAGGCACTCGCCCGCGAGGTCGCGAGCCGCAACGTGACGGTCAATTGCGTCGCCCCCGGCTTCGTCGGCACGGCGATGACCGACGTCCTCAACGAGAAGCAGAAGGAAACGGTGCTGGGCGCTGTTCCGATGAAGCGTTTGGGGACCACCGCCGAGGTCGCGTCGGCCGTCCTGTACCTTGCCAGCGACGAGGCGGCGTACATCACCGGCGAGACGATTCAGGTCAACGGCGGCATGGCGATGCCGTAGCTTTCTGCCGACCGGAAGGCGGCAGTTTTCCACGCTTTTCAGGCGAGGAGGGTTCTCTGGCATTGCCAAAAAAAACATGTTAGGACGCGCCTGTTCCGCGTGGATTCCACCGCGTTTCCAGGGGCAAATGGGCAGGACGTGACATCGGTCAACCGTGGACGTCGTGCCTGATTTCCGTTCAATTCCGCGCGCTCGTCCAGGCTTCGTGCTAGACGAGTCCGCTTGTCGTTACGAAAGCCGAGGTCAGAAGCAATGAGCGATGTCGCAGATCGGGTGAAGAAGATCGTCGTGAACCATCTCGGCGTCGAGCCGGAGAAGGTCACCGAGGGTGCGAGCTTCATCGACGACCTCGGCGCTGACAGCCTCGACACCGTCGAACTCGTGATGGCTTTCGAGGAAGAGTTCGGCGTCGAGATTCCGGACGATTCCGCCGAGACCATTCTGACCGTCGGCGACGCAATCAGCTTCCTCGAGAAGAACGCCGCCTGACGCAGTCCCGCGTGAGGGCCCTTTCGACCCAAAACTCCAGCACCGGAGGGTGAGCATGCGCCGTGTCGTGGTCACCGGCCTCGGCATGGTGACGCCGCTTGGCTGCGGCGTCGATGCCACCTGGTCGAACGTCCTCGCCGGGAAGAGCGGCGCCTCGCGGATCTCGACCTTCCAGGTCGACGATCTGCCTTGCCAGGTCGCCTGCACGATCCCGCGCGGCTCCTACGCGGAGGGGAAGTTCAACCCCGACGAATGGATGGAGCCCAAGGATCAGCGCAAGGTCAGCGAGTTCATCATCTACGCGATGGCGGCTGCCGATCAGGCGATCTCCGACTCGGGCTGGAAGCCCGTCTCGGACGAAGACCAGAGCGCGACTGGCGTCCTCATCGGCTCGGGCATCGGCGGACTGCAAGGCATCGAGGAGACGTCGCTCCTCCTCCGCGACCGTGGGCCGCGGCGGATCAGCCCGTTCTTCATCCCGGGCAATCTCATCAACCTTGCCTCGGGCCAGGTCTCGATCCGTCACGGGCTCAAGGGCCCGAACCACTCGGTGGTCACCGCTTGTTCGACCGGGGCGCACGCCATCGGCGACGCGTCACGGATGATCATGCTCGGCGATGCCGACGTGATGGTCGCGGGCGGCGCCGAATCGCCGGTGGGCCGGCTCGCGCTCGCCGGCTTTGCGGCGTGCCGCGCGCTGTCGACCCATTTCAACGACCACCCCGAGAAGGCGTCGCGTCCGTATGATCGCGACCGCGACGGGTTCGTCATGGGCGAGGGCGCGGGCATCGTCGTGCTCGAGGAACTCGAGCACGCCAAGGCGCGCGGCGCGAGGATCTATGGCGAGGTCACCGGCTACGGGCTGAGCGGCGACGCCTACCACATCACCTCGCCCTCGCCGGACGGCGACGGGGCCTTCCGCTGCATGACGATGGCGCTGAAGCGCGCCGGCCTCACGCCGTCCGACCTCGACTACGTCAACGCCCACGGCACCTCGACGCCGGTCGGCGACGAGATCGAACTCCGCGCGGTCGAGCGCCTCGCCGGCAATTCGGCCGCCAAGCTGACCATGTCCTCGACCAAGTCCGCGACCGGTCACCTTCTTGGCGCGGCCGGTGCGGTCGAGGCGATATTCTCGCTGCTCGCGATGCGCGACAACGTCGCTCCGCCGACCATCAACCTCGACAACCCCTCGGTCGAGACGCCGATCGACCTCGTGCCGCTTCTTCCGAAGCACAAGCCGATCGACGCGGTGCTCTCGAATTCGTTCGGGTTCGGCGGTACCAACGCTTCTCTGATCTTCCAGCGAGTCGCCGCCTGACGGCGGTTTTCCGCCACAATCACGGCTAAGGTCCGGCCGCGGCGGGTTTGCTGGCTGAGGGAGTGCGTATGAGCGATCGGAACTCGGAGCAGGGAGGGCGGGCCCTTGCCACTAGCGGCGATCGTGGCCGGCCACGCCTCAGCCCGAGAAGCGCCAGCGAACTCCTCCAGCCCGAGCGCGTTCCCGGCCCGCCGCCGAAGGCAACGAGGAAGCGCCACCCGATCGCCCGGTTCCTGAGCTTCACGATCACTCTCGTCGTGGTCGCGGCGCTCCTTGCCGGCGGCGCCATCGCCTATGGCCGCTGGGAGTTTACCCGCCCGGGGCCGAGCGAGGAGTCGCGAACCGTCACGGTCGCCTCAGGCAGCACGCTCAACACCATCGCCGAGAATTTCGAGCGCCTGGGCATCGTCTCCAACCGCTGGATCTTCTGGATCGGCGTGCGGCTCAACGACCGGGAGGCCGCGCTCAAGGCCGGCGAATACCTCATCCCGTCCGCGGCGAGCATGGAGCAGGTTATGGAGTCGCTGGTCGGCGGCCGGTCGATCGCCTACGCGATCACGCTTCCCGAAGGGCTGACCAGCCGCCAGATCGTCGACCGCATTCGCGGCAACGAGATGCTGGTCGGCGACATCGCAGAGGTCCCGCCGGAGGGCTCGCTCCTCCCCGAGACGTATCATTTCCAGCGCGGCGACACGCGCGAAGCGCTCCTCAGCCGGATGCGCCGCGACCGCGACCGCATCGTCACGGAGATCTGGAACCGGCGCGCCGAGGGGCTGCCGATCGCCAGCGTCGAGGAGTTCATCGTCCTCGCCTCGATCGTGGAGCGCGAGACGGCGCTGTCCGACGAGCGGAGCCGGGTCGCGGCGGTGTTCATCAACCGCCTCAAGCAGGGCATGCCGCTGCAGGCCGATCCGACCGTGATCTACGGCCTGTATGGCGGCGGCAACCGGGCGCTGACGGCGTCCGACCTCCGCACGCCGAACCCCTACAACACCTACCTCAACACGGGCCTGCCGCCGGGGCCGATCGCCAATCCGGGGCGCGCGTCGCTCGAGGCGGTGGCGAATCCCTCGCGCACGGCGGACCTCTATTTCGTCGCCGACGGCACCGGTGGCCACGCCTTCGCCGACACGCTCGAGCAGCACAACCGCAACGTCGCGCGCTGGCGCGAGATCGAAGCGGCCCGGGCGGCGGCGGCCGCCGCGCAGGCCCCGGCCGTTCCGCCGGCCGCGCCGGCTGCTCCGGCGCCCGCTCCCTGAGCGGCTGCGCTTGAGACCGGGCGATCCCGCGCCTAGTGTGCCCGGATCGCGGGGGCAGGGATCGGTGCGAGCGGGCAATTCACCAAATGGCGCCGGCAAGCCGGTGCAGAGCATGACCGGCTTCGCCCGGTCGTCGGGCGTTGCCGGCGATCGGAGCTGGACCTGGGAACTGCGCAGCGTCAACGGACGGGGCCTCGAGCCCCGTTTCCGCCTGCCGCCCGGCTATGACAGCCTTGAGATGCGCTGCCGCGAGCGCCTTAGCGCTCGCCTCAACCGCGGCTCGATCCAGGCGACGCTGACCACCGCCCGTGAGGGCGGCGCGAATCGGCTCCGCGTCAACGAGGAGCTCCTCGACCAGCTCGTCGATCTCGCGCGCCGGGTGGAGACGCGCTCCGGCCTCAAGTCCTCGCTCGACGGCATCCTGGCCATGCGCGGGGTCGTCGAGGTCGCGGAAGAGGACACCGATGGCGTTCCGTCCCCGGCGCTGGTCGAGGCGCTGCTCGCCGGTCTCGATCAGGCGCTCGTGGCGCTCGTCGAGGCGCGCTCCCGCGAGGGCGAGGCGATCGCCGGCGTCATCTCCTCGCGCGTCGACGACGTCGAGCGCCTGACGCGCGCGGCCGAGGGCAACGCCGCCCGTCACCCCGATGCGATCCGGAAGCGGCTTGTCGAGCAGGTCGCGCTTCTCCTCGAGGCGTCCGCCGCGCTCGACGCGCAGCGCCTCCACCAGGAGGTCGTGCTGCTGGCGACCAAGGCCGACATCGCCGAAGAGCTCGACCGGCTCAATGCGCATATCGCGGCGGCGCGGACGCTCCTTGCCGGCGGCAGCCCGCTCGGCCGGCAGCTCGATTTCCTCGTCCAGGAATTCAACCGCGAGGCCAATACGATGTGCGCCAAGGCCGGCGATCTCGCGCTGACCACGATCGGGCTCGAGCTCAAGACCGTGGTCGACCAGCTCCGCGAACAGGTCCAGAATCTGGAATGAGCAACCCGCTGCAGGGCAGGAGCGCGACGCCACGGCGTGGGCTGCTCCTCATCCTCTCGTCACCCTCGGGGGCGGGCAAGTCGAGCCTCGCGCGGCTGCTGCTGCAGAACGACCAGGGTCTCGTCAATTCGGTGTCGGTGACAACCCGGCCGCGGCGCCATAGCGAAGTCGACGGCGTCCACTATCATTTCATCGACCGAACGCGGTTCGAGCGGATGCGCGAGAACGACGAGCTCCTCGAATGGGCGGAGGTCCACGGCAACCTCTATGCGACGCCGATCGAACCGGTGCGGGCGGCGCTCAAGGTGGGGCGCGATGTCCTCTTCGACATCGACTGGCAGGGCACGC
>CAYOET010000195.1:0-6660 GCA_964402985.1 uncultured Bauldia sp. | reverse complement strand
GGGAAATTGATGCGAGTGAGTTTTCTGGCGCTCGGCGTTGGCCTTGCCGTTTCGGCCGCTTCGTCAGCCTTCGCGCAGAGCCAAGAAGTCAATCTCTACACCACACGCGAGCCGGGCCTGATCCAGCCGCTGATCGATCAGTTCACCGCAGAGACAGGCATCCGCGTGAACTCGGTGCTGGTGGCGCAGGGGCTCGCCGAGCGCGTCGCCGCAGAGGGCGCGAACTCGCCGGCCGACGTGCTCATGGTGGTCGACTATGGCGGCCTCGTCGACCTCGTCGACCGCGGCCTCACCCAGGAGGTCGACTCGGCGGTGCTCGACGCGGCGATCCCGGAGAATCTCCGCGACCCCGGCGGGCACTGGTTCGCCCTCTCGCTCCGCGCGCGCGTCGTCTACGTGGCGAAGGACCGCGTGACCGACCAGAGCATGACCTATGAGAGCCTCGCCGATCCGCGCTGGGCCGGGAAGGTGTGCATCCGCTCGGGGCAGCATCCGTACAACACGTCGCTGTTCGCGGCGTACATCGCCAAGCACGGGGTCGAGGCGACAGAGACCTATCTCCGCGCGCTCAAGGCCAATCTCGGCCGCACCGCCGCGGGCGGGGACCGCGACGGGGCGCGCGACATCCTCGCCGGGATCTGCGACGTGGCGGTCGCCAACTCGTACTATGTGGGGCTGATGCGCTCGGGCGCAGGCGGCGAGGAGCAACGCGCGTGGGGCGACGCGATCCGGGTGATCCTTCCGACCTTCGAGGATGGGCTCGGCACGCATGTCAACGTGTCGGGCGCCGCGGTCGCCGCGCATTCGCCGAACCGTGACAACGCGGTCGAATTCATGGAGTACCTGGTCTCGCACGCAGCGCAGGAGATCTACGCCAAGGCCAATTTCGAGTATCCGGTGGTGGCCGGCGTCGCCGCCGATCCGATCATCGCCGAGCTCGGCCGGCTGACCATCGACCCGACCCCGCTCTCCGACATCGCGGCGCACCGCCTCGAGGCGAGCGAACTGGTCGACAAGGTCGGCTTCGACAACTAGGTGGGCATAGCGTTGCGCTTCGTCCCCTCGCTCTTAACCTCCCCCGTGAGGGGAGGTCGAAACCCGCGCTTCAGCGGGTTTCGGGAGGGGGGCTGCGGGGGGCTGCATTTAGACCCCAGTCGCATGTGGAGCGTCGCCGTGGCGCCCCCCTCCCGAAATCGCGACGCGATTTCGACCTCCCCTCGAGGGGGAGGTTAGGGCGTGGCGTTGGTCACGGTCGAACCCAGCAGGCAGTCCTCGGCCCCCCCGATGCCGCGACGGGCGCGAATCCATCGCGGGGATTGGCCTTGGCTGGTCCTGGCCGGGATCGTCGCGGCGGCGGTGCTCGCGCCCGTCGCCGGCCTGATCTATTTCGCGAGCAAAGGCTCGGGCACGCTGTGGCCGCACCTTCTCGCCAACGTCCTGCCGGTGTCGCTGCGCACGACGGCGATCCTTCTCGCCGGGGTCGCCACCGTCGTGAGCGTGATCGGCGTAGGCACGGCGTGGCTGATCGCGCGCTATCGCTTCGCCGGGCGCGGCATCCTGCAATGGGCGCTGGTCCTGCCGCTCGCGGTGCCGACCTATATCGCCGCCTACGCCTATCTCGACGTGCTCCATCCGGTCGGCCCAGTGCAGACTTGGCTGCGCGGCGTCCTCGGCGTCACCAGCGTGCGCGGGCTGTGGTTCCCCGAGATGCGCTCGATGGGCGGGGCGATCTTCCTCCTCGGGCTGGTCCTCTACCCCTATGTCTACCTGCCGGTGCGGGCGCTCTTCCTGATGCAGTCGCCTGCGGCGGTCGAAGTCGCGAGGACGCTCGGGATGGGGCGCGCGCGGGCCTTCTTCCGGGTCGCATTGCCGCTCGCCCGGCCGGCGGTGGCGGTCGGCGTCGCGCTCGCGCTCCTCGAGACGCTCAACGACGTGGGGGCGTCCGAATTCCTCGGCATCCGCACCCTCACGGTGTCGATCTATACGACCTGGGTGACGCGCTCGAGCATCGAGGGCGCGGCGCAGATCGCGCTGTTCATGCTGGCGATCGTGATCGCCCTCCTGGCGCTGGAGCGACGCGGGCGGCGCGGCGAGCGCATCGGGCTTTCGGCGAAGAGCAGCAAGCCGACGCCGCCGATGCGCCTCCACGGCCTCAAGGCCTTGGGCGCGGCGGTCGTCTGCGCGCTGCCGGTGCTGTTCGGGTTTCTCGTCCCGGCGCTCTATCTCCTTTCCAGCGCGGCGCATCGGGTGAGCGGGTTCGGGCTGCCGCGCGGGCTCGGTTCGTGGATCGCGACGAGCATGGGGTTTGCGGCGGTGGCGACACTGGTCGCCGTCGCGCTCGGGCTCGCCCTCGCCTACGCGGCGCGGCTGGTGCGCCATCCGGTCGGGGGCGTGCTGGTGCGCACCGCCTCGCTCGGCTACGCGCTGCCGGGCACGGTGCTCGCGGTCGGGCTCCTCGTCCCGCTCGCCGGTTTCGACAACATGCTCGACGGGTGGATGCGGAGCCTCTTCGGAATCTCGACCGGGCTCCTCCTCGTCGGTTCGGGCGGTGCGCTCGTTCTCGCCTATGTCATCCGCTTCCTGTCGATCTCGATCGGCAGCATCGAGGCGGGGCTCACGCGCGTAAACCCCTCGCTCGACGGGGCGGCGCGGAGCCTCGGGGCGCGGCCGCTGTCGGTGATCGCGCGGGTGCACTTCCCGATCCTGCGGCCCGCGATCGCCGCGGCCGGGCTCCTCGTATTCGTGGATTGCGTGAAGGAGCTGCCGGCGACCCTCCTCCTCCGGCCGTTCAATTTCGAGAGCCTCTCGACGCAGCTCTACGGCGAAGCGGTGCGCGGGACGTACGAGAGCGCGTCGGTCTCGGCGCTCGCGATCGTGCTGGTCGGGATCATTCCGGTGCTGCTCCTCGCGCGGGCCGGCGAGCGCGGCTTCCGCAAAGCGGTGTCGACGCGGGTGGCGTGACGTGCGTTCCCTCTCCCAGGGGCGCGACGCATTGTCCTCAGACCCTTCCTGCCATCGCCGGATTCATTCCGGCGATCCAGCGCTCAACACGCTCCATCGGGTTTCCGGCAAGGACGGTGCAGCCTCAAACCTGGATTGCCGGAACGAGTCCGGCAATGACAGACCCTAGAGATTGTCGCGAGTCTGTCGCGAGGCGGCAGGACTCGGGGATTGTCGCAAGGCCGTAGGACTCCGCCGATCCGGGCGTGAATCTGGGCAACGGAGCCGATGGTCGGCGCCGGTTGACCGCAAGGAAGTCCCCATGTCCCGCCTCTCCCTGAAGCTTGCTTCGGCCGCCGCGATCGCGTTCGCGGCCGGTCTCGCCCCCGTCGCAGCCTCGGCCGCCGAAGGCCCCACGCCGGGCCGCGAGATGATGTTCTGGCTCCTCGACCGCGATGGCAGCGGCGTCATCGAGACGACCGAGATCGCGGCCTTCAAGACCGCTCTCTTCCAATCGCTCGACACCAACGACGACGGCTCGCTGACCGGCGAGGAAGTCCGCGCGGAGGTCGCCGCCGTCCGCGAGCGCATCGCCGAGCATGTCGGCGCGATCGTCCGCAACGGACCGCTCGTCGACGCGCGCCGGCATATGGCGATGGCGCGGCTCGACGCGACGGGCCCGGAGACGCGGGAGGAGTTTCTCGCTCGGCCGCAGCCGCTGGTCGACCGCGTCGACGGCAATGGCGACGGCGCCGTCTCGCTCGACGAGTTCCTCGCCGCGCCCGGGCTGCCGGGCGCACGCTAGGCGAATACATGACGGCGGCGGCGACCCTTGGCCTCCACTATAGTCGGCTCGCCTCGACTCAACTGGAGGAGGCGCGCCCGACCGTGAACCAGGCGACGCTGTCTGCCGATCCCGACGCAAACCTCGTCGCCCGTCTCACGACGGGCGACGAGCGCGCGTTCACGGAGCTGGTGCGCCGGCATACCGGCCGGCTGACGGCGCTCGCGAAGCGCTTCACCGGCCGCGCCGACCATGCCGAGGACGTCGTTCAGGACGTGTTCCTCGCGCTGTGGCGAAGCCCGAAGAACTGGGCGCCGGGCGGGCCGCCGTTCGCGGCGTATCTCACGCGCCTCGCGATGAACCGCTGCATCGACCATTCGCGGCGGCAGAAACTGCGCCGCTTCGTGGGCATCGAGGATGCGCCCGAGCCGGTCGAGCCGGGGCAGAATCCGGCCGAGGCCGCCGAGGCGCGTAGCGAGGTCGAGGCGGTCGCCCGGCTGGTGCTGCGCCTGCCGGCCCGGCAGCGCGCAGCGATCCTGGTCGCGGCGGAAGGCGGGCAAAGCAGCAGCGAGGTGGCGGCGGTGCTGGGCATTTCGACCGGCGCGGCGGAGCAGCTTCTGGTGCGCGCGAGACGGACGCTCCGCGCGGGACTCGCGACGGATGCGAAGAAGGATGAGACCGATGATGACTGTTGACGATTTCGGCGATGCGCTCGACCGCTTCGGCGCCGACCTGACGCGCTGGCCGGCTGACCTCCGGCGGCACGCCGAGGCGCTGGTCGCGAGCAACCGGGAGGCGGCGGCGCGGCTTGCGGATGCGGGGCGACTCCATGGGCTCCTGCGCGCCTCGCTCGAGCCGGAGCCGGTCGACGCTGCGCAGATCGGGCGGATCCTCCTTGCCGCGCGCGGGGAGGCCCTGCCCGGCGAGAGGGGGTCGCGCGTGGGCTCGCGGTTTTACGCCTGGGCCGGCGGCGGGCTGGCGGCGTGCCTCGCGGCGGGGTTCATGATCGGGCAGGCGCTCCCGGCGTCGTCCGGGGAGCAGGAGATCGCGCAGCTCCTGTTCAGCGACATCGCCTTCAGCGCTACGGGAACGGGGGTCGAGCAATGACGATACGCGGGCCGGCGGCGGCCATCCTCCTCCTCCTTCTGTTCGTGTCGCTGGGGCTGAACTTCCTCGGCATCGGGTTCGTCGCGGCGCGGGTGCGCGGCGGCGGGCAGGCGGCCGATCTGGCACGCATCGTCGAGATCGGGCTGCAGACCTTTCCGCCCGACATCCGCCGCTCGATCGGGCGCGACCTCGTCGAGAACCGGCAAGCCGTGCGCGCGGCGATCGAGGAGTTCCGGGCGGCGCAGGCGCGGCTCTACCGGATCATGCAGGCAAGCCCGCTCGACGAAGCTGCGCTGCAGGCGGCGTTCGTCGAGGTGCGCGAGCGAACCGCGGCGTTGCAGGCGATGGGCCAGGCGACCCTCGCCCGCGCCATCGCGGGGGCGCCTCCCGAAGCGCGCGCGCAGATCCGGCAGCCGCGGCCGCCGGGGTTCATTCCTTAGCGGCGGGCGATCGGAGAGGTCGATCCTCCCTCCCGAAATCGCTGCGCGATTTCGACCCCGGATCAAGTCCGGGGCAGGCTCTCCCCTCGAGGGGGAGGTTAAGAAGCCTGCGCCGAGTTATGCCGGCTTGGGGCGGGAGGAGCGGGTTTTCTGGACGAGGGAGGCGGCGATGACGCCGACCGTCACCAGACCGATGAGGATGGTGCTGGCGGCGTTGATCTCAGGGGTCACGCCGAGGCGGACCTGGCTGTAGATCTTCATCGGCAGCGTGGTGGCGCCGGGACCGGACACGAAGCTCGCGATGACGAGGTCGTCGAGCGAGAGGGTGAAGGCGAGCATCCAGCCGGCGAGGACGGCGGGGGCGATGAGCGGCAGCGTCACTTGCAGGAAGGCGGTGAGCGGGTGGGCGCCGAGGTCGAGGGCGGCCTCCTCGAGGCTGCGGTCGAAGGTGACGAGGCGCGACTGCACCACCACCGCGACGTAGCACATGGTGAAGGTGATGTGCGCGAGCACGATGGTCCAGAAGCCGCGCGCGAAGCCGATGGCGACGAACATCAGGAGGAGCGAGAGGCCGAGGATGACCTCGGGCATGACCAGCGGCGCGTAGATCATGCCCGAGAAGAGCGTGCGGCCCCGGAAGCGGCCGAAGCGGACGAGAGCCACCGCGCCCAGCGTGCCGAGGAAGGTCGCCACCGTCGCCGAGAGGAGGGCGACGCGGAGCGTGACCCAGGCGGCGTCGAGGAGCTCGCGGTTCTGGAAGAGCGCGCCGTACCACTGTGTCGAGAAGCCGCCCCACACCGTGACGAGGCGCGAAGCGTTGAACGAATAGACCACCAGCAGCACGATCGGCAGATAGAGGAAGGCGAAGCCGAGCGTGATCGAGGTGACGTTGAACCAGGAGGGGCCGTGCTTCATCGCCCGGCCTCGTCGAGGCGCCGCTGGTGGTTCTGGAAGAGGACGATCGGGATCACCAGGATCAAGATGAGGAGCACGGCCACCGCGGCGGCGAGCGGCCAATCGCGGTTGGTGAAGAACTCCGACCACAGCGTCTTGCCGATCATCAGCGTCTCGGAGCCGCCGAGGAGATCGGGGATGACGAACTCGCCGACCACCGGGATGAAGACCAGCATGCAGCCGGCGATGACGCCCGGAATGGAGAGCGGGAAGGTGATCTTCCAGAACGATTTCAGCGGGGTCGAGCCGAGATCGGCGGCGGCTTCGAGGAGCGTCTTGTCCATCCGGTCGAGCGCCGCGTAGAGCGGCAGGACCATGAACGGCAGGTACGAATAGACGATGCCGATATAGACCGCCCAGTTGGTGTTGAGGATGGTCAGCGGCTCGTCGATCAGCCCGATCCACTCGAGGAACTGGTTGAGCAGCCCCTCCTTC
>CAYOET010000194.1:0-10960 GCA_964402985.1 uncultured Bauldia sp. | reverse complement strand
GGGGCTGTGCGGGCTCCATCCCTGTCTCGCCGAGCGGCTGCAGTTCCTCGCCGGACGGCCGGGCGGCGACCGTCCCGATCCCGGCCCGATCATCTGCAGCTGCTTCTCGGTCGGCGCCAACGACATTGCCCGCGCGGTTCTCAACGACAACGCCCGCACCGTCGAGGCGGTCGGCGCTGCGATCCGCGCCGGCACCAACTGCGGCTCGTGCCGCTCCGAGATCCACCGCCTCATCCAACAGCAGAGGAAAGGCTGATGCTGCTCTCCGAATCATCGCGCTTGGCCCTCCGGCCGGAGCCGGTCCCGATGCCGCTCGACGCGGCGGTCGCGCTCCTTGCCTCCGCGGGCCGCCCGGTGACCGGCTTCGAGGAGGTCGCCGTATCGCGCGCGAGGGGCCGCGTCCTCGCGGCGCCGGTCGTTGCCGCCGGCGCGCTTCCGCCGTTCGACAATTCGGCGATGGACGGCTACGCGCTCGCCGGGCGGATCGAGGCCGGCCAGGCGTACCGGCTGGTCGGGCGCGCTGCCGCCGGCGAGCCCTTCCGCGAAGAGCTGCGGCCAGGCGAGGCGGTGCGTATCCTCACCGGCGCGGTCGTGCCGCCGGGGACCACCGCGATCCTCCGCCAGGAGGACGCCGAGCTTGGCCCGAGCACGGTTCGCTGCCGAACCGTACCGGTCGAGGGCGCCAACATCCGCCGCGCCGGCGAGGACGTCGGCGTGGGGGATGCGCTGATCCCGCCCGGAACCCGGATCGAGACCGAGCACATCGCGCTTCTCGCCGCGCTTGGCGTGGCAACGATCCGCGTTCGCCGCCGCGTCCGCGTGGCGGTGCTGTCGACGGGGAGCGAGCTTCGCCAGCCAGGCGAGACGCTGGTCGAGGGCGCGGTCTACGACGCCAACCGCGCCATGCTCCTCAGCCTCCTCGACCGCGGAGAGTTCGTCTCGATCGACGGCGGAATCGTGCCCGATCACCCCCTCGCGTTGGCCGACCGGCTCTTCACCGCGAGCGAGAGCGCCGATCTCGTGATCACCTCGGGCGGCGCGTCGGCGGGCGAGACCGATCATTTGCGCGCCGCGGCCCTTCGCGCCGGCGGATCGCTCGACTCGCTCCACATCGCGCTCAAGCCGGGACGTCCGCTCGGCCTCGGCCGGATCGGCCGCGCGCTCGTCCTCGGTTTGCCGGGCAATCCGCTGGCGGCGCTCGCCGCCTATCTCCTCCTCGGCCGGCCGCTCCTCGATCGCCTCGCCGGACTCGCCCCGCAGCCCCTCCCGCTCCGCACCGCGATCGCGGGATTTGCGCGCAAGAGCGACCCGCTCCGCACCGAGCTCTTCCCGGCGCGCATCCGTGGCGAGGACCATCTCGGCCGGCCGCTCGTCGAGCCGACCGGATCGACCGGCGCCGCGCGGCTTCGCCCGCTCCTCGCCGCCGAGGGCTTCTGCGTTCTCGCCCCAAGCGCGCAGGCGACTGCCCCCGGCGATCGCGTCTCCTATCTCGCCTTCCGCGAGCCGGCGATGGCGTAGCGAGGCCGCCGCGTTCAGCCCGCGTCGCTCGCGACCCGAGCTTCCGCGGCGCGGAGATCATCCTCTGAGTTCACGTTCGCGAACGCGGCGTCATCGGAGAAGTTCACCACCACCGCCCCCGCCAGCTCGGCCACCGTGCCAAGGCGACGTTCGCCGCGCGCGAGTGCGTCGTTGACGAGGTCGCCGAGGCTGGTCTCCCAGAGCGCGAAGGCCGGATGTGTCCGTTGCTGCGCGGCGGCGATCGCGACGCCGGCCCCGCCCCGTTGGCGCTCGAGGCGGCTGACGAGGTCGAGCGGCAGGAACGGCGCATCGCAGGGAAAGGTCGCGAGGAGCGTGGCGCCACTCGCCTTCGCCCAGCGCAGGGCCGCAGCGATGCCGGCGACCGGACCGAGACTCTCCACGCCGCCGTCGAGGATGAGCGGCAGGGCGAACCGGATGAACGGACCCGTATCGCCCCGCACGCTGATCGAGAGCGCGCCGACCTGGGGCCGGGCCCGCGCGATGACGTGCTCGATCAGCGACCGGCCTCCGAGCAGCCGAAACGGTTTGCCCTCGAGTCGCCGCGTCTCGCCGCCGGCGAGGATCACGCCGGCGATGCTCCGGCTCGTGCGCGGGTCGGCGGGTGCGGTTTCGCGCACGGCCGCAGTCAGGTCCGCGCAAGGCGGGTGAGGTGGTTCTCTTGCCGGCTCGCCGGGTATTTGAGGCCGTAGGCGAGCAGCCGGTCGACGCCGATATGCGCGGCCCACACCACCGCAGCGGCCACCAACACCGGCCATCCGGCGAGATATCCGACCGTGCCGAGGAGCGCCGCGCCGAGATAGGTGTGCGCGGCGTTATAGGCCCAGGCGCCGGTCCGGTCGTCGCGGAGATAGCCGAGAAGCGCGAGGTCGGGGGCGAGGATCAGCGCCAGAAAGAGCCACCACGACGCGCCGAGATGGGCGTAGACCGCGAGCGCGATCAGGAACACGGCCCCGCCTTCGGCGCGGAGGATGAGGGCAAGGATCGCGCCGCTGCGCGACGGGCTGGCGGCTGGTTCGATGGTCGGCACGAAGGCTCTCCGTTCCCAAGCGGGCATGGCAGAACGTCATCAGCCTAGGCTAGACTGCCCGCGCGGCGGAAGGAACGCGGGGAACTTCTCCCCGCCTCGAGGGCTTGGTGCCACGTGGCGAAACCGCTTCTCCGCTTCCGAACGGGCATCTCCGCCCGTGCCGGCTTTCTCCTGGTTGCCGCGCTCGCCCTGCCAACCGGGGCGCTTTCCCAGAGCACTCCACCTCCGCCCGCCGCCCCGTCCGCTGCCCCTGGAGCGCCCGAGCGCCTGTTCCCGAACACGGAGCAGCAGGTGCTCCGCGCCACGATGGGCGCGGTGCCGATGCCCGGCGCGCCGCCGGCAACCGAGGTCGTCCGCCCACTGATCTGTCCGCCCCAGCTGATGGTGTTCGGACGCTGTCCGGTCCTTCCGACGAGCCCGATCGTCGACACGCGCATCCGCGTCCGCCACTAGCCGGCGCGATCAGCCGGTCCAGTCCACCCAGCTGCCGTGGAAGTCGGCGCGCGCGAGAATGCGCGTCTCGCCGCCCGGCCATGAGGTCAGGCTGAGGACGCCGCCCGGCTGTTTGCCGTCGGCCTCGAAGCGGAGCCAGGCGAGAGCGCGGCTCGCCGTCGTGGCGCTGCCCGCGCGGTAGAGGGCGGCGCTGATCCGCTCGCGCGTCGCCAGAGGCAGATATTGCCAGACGATGGTGTGGTAGACGACATGCGCCGTCCCCTCCGGCTGCGCGGCGAGGCGCGCCGCGATCCAGTCGGCGGCGTCGGCGGTCGCGATCTCCGGCGGGTCCGCTGCCGCGATGTCGAGGGCGGCGCCGAGGCGCTGAATGCGCTGCGACTGGTCGGCCCACACATAGGAGAGAAGGCGCAGCCGGTGCTCCTTGTTGCGCGCGTCGAGCCGGTTGAGGTCGCACCCGGCCCGCGCCTTGACCGTGACCGGCGCGGCGAGCGGCGGCAGCTTGCCGGTCCAGCGCGGCGCGAGACGGACGGCGGAAGCGGGGTTGCCCCAGGTCACGCCGTTCAGCTCGTAGGCGAAGCGGTCCCAGAACATGTTGAGACCGGCGCTCGCGCCGAGCTCGGAGGTGACCAGCGGCAGCCGCGTCGCCGCGGCGACCTCGAGGAAGCCGCCGAGGAGGATTGCGGAGCGCCCGACCTCGTTGGTCTGCGGCGGCGAGCGAAGCGTCGCGAGGATGAAGTCCGACTCCGCGTCCATCGTTTCGAGGATGGTCTGCCACAGCTGGTCGGCGGGCGGCAGCGGCTGCGGCGGGTAGAGCGCAGCCAGCTTCGCGGAGCGGCCGCTCAGCACCAGCGCGTGCAAAGCGCCCGCGAAGCGTAGCGGCAGCGCGTCATTGCCGGGGTGGCTCGGCCAGCCGAGGATCGCCGCGCCGACAGGGCTCCGCCCGTCGAGCCGCTTGGCCGCGAGCCGGCAGAGGAGGGCGGTGAACGGCGAGCCCATTCTCTCGCAGTGCTCGGCCTGGCCGAGGAACGCCTGACGCACCCGGCGGCCCGGAAAGAGCCGCTCGAGAACCGCGCTCGCGACCCGCTTGAGGGCGGAGGAGTCGGGGCCGCTGTGGACGGCCGCGGGGGCGGGGGCAGGTTTATCGGGTTCGGCCAAAGTCAGCCTGAAGTGCACGGGCGATAGGACTAGATAGAACGGCGCGCCGGGTGGAGGGGTTAACGCGTGGGTGCCCTGGCGGAAATATTTCCCGGTGAGCGTTAAGGGGACAAGCGGCCCTTACCATGGCGACAATCCCGTCTCCCCAAAGCTGGCTCGATCGTCCTGGCATGCTACAGGGTGAGGCTGGTCGAAGAAATGCGCCAAACGCATCCGGCCATTTGCCCAAATCAGGAGGAAGATCGTGCTCAAGCGTGGATTGCGGGTACTGATGTTCGGTGGACTCTTCGCGACGGGCGCCGAGGCGGCACCGTATGCGTTCAGCTGTCCGGAGGTTTTTGGCCCCGACAAGATCGTCATCGATCTCGACACCGGCGAGGGACAGATCGTCGGCCCGGCGATGTCCATCCGCTCGCCGAACTATCCCCGCACCATGAAGGCGCTGACCGACGGGACGCGCCTCTTCGTGGTCGCGCCCGAAATCAGCCCGGGCGGCGGTCCGGCCGTCCCGGGCAACGAGGCGTGGCAGCTCCGCATCGACAGCGGTAACCTCGTCTCGATGGAGTATGCCTCGGAGCGCATCATCGGCACCTGCACGCCGACCGACTCGACGCCGCTCGCCACCCTCACCATTCCCGCGCCCGCGCCGGCGACGCCCGTCCACCTCGCCTGCGTGCCGTTCGACACGACGCTCCCGACCCCGGAACAGTGGACGCCGGTTCCCGCCAACGCCTTCACGCTGACCTTCGACGCGGCCGGCAAAGTGCAGCGCCAGGACGGCGGAGCGGGCTCGCCCGCCGAGATCGGCGCCTGGTTCGCCGACGACGGGCACAAGATCATCTTCGCCGCGCAACCCGGGAGCGCCGGGGCGGGCTTCGCCCTCAACCGCTACACCGGCAACCTCTTCGAGACGAGCGACCTCGCCTACCTTCCGGGCCGCCTGGTCGCGGCCTGCGCGCCGGCCCGCGGCCCGGCCTGATCGGTTCCCCGAGCAATCACGACAGGTCCGCGTGGGAGCGGCGCGGCCTGTCAACAAACGGTCAGCAGACCGACACAGGAGCGTAGTCCCGTCGTCATCGACCGCACCTAGCGTCCCCGGCTTCCAAACCGGGAGACGCGCTGCAATGACCAATCGATTCCTATCCCCGCTCGCGGCCATCGCAATGGCCGCCGTTTCGGCTTCCCCGCTCTACGCGCAGGATGCCGTCCCGCTCGAGACGCTTCCCATCTGGGACGTCGTGCTGGTCGCTCATCGCGGCCTCTCCGCCGGCTATCCCGAGAACACGATGGCCGCGTTCAACAACGTCATCGCGCAGGGCGTCGGCGTCATCGAGATCGACCTTCGCGGCACCAGGGACGGCGAGATCGTCATCCTCCACGACGACACCGTTGACCGCACCACCAACGGCACCGGCAATGTCGGCGACCTCACCCTCGCCGAGATCCGTGCCCTCGACGCCGGCTTCAAGACCGGTCCGGAGTTCGCCGGCCAGCTCGTCCCGACCTTCGCCGAGGTCCTCGACCTCGCCACCGAGTCGGGCGTGATGCTCCTCCTCGACATCAAACTCTCGGCGACCCTCGACCGCGAGATGGTGGTGCGCATGGTCGAAGCGCACGACGCCGCGCTCAACGTCATCGCCGGCGTTCGCTCGCTCGACGACCTCAAGCTCTTCCGCAGCTACAACCCCAACATCCGCACCCTCGGCCTCATTCCCGAGATCGTGGACATCGAGCCCTTCGCCGCCGGTGGCGTCGACATGATCCGGCTGTGGCCGGAATGGATCAACGGCGCTGAGCTGCCGGCCGACTGCAACAGCAACCCGACTTGCCTCATCGACCGCGTCCACGCCCTCAACAAACCGGTGTGGAGCACGACCGGCGAACTCGGCCGCGCCGAGCTGATCGAACTCATCCGCCTCGGCGTCAACGGCATGCTGACCGACCTCCCGGACGTCCTCGACACGCTCCTCGACGACATCGAGGCGGCCCGCGCCGACGCCATCTAGTCGGCTTCCGACTTCGCAAGACCAAGGGCCCGCCACGCGCGGGCCTTTTTCGTTTCCGCCTCCGACGGTTGCTTCTGCAACGGCGTCCCTTGCGGTAAACTCTACTGTGCCAACTGTGCAGGGACCGTTTGCTTCTGACCGCCCTTGACAACATTGACAGAACGTACGACGCGATGATGTCCCACGAGGTCATCGCGCGGTTCTACGCTGGGAGCGACTACTTCAACTTCGGGTATTGGACCTGGAGAACGGCGAGCCAGCAGGAAGCTTCGAACAACCTCCTGGCAAAGCTGAAATCGATGCTTCGCCCTGAGGGGCACGAGATTCTCGACGTCGCCTCAGGTCTTGGCGGGACGACGCGATCGCTGAGCAGTGATCCCGCGCTTTCGGTCACCGCGATCAATATCTCCCTCCGCCAGCTTCTTCACTGCCGGAAAATCGCGCCACGGGCAGCCGTGGTTTTAGCGGACGCAGCTCGACTTCCGTTCAGCAAGGAGAGCTTTGACAACGTGATCTGTGTGGAGGCGGCGTTTCATTTCGAGACCCGGCAGGCGTTCCTCTCCGAGGCATGGCGAGTCCTGAGACCGGGCGGACGGCTGGTCATGTCGGACATCCTTTACGGCCGCGGCACTCCTGACGGAGTGTATGTCAACCAGCGCAACTACGTGACGAGCCTCACCCACTACGCGGCCCTCTTTGCCGACGCGGCCTTCAGCGATGTCGACATCAGCCGGGTCAATCGGCAGACCATCGATCGCCACAGCCGGCGATTGGCGAAGTTCGCCGAGAGCTTGAAGCGCAGCGGTCTAGCGAACGAGGAGAAGACGCGCGAGGTCCGGTCATGGACCAACCTGATCCGGCGTCACATCAGGGATTACGTGCTGGTGGCGGCGACCAAGCCCTCGTGACTTCCTAGCGACGGACTCCGTAGATCAGGAGATACTCGCGTGGGACCGCGACGCCGAGTTCCGTTTTGAACCGGCCATAGAAGCTCGTGAAGTCGCGCTTGAGGTCGAGCGCGCGGTCCGGGTCGAGCCATGCGAGGAGGGCCTTGGTCGGCCCGTGCCCGCTCGAAAAAGTCTCCCAGGCCGCCTCGGCGCTAGCCTCTCGATGGTATGAAACCGCGCTTTCGAAGCCGAGGCTGAACGCTCCGCCCAGGAGGCCGCGGACCCATTTCGGGTCGCCCCAGCGAAAATGGCTCCCGAAAATTCCGGAGCCGCGCGGAACGTAGCGATGGATCAAGCGGTCCAGCTGATACATCTTCCCGCCGGCCGGCCACGCGGTGAGAGCGATGCGGCCCCCTTTGCGGGTCACGCGGGCGAGCTCCGACGCGGCCGCCTCGGGCCGGCTCGCGAAGATTACCCCTGAGGTCGATGCAACAGCGTCGAACTCGGCGTCCCGGAAGGGAAGCTCTTCCGCGTTCCCAACGTGATAATCAATGTGGAGCCCGTCTCGCGCAGCAAGGTCGCGCGCGCTCTGCAGAACTCCTTCGGCGAAGTCGACGCCGACCACTTCGGCTCCACGCCGGGCCATCTGGCGCGAAGTCCATCCGGTGCCGGTTGCAAGGTCGAGGACGCGCTCGCCCGGCCGCGGGTCGAGACGCAGCACGCAGTGGTCAATCGAGTCGGCGATGCTGCGGCTGATCCGCTCGTAGTCGACACCGCCCTGGCCCCAGAAGGCCGCTGCGGTCTCATTACGGTTCACGTCTCTTAGTCCTTCCAAGGTAACGAAATCAGCGCACGGTTTGCGGCACGGCGGGGAGGAGACCCCAGCCGCGCAGCACCGCGAGCGTGTTACCGATTCCGTCCTCGTCCTTCAGCCGCGAGGCGAGGACCCGGGCGGCAGTCCTGATCGGATCGGCGCCAGCGCGGCGGATAGCATCGGCGAGCGAATCGGCCGTGATCGTCCGTTGGTCAAGCACCATCGGCGAAATGCCGATCTTGTTGGCCTGCCAGGCCCAAAAGGGCTGGTCGAGGACAAACGGCACGATGACCTGCGGCAATGCCGCGCGGGCGGCGCTTGCCAGCGTTCCAGCGCCCCCGTGATGGACCGCAAGATCGACATGACCAAAGAGCCAGTCGTGCGGGGCGCGGTCGAGCACGAAGATGTCGTCCGAAGGCCCCAACTCGCTCCCGCTCATGGCGCCCCAACCCGTCGCAAGAATCGCGCGACGCCCCGCTTCTCGCACGGCCTCGATGATCATCTGGGTGAAGGCGCGCGGGTGTGTCCCGACCATGCTGCCGAACCCAACATAGATCGGTATCGGGCCGGCGGCCAGAAAATCGAGAAGGGCACCAGGCGGTTTCCAATCGGGATCGCCGGGGGCCGTCCAGAAACCGACCACGGCGCAGTCGACGTTTGCCCAGTCGGGCGGCGGAGGGAGGACGTGAGGGCTGAAGGCATAGATGATCGGATGGGGCGGCGCGCGGCCGGGTAGGCCGAGCGAGCGTCTCATTGCCCGGGCCCGTGGGGAGTGGGCGCGCCGGAACAGGAGGCGAGCGGCGTGGTGAGCGACCAGATTGAGCGCGCTGGGTCGCGGGCGAACGGGCGAGGGCCACAACGCCGGGATCGACCGCGATGGCGTGACCGGCATGAAGGCGACTGCGACGAATGGCACGCCGTGTTTCTCGGCTACAGCCTGTGCCAGCGGGGCGTTGATCCACGCGCTGACGATCAGATCGGCGCCCTCGGTTGCCTCGAGGGTCCGCACCATCCACGATTTTGTGGACAAGCGATAAGCCCGCCGAACCTTTCTCCAAAAGAGCGGCGAGTTGCGCCCATCGAGGAGCTTGCGGTTGCGCTGCAGGATGCGGCCCGAGTCGGCATTGATCGCGACAAGCTGCACACCTCCTCGTTCGACGAGGGCGGTATGCGCGGCTCCGGTCACGATCAATGCCCGGTGTCCGGCTTCGTTAATCCGTTGACCGAGTGCCACGAAAGGGCGAACGTCGCCCTCCGTCCCGACGCTGAGCATGCAGACCCGCATCAGCCCGCACCGGTCAGGCGATTGAACAAAGACATGAGCCCCTGATGTGAGACGACCTCCATCATGAGGCTCCACTACTACTATCTCCAGCCAAATTTTGGCGATTCCCTCAACACTTGGCTGTGGGAACGGCTGCTGCCGGGGCGGTGGGACCCTGACGACGGCGTCCTATTCAGCGGCATTGGCACGCTCATCCATCGGGTCATGCCTCGCGCCCGGCGCTGGATCGTTTTCACGAGCGGAGCCGGGTACGGCCCCGCCCCAGCCGATTTTGGTGGGAAGGGTTGGGAGGTTGTGGCTGTGCGCGGGCCCCTAACCGCCCAGGTGTTGCGCCTACCTCCCCGCGCCAGTGTGTCGGATGGTGCGCTTCTTCTCGCCGGCCTCGAGGAATTCGCGCCCCCCGAGAGCGGCTCGGGAGTGATCTTCGTACCGCATCATCAGGCCAAACCCGATGGAGACTGGGCCGAAGCATGCCTGCGGGCGGGCGTCGAGCTGGTCAACCCACTCGACGATAGTCGGAGGGTGATCGAGCGGATCCGAGGCGCGCGGTTGGTTCTGGCTGACGCCATGCATGCCGCAATCGTGGCGGACGCGTTCCGGGTGCCGTGGGTGCCGCTCGTGAGCTCGCCGCGGATCAGCGCATTCAAATGGCTCGATTGGACGCTCTCGATGGAGGTTCCGTATGAGCCCCTCGAGTTGCCGCCCGTGTCGGCCAAAGCGGTCCTGCGCCGGGCAGTGCTCCGCCTGGCGGACGAACGTCACATGTTCACACCCCGTGACGAACCCACCGCCCTCGCGGCTTTCGAGGCGCAATCGGTCCGCTCGCTGCGGCGGGGCCGGCGGCGGCTCCGCCGCCTCGGTCTGAGCACGATGGCGAGTTGCGACTCGATGATGAATCGGCCTCTTGCTCGCCGCCTTTTCTCGGCGTCCGACGAGCGGAGAGTGGACGCCGTCGCGACGGTGCTCGAACAGGCCGCCCGGTCGCCTGGCTTTCTGAGCTCGGAGCGCGTGTTCAGGGACCGGCTCGGTGCGCTGTCCGAACGGCTGGAGACGGTCCGCCGCATCACAGCGGAAGGATCGACAGCGAAGCGGCACGAGGAGGCGCCGACTCGCTCGGCCGTGAGCCGATGAGCCTTGCGATCGTCGCCCTCCTGTTCGCGGCCGGCGTGCTCGGCGGTATCGCCAACGCCGTCGCCGGCGGCGCGTCGCTGATCACCTTTCCCGCGATGCTTGGCGCCGGCCTCCCGCCGATTGCCGCCAACGCCTCGAACGCCGTTGCCATGACGCCCGGGCATCTCATCGCCGCGATCGCCGACCGCGAGAAGCTGCCGCCCTTCGGCCGGCAGTTCGTGACCCTCATCCTCGTGGCGGCGCTCGGCGGCGCGCTCGGCGCGGGGCTCCTGCTTCTCACCCCAGGGCAGATCTTCCTCGTCCTCGTCCCGGCGCTGATCGGCCTCGCGACGCTCCTTTTCGCGCTCGCTCCGTTTATCCAGGCCCGCGCGCGGAGTGCCGGAGCCAAGCCCGGCGAGCATACGCCACCGGCAGCGGCAGCGGGCTTCGCCCTCGCCTCGGTCTATGGCGGCTATTTTGGCGCCGGGCTCGGCGTGATGATGCTCGCTATCCTCTCGCTCGTCACGCCGCAGGAACTGCGCTCCGTCAACGCGATGAAGAACCTCCTCTCCACCGTGGTTTCGGCGGCGACGGTGGGCATCCTCATTGCGAGCGGCGTGGTGCATTGGCCGGAGACGCTAGTGATGTTCGCCGGCGCGGTCGTTGGCGGCTTCGCCGGCGGCC
>CAYOET010000193.1:0-8557 GCA_964402985.1 uncultured Bauldia sp. | reverse complement strand
GAGGATCGTATAGATATTGTGGATGTCCTGCTGCATGGCGATCAGGTGGCCGCGAACTGCGTTCATCTCGGCTTTCAGTTCGTCTACCTTCCGGTCCGTTATAGCTCCGCGCTCCGGAACCTGCTTCAGAACCTCGTAGATCAGCTCGTTGGATACTTCGGCCATCTGACCGCCCGCTATCCCAGATCCACCCGGTAGTTCTCGATCACGGTGTTGGCGAGAAGCTTGTCGCACATCTTGGCGAGTTCCGCCTTCGCTGTCGCCGGATCGGAGCCGCGCAGCTCGAGCTCGAAGAATTTCCCCTGCCGAACCGATTCGACCCCGCCGAAGCCTAGACTCTTGAGCGCGCCTTCGATGGCCTTGCCCTGGGGATCGAGTACGCCGTTCTTCAGCGTGACAGTGACACGCGCCTTCATGACCATCCTGAAACCGGAGGGCGCCCGAAAGGGGCGCCCTGATGCACTACTGAACCAGAACCGGGCCGGTGCCCTTGGGCCGTTCCGGCTCGATGAGAATGCCGAGCCGGCGCGCGACTTCCTGGTAGGCCTCCAGGAGGCCGCCGAGGTCGCGGCGGAAGCGGTCCTTGTCGAGCTTGTCGTGGGTCTGAACGTCCCACAGCCGGCAATTGTCGGGCGAGATCTCGTCGGCGACCACGATCCGCATGAGATCGTTCTCCCACAGGCGCCCGCACTCGATCTTGAAGTCGATGAGCTGGATGCCGATGCCGAGGAAGAGGCCGGAGAGGAAGTCGTTGACGCGGATGGCGAGGGCCATCACGTCGTCGATCTCCTGCGGGGTCGCCCAGCCGAAGGCGGTGATGTGCTCTTCCGACACCATCGGGTCGTTGAGCTCGTCGTTCTTGTAATAGAATTCGATGATCGAGCGCGGCAGAACGGTGCCTTCCTCGATGCCGAGGCGAGTCGCCAGCGAGCCTGCGGCGACGTTGCGCACCACGACCTCAAGCGGGATGATCTCAACCTCGCGGATGAGCTGCTCACGCATGTTCAACCGGCGGATGAAATGGGTCGGAATGCCCATCTTATTGAGATGATTGAAGATGTGCTCGGAAATGCGGTTGTTGAGCACACCCTTGCCGTCGACGATCTCGTGCTTCTTCTTGTTGAACGCGGTCGCGTCGTCCTTGAAGAACTGGATGAGCGTCCCCGGCTCGGGGCCCTCGAATAGAATCTTGGCCTTGCCTTCGTAAATCCGACGGCGACGGTTCATAGGTACATACCGCTGTTCAGGAAAATCCATCGGGCAGGTCCACGGAGAGGGCTCGCCATGGCGACGTGCCGAGCGGCCGAGTTGCAATGCTTTGCATCGCCGCCGCCTGAAGACCCTAGCCGATGGGGTGTGATTCCACAAGGAAACCACCGGCTAGACTTCGTCGCAGACAGGGGCGGTATGCATTGATTTGGGGAAACTCGACGGCTATTCAAGCCTAGGGTCCCAATCTCGCGTTTTTGCGGCGGAAAGCTTCGATGACCACGTTCGACAAACGGAAAGACGCCTTCGAGAACAAATACGCGCTCGAGGAGGAGCTTCGCTTCCGCGCCGAGGCCCGCCGCAACAAGCTTCTGGGCCTGTGGGCCGCCGAGGCGATGGGAATGGCCGGGGAGGCCGCCGACACCTATGCCAAGTCGGTGGTCCAGGCGGATTTCGCCGAGGCCGGCGAGGAAGACGTCTACCGGAAGATTGCCGCCGACCTCGCCGCCGCGGGCGTCGTGCGATCCGAGCACCAGATCCGCCGCGAGATGGACGAGCTCATGGCCAAGGCCGTCGAGCAGGTCCGGACCGAGCCGCGAAACACTTAGATCGCAATCACTTAGCGGTGATGGGCGGACCCGGGGCGATCCTCGGGCCGGTAGCGGCTGGGCGTCTCTAAGAGATCAGCGAAGTCCAGAATGGCGGGATCGTTCGATTCCGATCCGGCCTGTGACCTTCCGCCGTGCCCTTTCCGCAACAGCGGCCGGAAGAATAACCCTTTGGTCAGCTTGCCAGTTGAGTCTAACACCCTTCCCGGAATAGGTTTGTCTTCGAAAGACATTGCACCGAACCCGCGAAGACTGGGTCGGCGCTACGGAATGGGGCTGTGGGCTGAGATGGAGCCGCTCGAAAGAGCGGCTCCTCTATTTTTGGGCCCCGCTCTAGGCTTCCGACTAGACTCCCTTGCCGAAGACACGCTCGAAGATCGTGTCTACGTGCTTGAAGTGGTAGTCTAGCGAGAAGAGTTCATCGAGCTCCTTTTTCTTAATCTTCTTCGTGACTTCCGGATCGTCCTTCAGAAGCTGGAGGAGCGAGCCGTCGTCCTTCCAGGCGACCATCGCGTGCTTCTGCACAAGCTGGTAGGCGTCTTCGCGCGCGAGTCCCGTGTCGATGAGGGCGAGAAGAACGCGTTGCGAATGGACGAGTCCGCCCTGGCTATCGAGGTTCTTCTGCATCCGCTCGGGATAGACGACGAGCTTGTCGACTACTTGAGCTAGGCGGTTCAGAGCGAAGTCGAGCGCGATAGTGGCGTCCGGCCCGATGACACGTTCCACGGACGAGTGGGAGATGTCGCGTTCGTGCCACAGTGCGACATCTTCCATCGCCGGCAGCGCCATCGAGCGGACCAGGCGGGCGAGGCCGGTGACGTTCTCGGAGAGCACCGGGTTGCGCTTGTGCGGCATCGCCGACGAGCCCTTCTGCCCGGGCGAGAAATATTCCTCGACCTCGCCGACCTCGGTGCGCTGCAGGTGGCGGATCTCCGTCGCCAGCCTCTCGACCGACGAGGCGATCACGCCCAGCGTGACGAAGAACATCGCGTGACGGTCGCGGGGGATGATTTGGGTCGACACCGGGTCGGGGTGCAGCCGCAGCGTCTTGGCGACATGGGCCTCCACGCGTGGGTCGATATTGGCGAAGGTGCCGACCGCCCCGGATATCTTGCAAACCGCGATCTCGGAGAGCGCGGCCTGGAGCCGCTCGCGGTTGCGGTCGAACTCGGCATAGGCCTGCGCGAGCTTGAGGCCAAAGGTGGTGGGCTCGGCGTGGATGCCGTGGCTGCGCCCGATGGTCGGGGTGTATTTGTGCTCGACCGCGCGGCGCTTCAGCGCGTCGAGAAGCGTGTCGAGGTCGGCGAGGAGGAGGTCGCTCGCGCGCACCAGCTGCACGCTGAGGCAGGTGTCGAGGACGTCCGACGAGGTCAGCCCCTGGTGGACGAAGCGCGCCTCGGGTCCCACGATCTCGCTGAGGTGGGTGAGGAAAGCGATGACGTCGTGCTTCACCTCACGTTCGATCTCGTCGATGCGCTTGACGTCGAACTTGGCTGCGTCGCCCTTCTTGCGGACGATCTCCGCCGCCTCTTTCGGCGCGGCGCCGATCTCGGCCATGCCCTCGAGCGCCGCGGCCTCGATCTCGAACCAGATGCGGAACTTGGTTTCGTCCGACCAGATGGACACCATGGCAGGCCGGGAGTAGCGCGGAATCATGGGCGGCTTCGGTGAGGGAAGGGGACAGCGCGCGGTCTAGCAGACCCGGCCATGCGTCACAATTCTCGCCGCACGGCGAAGGAGTAGCTCGCCAGCACCATGACGAGGAGCCCGACCGGGAAGAACAGCCGAAGGCCGGTGACGATGAAAAGGTAGGTCACCGACAGGGCGCTGTGGAACAGCTCGACCAGGAAGCCCCGACTGAGGAGCGGCGCGTGATCGTTCCCTGGCGCGAAGAAGTGCGAGAGGAAGAACAGGAACGCGGTTGCCAGCGCCGTCGACAGGGTGAGCGCGAGGAGCATGGCGGCGAAGCGCGCAGGCGGTGGCCGGCGTCCGGCGGCGAGGCTCGCAGCAATCCACGAGAAGAGAGCGGCGAAGAAGCTCGCCATGGCGACGAGGCCGAGGAACGAGCGCAGGCGATCGTCGGCCTGCCAGCCGGAAGCGAGACAGCCGACGACCACCGAGAAGGTGGCGCCGAGGGTGTAGAAGATCGCGAACGCCAACGCGTCGCGAAGGGCGCTGCGGCGGAGGGTCGTCCCGGGCGCGGCGGCGTCGATCGTCAAAGCCGCGTCACCACCGCGAGGAAGCGCCGGTCGGGCCCCTCGAACCCGTACGAGAAGACGCTGATCATGATCACCAGGGCCGGCTGGCCGGCCTCGGGATAATAGGTCAGCACGTCCGAGATCGCGTAGTTGAACGGGCAGTTGCGGCTGTCGGGGATGCTGCGGTCGTCGTTGAGGATGCGCGCCTGCCCGTCGGGGCCGGTGAGCGTGAGCCGGAAGCCATGATAGGCCGAGTCGGTCGGGCAGTTGCGCGCAGGGAGCGGCAGTTCCTCGATCGCGGCCGTCCACTCCTCGCCCATGCGCGGGTAGATCAGCCGCGGCTCGAAGCGAACCAGATGCGGGTCGGCGGAAAGCTCGGTAAGCGGGTTGCTGACGACGAGGTCGGCGGGCGCGCCGATGGCGTAGCTGGTGAGGAGCGGCTGCGCCTCCGACCGCGCCCGGAAGCGGGTGTCGGCGAGCTCAGCCGTGTCGAGGTCGGTGCGGACGCGAATCGGGGTGCCGGGCAGCCAGGTGTCGGTGGCGGTCTCGATGATGAAGATATTCGAGTAGGGGAACCCCGATCCGTCCTGGACGCCGTATTCCTCGAACGCGAAGTGGCTCCCGTCGGCCGAGAAGCCGAGGATCTCGCGCTCCGACGAGTCGGCGGCGAGCGCGGGCGCGGCGAGGGCAGCGAAGAGGAGGGCGGCGGCTGCTGATCGCATCGGTCGTACGCTCCTAGTGGGTCGCGATGGAGGGGCCAAGCGCGTCGCGGATCGCCATGAAATCACGCCACGCGAGCCGCTTCTGGAGCGGCTGGCGGAGGAGGTAGGCGGGGTGGAGAGTCGCCATCGCGCGGATGGTCCCATCGCCGAGCGGAAAGCTCCGCCACTGGCCGCGCAGGCGGAGGATGCCCTCGTTGGTCTGCATCAGCTCCTTGGCCGCGGCGCCGCCGAGGCAGATCAGGAACTCGGGCGCCGAGAGCTCGATCTGGCGCTGGATGAAGGGACGGCAGATCGCGGTCTCCTGCGGGGTCGGCGTGCGGTTGCCCGGAGGCCGCCAGGGAACGACGTTGGCGATGTAAACCTCGCTCCGCGACAGCCCGATGGCCTTGAGCATGAGGTCGAGAAGCTGTCCCGAGCGACCCACGAAGGGAAGGCCCTGAAGATCCTCCTCGCGGCCCGGCGCCTCGCCGACCAGCATCAGGCGGCTGCCCGGCTTGCCGTCGGCGAAGACGAGGCTCCGCGCGGTGAGCCGGAGATTGCAGCCCTCGAAGCGTTCGAGCGCGCTCCGCAACTCCTCGAGGGTGGCGCAGGCGGCGGCGACCCTGTTCGCCTCGCGCGCGGTCTCGTCCGTCGCCAGCACCGGCTCGGCCGAGGAGGCGCGGGCCCGCGGCGGGACGATCGACGGGGCGGGCAGGGGATCGGGCTCCACGATCTCGGCTGTCTCCGGCATTGGAGGCGGCGCAGCGGGCGCCCGTCGGAGCGCGAAGCGGTCGACCGGAACCTCGCCGACGACCACGTCGACCCCCATCGCTTCGTACCACGCAAGAAGTGCGCCCGATGCCGCGCCGTTCAAGCCTTGGTTAACTCCGGAACCTGCCATGGACTTCGTCCTTGCTTTCAGGGCAGAACCGCAGGGCCCAACAGTGCGACGCCCGAAATTGAACCCATTCCGCTCGCGTCAGTTTACCCGCGGGTGCCCCTCAATGAGGAGTCTACAATGCGAAGAGCTCGTTTGCTCGCGATGGCTGCCGTGTCGGCGTTTGCCGCCAGTTCGGGGTTAGCCGTGGCGCAGTTTGCAGCAGACAGCGAAATCCTCTCGGGGGAAGAAGCTTTCGTCACCGACTGGCAGGCCAACAAGCCGGGGCAGCTGTGGCTGATCACCCCGCGCGATCTGCCCGATCCGTTCGCGAGCGAGTCGGCGTCGAACGGTCCCGCCGTCGTTCCCCGGCCCGAGGGCGCGGTGCCTATCGTCGGCGAGGACTACAAGATCGACCTCTTCGCCGAAGGGCTCGACGGCCCGCGGACCATCGAGGTCGCTCCCAACGGCGACGTGTTCGTGGCGGAGAGCCAGGCCGGCACGATCCGCGTGTTCCGCCCCGGCCCGGATGGCGTTCCCGCCGAGAGCGGCGAGTACGCGACCGGTCTCAACGGCCCCTACGGCCTCGCCTTCTACCCGCCCGGCGAGAACCCCGAATATCTCTACATCGGCGAGGAGAACCAGATCGTCCGCGTCCCCTACGCGGCGGGCGATATGACGGCGAGCGCCGCGCCGGAGGTGATCGTCCCCGACTTGCCGATCGGCGGTCACGGGACCCGCGACGTCGGCTTCTCGCCTGACGGCACGCAGCTCTTCATCGCGGTCGGCTCGGAGTCGAACGTGGCCGAAGACATGGAGCGGATGGGCGAGGCGGAGATCGCCCAGCACGAGCAGCAGCGCATGGTCGGCGCCGCCTGGGGCAGCGAGGATGGCCGCGCCGCGGTGCTGGTCGCCAATCCCGACGGGTCGGAACTGCGGTACTACGCGAGCGGCATCCGCAACTGCTCGGGCCTCGCCATCGAGCCCAACACCGGCTCGCCGTGGTGCGCCACCAACGAGCGCGACGGCCTCGGCGACGACCTGCCGACCGACTACGTCACCCGCGTCCAGAGCGGCGGCTTCTACGGCTGGCCCTGGTACTATATCGGCGCCCGCGAAGACCCGCGCCACGAGGCCGAGCGCCCCGACCTTCGCCAGTATGTCGTCACGCCGGACGTCCTCATCCAAGCCCACTCGGCGCCGCTCGGCCTCGCCTTCTACGAGGGCGCCAACATGGCCGAGCTGACCGGAGACGTGATCGTCGCGCTGCACGGTTCGTGGAACCGCGGCAAGCGCACCGGCTACAAGGTGATCCGCGTACGGATGACCGACGGCCAGCCGACCGGCCTCTACGAGGATCTCGTCACCGGCTTCGTCATCTCGGCCGACGAGGTGTGGGGACGGCCGGTCGGCATCGGCATCGCCAAGGACGGAGCGATCCTGATCAGCGAGGACGGCTCGGGCACGATCTGGCGGCTATCCGCCGCGGCGAGCCGTCCCGCGCCCGAGGCGCCGGCCCCGGCGGGCGACCCGCAGGCGCCCGCTCCGCCTCCGGCAACGCCCGAGGCTCCGCCGGCAACCCCGGCTCCGGCGCCCACGCCATAGGATCGAAGGGCCCGTCGAGAGACGGGCCCTTCTCATTTGCGGTGTCAGCAGAGCGGTGGCTATGCTGCTAATCGACTGGCGGTGCAGCGCTTTTTGCGTTTTTCGTGTTGTCTGACGGCGCGCCGGGCGCGAGCCTGAAGGTCCCATGAGGACCTCGATGATTCACCAGCTCAGCACTTCCGAAGCGGCCGGGTTCGGCCTCACCACCGCCCGCATCGTCTACCGCATGCCCGACCATCTCGACCTCCTGCAGGTCTTCGTCTGGCAGCACTACGATCTCGCGCCCGAGTTCCCGGAGCTTGCCCGCTTCCTCGCTTTCTGGCAGCGGGAGATCGAAGGGCCGCTCCATTCGGTTCGGGTGGCCCATTGTCCGATCAAGGGCGATCGCGCGATCGCGGTCGCCCTCAACCGATTGCACTAGGGGCACATGGCGGCACGTCGCGCGGTTCTCGAATTCTCCGGCGTCACTCTCACCATCCAGCTCAAGGACACGCCCACCGCCAACGCGATCTGGGCCGCGCTGCCGATATCGGCGAGCGTGATGACCTGGGGCGATGAGGTCTATTTCTCGACCGACGTGTCGGTTGAGGAGGAGGACGAGGCCACGGACCTCATGACCGCGGGCGACATCGCCTACTGGCCGCCCGGCGACGCCATCGCTATCGCCTTTGGCCGCACGCCGGCTTCGCGCGGCGACGAGCTGCGGCTCGCCAGCCCGGCGAATGTGTGGGCCAAGGCCGAGGGCGACGTGAAGGTCCTCAAGCCGGTTCGGTCAGGCTCGCCGGTGACGGTGCGGAAGGCCTAACCCGTCATCCCGGAGCCGAAGCGTAGCGAAGGCGTCCGGGACCCAGCGCCACTGACGTCGCGGCGAAGCCGCGACTCTTTCTGCGCGACCAGCGCGTCTTCCAACGCGAAACGGAAATGCGGTCCGCTTCGCGGACTTCTTGCGCGGGGTCCCGGGTCTCGTGATGCCGCTTCGCGGCACACGGCCCGGGATGACGGGTGGAGCTACCCCCGCCCGATGTACGGCATCTTGGTCGCCATCACGGTCAGGAACTGGACGTTGGTGTCGAGCGGCAGGCTGGCCATGTAGCTGACTGCCTGGCCGATATAGACGACGTCCATCAGCGGCTCGGCCATGCGCGTGCCGTTGGCCTGCATCGCGCCCTTGACCATGCCGGCGGCAAGGTCGGTGTCGGCGTTGCCGATGTCGATCTGGCCGCACGCGATGTCGTGCGCGCGGCCGTCGAGCGAGGTCGACTTGGTGAGGCCGGTGATGGCGTGCTTGGTCGCGGTGTAGGGCGCCGAGAACGGGCGCGGGGCGTGCGCCGAGATCGAACCGTTGTTGATGATGCGGCC
>CAYOET010000192.1:0-9840 GCA_964402985.1 uncultured Bauldia sp. | reverse complement strand
AGCACGGCCGCGCCGGGCTCGGCAATGGCAGCTTCGGCCTCGGCTTCTGCAGGAGCGGGCCGGGGCGCTGGCACTTCATCCGCGATCGCGGCCGGTACGTCCGAAGGCTCGTGCGCCACGGTGTCGCCGGAGGTGTCGGCGCCGGTGAGGAAGAGCGGGTTGGGGTAGGGGATCGGCGCGATCTCGCCCGCCGCTGCGAGCACCGCGGGATCGTCGGGCGCGGGCGTCGCCGGATCGCCGCCGGGGATGGCGGCACCGATCGCGGCACCCACGCCGGCGATGAAGTTGCGGAGCACTCCCAAGCGCCGGCGGTCTCCCTTGGCGGCCACGCCGCATGGATCATGTGCGCGCCGCCGGTTTGCATCGCCCGGAGCGCAGGACTATCTCGACATCAGTGCCACCAGCCCGCCGCACCGCGCGCTCTAGCAGAAAGCGGCCGGGCGCCACAACATTTGGAACGCATCATGGCCGAATCGCGGCCGGTTCCCGCCGTTTGCACCGGTTTGGCGGGTGGGTCTCTCCATCATACGCCACTCCGGCCGCTCCCGGGGGTGTTTCACGTTAAACACCGCTTCCCCCAGGTTGGTTCGAACAAGCCGCACCGTCGGTGGTCACCCCACCCCGAAACGCTGCGCGTTTCGACCCCGGATCGGGTCCGGGGCAGGCTCTCTCCCCACCGGGGAGAGGTGAAAGATACTCGGATCGGGGTTAGCGAGGCCCCGTCGTGAAATGACGACCGAAGGCGCCAGGACCGGTTGGAAAGTGCGGCTGCAACTCGCGGCCGTCGCTGGAATCCTGCTCCTCGCAACGACCGCCTTCGCCGCCCGCATGACCGCTTTCGCGGTCGAGACCATCGCGCTGACGCTCCCCGCCGCCCCCGACATCGCGACCCTCCCGATGTCGCAGGTCGTGGTCGACCGCGACGGGAAACTCCTCCGCCCCTTCACCACGCAGGACGGCCGCTGGCGCCTCCCCGTGACCCTCGCCGAGGTCGACCCGCATTTCATCGAAATGCTCATCGCCTATGAGGACGGCCGCTTCCGCGACCACCACGGCGTCGACTGGCGGGCGATGACGCGCGCCGCCGGCCAGTACCTCGTGAACGGCCGCATCGTCTCCGGCGGCTCGACCCTCACCATGCAGGTCGCGCGCCTCATCGAGGCCGAGCCGACCCGCGACCTTTCCGGAAAACTCCGCCAGATCGTCCACGCCCGCGCGCTCGAGCGCGATCTCGCCAAGGACGACATCCTCGCCCTCTACCTCGCGCTCGCCCCCTATGGCGGCAATATCGAGGGCATCCGCGCCGCGACCCTCGCCTATTTCGGCAAGGAGCCGGGCCGCCTGACCACCGCCGAGGCTGCGCTCCTCGTCGCCCTCCCGCAATCGCCCGAGGCGCGCCGTCCCGACCGCTTCGCCGACGCCGCCAGAGCCGCCCGCGACCGCGTCCTCGACCGCCTGGTCCTCGCCGGGGTGCTCGCCGCCGAGGAGGCCGAAGCCGCCAAGCGCGAGCGCGTCCCGACCGCCCGCCGCGACTTCCCGATCCTCGCCCCGCATCTTGCGAGCGAAGCGGTGGCGATGCTGCCCGGACAGCGCGTCATCCCGCTCACCGTCTCGCGCGACCTCCAGTCCTCGCTGGAGCGCCTCGCCGGCGCTCGCGCCGCCGCGCTCGACCCCAATCTCTCCGTCGCCATCGTCGTCGCCGACCACCGCACCGGCGACATCCTCGCCTCGGTCGGTTCGGCGAACCTCCTGTCGGAAACCCGCGACGGCTTCGTCGACATGACGATGGCGCTCCGCTCTCCCGGCTCGACCCTGAAGCCGCTCATCTACGGCCTCGGCTTCGAGCTCGGCCTCGCCCATCCCGAGAGCATCATCGAGGATCGCCCCACCGCCTTCGGCGGCTACGTTCCCGAGAATTTCGACGGCTTCCACCGCGGCACGGTCACCATCCGCGAGGCGCTCACCGAGTCGCTCAACTCGCCCGCGGTCGTCGTCCTCGACGCCGTCGGCCCCGCCCGCCTCGTCTCGCGCCTCGAGCGGGCAGGGGCCTCCCCGACGCTTCCCGACCTCACCGCCCCCGGCCTCGCCATCGGCCTCGGCGGCGTCGGCCTCACCCTCCGCGATCTCGTCTCGACCTACGCCGCGATCGCCCGCGGCGGCAACGCGGTCGCGCTCCACGACGGCGTTAACCCACCCCGCGCCGAAACCGGCGCGCTGGTCCTCGACCAGGTCGCCGCCTGGTACGTCGCCGACATCCTCTCCGGCACCCCGCCGCCGCTCAACGGCTCGCCCGGCCGCATCGCCTACAAGACCGGCACGTCCTACGGCTACCGCGACGCCTGGGCGATCGGCTTCGACGGGCGCACGGTCATTGGCGTGTGGGCCGGCCGTCCCGACGGCGCGCCGGTCTCCGGCCTCTCCGGCATCGTCACCGCCGCCCCGCTCCTCTTCGAGAGCTTCGACCGCCTCGGCACGCCCGCCGTCCCGCTCGCCGCCCCGCCCCCCGGCGCGCTGATGGCCTCCTCGACCGCCGCGTTGCCCCCGCCGCTCCGCCGTTTCCGCCACCCCGACGAGGAAATCGTCGCCCGCAACGCCGCCCCCGAGATCGCCTTCCCGCTCGACGGCGTCGAGGTCGATCTCGGCGTCGGCTCGGCTTCGGCGAGCCCCCTGATGATCAAGATCCGCAACGGCGCGCCGCCCTTCACCTTCTTCGCGAATGGCGCCCCCTTCGGCCGCTCCGCCTTCGCCCGCGAGACCAATTGGAACGCCGACGGCCCCGGCTACGTCACCCTCTCCGTCATCGACGCCAACGGCCAATCCGCCCGCGTCACGGTGTTCGTGGAGTAGGGATGCGTCGCGGCTGGGCGGCTCTTCTCCTGGCCCTGGTGCCGCTTGCCGGTCCGGGCCCGGCGTGGTCGCAGACCGCTTCCTACGAACTCGTCGACGGCTACGTGATCGACCTTCCGACTGACCATGCCGAGACCCGGCTCATGGCCATTCCGCTCCCGGGAAGGGCCGCGCGCTCGAGGGCGCGCCGCTACCCGAGCTCGAACGTAGTGATCCCGTAGATCCGCTCGAGCGGCAGTTTCGGGGCGGGGCCCTTGTACATCCGCGCGGTCTCGAACTGCGGTTTCATCCCAAGCCCCTCGGCGAGCGCGACGGCGGCGCCGTTCGGCTCGGGCAGGTCGAGATAGATCGTCTTGTCGGGCCGCTTCGCCGCGAGCGCGAGGAGGAGTCTTCGCGCCACCGGCAGGGACTCGGCGAACAGCGGCCCGATCTTCGCCCCTTCGCGGCAATCGCGGATCACGCCATAGCCCGCGACGCGCCCGTCCTCGATGAAGGCGAAATTGTCGCGCCAGTAGCCGGGGCTCAGCCACTGGCGAAGAAACGCCTCGCGCTTGAACCCGAAATGCGCCCGGTCGAACGCCTCGATCTCGGGATTTATGTCGGGCTGGATCAGCACGATCTCCGCGCTCGGCTCGGGCCGCACCGGCACCACGCCCGCGTAGCGCACGCTCCGGTGCGCGTAGACGAACCCCGATTTCGCGTAATTGGCCTGCTGCTCGACCACCCCGTCGAGCCCGACCGTCCGCGACCCGGCGAGCGCCATCGCCGCCCGCCACATCGCCATGCCGTAGCCGCGCCCGCGGAACTCCTTCCGGCAGATATAGAGGCCGAGGAAGGCGAATTTCCCCCCGTAGCGGACGAGGGAGATCGCCGCGACCGGCAGATCCCCGAGCCACCCCGTCAGGAACCCTTCGGGGTCCGCCGCGTGAAACGCCCACGCATCCCCGAGCCCCGGATTCCACCCCTCCGCCGCCGCCCAGTCGAGAATCCGCGGCAGCTCATCGAGGCTCGTCTGTTCGACTCGCAGGTCTTGCTCCACCGTTCCCCGCTCGGGCGCCACGTCAGTCCTCGAAGATCGCCGCCAAATCGCGCCGGCCGTCAATCACACGGACGATCGATGCCATCGAGGGTCTGATCGGCAACGGACGAAGAGGCCTGCCGAGCGAGGAATCTCCAGATCGCAACGAGATCCTCGATCGCCTCCGGCGACCAGACGACGCTACCCTCGGCCACCGCGCTCGGGCCCGCGAGCGCGAAGCTTCACGGCGTTGAGGTCGAGCGGCTGCCCAGCGCCGCGGTCGAGCGAGTCGAGGCCGCGCTGGATCTCGGCGCGGAGCGCACGCAACCGCTCCACATGATCGAGGAGTTCTCGCGCGATCTTGTCCTGATCCGCGTCGGGAAGGGCCGACGCCTCCGCGAGCGCCTTCTGAAGAAGCCGGGTCATGGCTCCACGATATCACAAGGGCCTGGCGCCTAGAACCGGCCGCCGGTCCTGAAGCCGCCGCCGCCGCCCATCCGTCCGCCGGTGCGGAAGCCGCCGCCGCCCGAGCGGCCGCCGCCACCCCCGCCGCCCCATGACCCGCCGCCGCCCCATTGTCCGCTCCGCGGCAGGCGGATTCCGCCGCCGAACGAGTCGTTGCCGGGCCGCCGGCTGTAGCCGTTGCGGTAGGCGTCCTCGAGGTCGCGCGCCGACGCGTTGCCGCGGATCATCCCCGCGATGATTTGCGCGATCACGACGTTGTTCATGAACTGGCCGAGCGGGTGGTTGTAACCCGAGGTGCGGAAACTCGATTCCGAGCGCTCCAGCTCGCTCCGCCGCCGCGCCATGTCGACGACGGTCTTGCGCACCTCCTCCGCCTCGGCCGCCTTGCGCACCAGCGCGCCCTCGACGTCGCGAAGCGCGGTGACGATCTTCTCGTCCTCCGGCGTCGGCGTCTCCTGGGCCCGGCGGTAGAGCGTGTTGAGGTCCTCGCGGCGGAGCGCCGTGGCGAGCTCCTCGACCGCGCCGGTCAGTGCCGCGTCCTGGCGCTCGTCGAGAAGCGGGGCCTGCTGTTTGTCGAGCTCGGCGAGCTTGGTCTGCAGCGCCTTCAGCTTGCCGTCGGCCACCTCGACCGCATCCTCGGCGGCGTCGACCGCCTTCTCGAGCGGCACGATACCGGCATCCTCGAGCGCCTTCCGCTCGATCTCCTCGCGCCTGTCGATCTCCCCCTCGACATCCTCGCGTAGCCGCGTCGCGTGCTCGCGGAGGCGCCGCGGAATCTCGGTGAGCATGTAGTAGTTGGGCCGCGCCGCGTCGTACTCGATCAGCCGAGCGACCATGCCGTCGAAGGTGCGGGCGATGGTGCCCGCCTGGTACGCCGAGGTGCCGTAGCCGCGCTTCCAGAGATAGATGAAAAGATTGTCGGCCTCGTAGGGCTTGCCCTTCTGGTCGCGGTCGCCCTCGGCCTGCTTGGCCTTGTCCTCGGCGGCCGCGGCCGTGGCTTCCGCCGCCTTGAGGCGCTCCACCTGGTCCACCCACGCGGGGATACTCGGCATCCGCGCCTCGGTCGCCTCCGTCAGCGCCTCGACCGGTTCGAGCGCCGCGTCGAGCGCCTTCGCCCGCGCGGCGCGCTCCGCCTCGGCGGCCTCGACCTGATCCTCGAGCTTCTCCCGCTCGGCCGTGGCGCGCGCGAGCGCGATGCGCCGCTCGGCCAGCACCTGCTTGGCGCGCTGCTCGGCCGACTCGAGCTGACCCACGACCTCGTCGCGCGCGATGGCGTCGAGCCGCATCCGGGCCAGGGCCCGGAACCCCTCGGCCTGGCGCTCGCGAAGGCGCGCGGCGTCCTCTTCGGCCGAGCGCAGCATCGCGCTCAGCCGGTCCTCGTCACGGCGAACGCCGGAGAGGGCCTGCTGGAGGGTCGAATACGCTTCGTTGGCCGAGATCATTTCAGTCCCAATCCGTGATGCGGCCGGGGAGGGCGTTCATCGTGTAGCGCACCTCCTCCGTGCCGCGCGGCTTCTCGCCGAGGATGTTGTTCTCGATGATCGCGTTGTCGCTCTTGTCGCGCCCGACCGCGTTATAGGTCTCGACGGGCACGCGCTGGCCCCATTTGCTGACCGTCTCGGTCTGGTTGGTCTCCTCGCTGAGGATCGGGAGCGAGAGGACGCGGCCCTCCGGCGTGACGGCTTCCACGATGAGGTAGTAGTTGCGCCCGCCCGGCGCGGCGTCGTTGATGCGGAACACGCCCGTATCCTCGTTGGGCCGGTTCACGATGCGCAGCTCGTAGGTCTGGACGAGGGCGGTGCGCGCCGCCTCGAGGCCCGCGATCGCCGCGCGCGCGCCGGCGGCGTTGCCGAGCGTCAGCGCGGCCTGCCCATCCGCGATCAGCTGCTGCACGTCCTCGCGGGCGTTGGGGTCGCTCGCGGCCGCGAGCGTCGCCTCGCCCACCGTCTGCAGTTGCCGCGGCAGCGTCTCGGTGAGCTCGATGCGCGCCTGTTCGGCCGCGCGCCGCTCGCTGCCCGCCCGGATCGAGTTCCACCCGACCACCAGCGCCAGCACCACGACCGCCGCCGCGAACGCCGTGCCGACGGCCCGGCGGTTGACCCACGCATTGGCCATGGTCCGCGCGAAACCGGTGCCGCGCGGCGTGTAGCTGAAGCGGCTTTCCTTGAGCGCCTTGATGCCTTCGTCGAGGATCCGGTCGGTGACCGTGAGCCCCTGGCTCACATACATCTCGCGGAGCCGCGCCTTGAGAACCTCGTCGCGGCCCTCCTGCGTCAGCTCCTTCTGGACGAGCATGTCCTGGTGGCGGAGCGTGTCGACCACGTCCATCGCCAGCATCAGCTCGTCGAGCTTGGGCGGCGGCGGCCGCTCCTCGAGCGGAGCGACCGCGGTCTCGGTGCTAGCCATTGGCTACGACGAGCGCGTTGCCTTCGGCGGCAAGGCGCGCCATGCGCCGCTTGCCGTCCTCGACCGCCTCGCGGATTTCCGCCGAATTCTTGGTCGCCAGCGTCCGCATCTCGGCGATGATCTGGCCCGACTTCTCCTGGAAATTGACCACCGAGTCGACCAGCTTCTTGACCGCGTCGGCGCGGATCGTCGGCCCGTAGCCCGCCCGGAGCGCTTCTTCCTGGATCTTGCCGCCGATCTCGGAGAGCACCTCGATCGACTTCGACACGCCCTCCTTCATCTGGTTGAGCGTCTGCGTCGACTCATGGAGGCCGAACATCCCGGTGAACGAGGCCTTGAGCGCCGTCAGCACCGACTCGTTGGTGGTGAAGAACGACACCGCCTGCTGATAAACCCGCTCCTTGGCGTTGGTGGTCTGCATCAGCCGCGCCATGATCACCTCGGAGGTGTTGTAGCCGATGGTCAGATTGTCGGAGAGGTCCTTGGCGATCTGATAGCGCGAGTCCTCGTTCTGCATCGTCCGGAGCTGTTCGTCTCGCTGCAGCTCGAGCTTGGCCCGCTCCGCCGGCTCGGTGCCCGTGTAAGCCGTGACCGCCGCCGTCGCGGTGGCAAGTTCGGTCTTCGCCGCCTCGAGCTTCTGCTCGGCGAGCTTCAGCACTTCGAGCGCGGACACCTCGGCCTGCTTCAGCGCCCCTCGGAAATCCTGGTACGCATCGAGGATCGTGTGCTCCTTGGTGATGTTGTTCTTGGTGTCGCGCGAGACGTCGAGATAGACCTTCTTGATGTCGTCGAAGCGCTTGGCGACGTCGCCGCGCGAGAACTTCATCAGCATGTTGGTGGCGCGCTCGAAGGTCGAAAGCTTGCCGTCGTCGAGCTGATCGACCATGCGCTTGGAGTCGTCTCTGATCGAGTTGAACGAGTTGGCGATCTTCTGGTAGCGCTCGCCGATCGACATCTCCGAGACCTGCTCGCGCACCACCTCGTTGAACACGCTCATCTGGGTGAGGGTACGGGCGATGATCGCGATCTTGTCGGGGTCGAGATGCGTGATCTTCTCGAGGAGCCCGACGATCGGCGCTTCCTCGCCGCGCGTCTCGGTGACGAGCCCGAGGTCGCGAAGCTTCCCCATGGCGAGGTCGAGATACTGCATCGGTGACTTTACGACGGCCTGTGCCATGGCATCCCTCCAGCTTCGCGCGCGTGTCGCGCCCATGATGTGGGAGGTTCTACGCGGCTTCCAAGGGGAAAACGATGACCGCCGCGGGGTTTTCGCGGTCTACCGCCTCAACTCGCTGGAAACGAGGGCGCGCCCGCTCCCATACCGCGGTTCTTGTTAGCGCGTTCGGGCGACCGCGGCCGCTGCTGACACGTCCCTGACACGGTGATACGACGATCAGTGATGGTCTCGCCAGTCGCAAGATGGTCTTTGGCCGCCTGCCTCGGAGTGGCGGTTTTCGCTGGGGGATCGTTTCTCTTTTCTACGCCCCAGGAATGCAGTTGCGAAGCGACCTCGATACCTGTGGAGCTTGCGAACGCCTCGTTGTTCGACAGCCCAATCGCCGACGCCAATTGGATCGGTCTTCATCTGGGAAACCACCTGGATGATGGCCTGGAGCTATGTTTCGCTGAAAGGCCTTCAAGCGGAAATGCACGGCCACTTCCGAGCAACGTTTGCCGCTTCAGCACTTGGTACGACTTAGAGCAAGTTACGGGAGCGAAATCGGACACTAGGGCTCAGCTAGGACTCCGAATCCTAGAGGCACCCAACGCAACGGTCCTGTACGCGTACCTCGACCGTGCGTCCATGACTTGCCAACTGCGTATGCAGGAATGGCAAGAGTCACCAATAAGCGGCAGAATGCGTTGCACGCGGTCGGAGTGGTTCTTGAACCCTTGGGGCGTATTTCCTCAGAACGTAGCGCTTTTCTACACCCGAGCCTTCTACTTCCTTCACAGCCGTTAGCATGCGTCGGAAACAGCGCCTTACCCATCCCGAACAGCGGCGTACCGTTGTGCAGCCCTAGACGGGAAATAGCCGACGGTACGGCTCGCTAAACCGCTGTGGACTTCCCAACCTTGCTGCGGTCCGCGTCACCCTGCAGCTCGGAGAGCTTGGGCATCGACGTGATGTTGAAGCCGCAATCGACGAAGTGCACCTCGCCGGTCACGCCCGCCGAGAGGTCCGAGGTGAGGTAGAGCGCCGTGCCCCCGATCTCGTCGAGCGAGACGTTGCGGCCGAGCGCGGCGTTCTTGCTGTGGTAGTTGAACATCGACCGCGAGTCGGAAACCACTGACCCGGCGAGCGTCCTCACCGGCCCCGCCGAGATCGCGTTGACGCGGATGTTCTGCCCGCCGAGATCGACGGCGAGATAGCGCACCGACGACTCCAGCGCCGCCTTGGCGACGCCCATCACGTTGTAGTTCGGGACCACTCGCGTCGCGCCGGCGTAGGTCAGCGTGATCAGCGACCCGCCGTTCGGCATCAGCTTCGCCGCCTCGCGCGAGATCTCCGTGAATGAGTAGCAGGAGATCATCATCGTCTTGGCGAAGTTGGCGCGCGTCGTGTCGGCGTAGCGCCCCTTCAGCTCGTTCCGGTCGGAGAAGGCGATCGCGTGGATGACGAAATCGAGCGAGCCCCATTCCTTGTCGATGCGCGCGAAGAGCGCCTTCACCGACCCCTCGTCCTCGACGTCGCAGGGTTGCAGGAACGACGACCCGACCGAGGCCGCGAGCGGCGTCACCCGCTTCACGTGCTCCTCGCCCTGATAGGTGAAGGCGAGCTGCGCGCCGGCCCCGCCCAGCGTCCGCGCGATGCCCCAGGCGATCGAGTGGTCGTTCGCGACACCGAAGATCAGCGCGTTCTTGCCGTCGAGCAGGCCCATCCGTGCACCTCAGCATCGATCGCCGCGCCGCGCGGCCAGTCGGCAGCCTACCATCGGGCCGATGCCACCGACCGACCGCGCCGCGCTCCGGGCCGCTCTTCGACACATCGACGCCTTCGTGCTCGATGCCGATGGCGTGATCATCCTCAAGGGCGAGCCGTTGCCGGGCGCCGTCGAGGCCCTGGCGCGACTCGACGCCCGGGGGACGCCGTATCGCGTCGT
>CAYOET010000191.1:0-2406 GCA_964402985.1 uncultured Bauldia sp. | reverse complement strand
ATCGCTGGTGCGGAAGGCGCCGAGATACACGCCGGCTGCGAACTGCGCGTTCGCGTAGAACAGATCGGCGTCAAGGTTGGTGAACGTGTAGTCGGGGTCGTTTGACGGCGATCCGTGACCGACCTGTCCGCCTAGATCCATGCTGAAGCCCGAAGGCGTCCGCACCATGAAACGCGCCCATACCGACGCGTAAATGTCGCTGAAGTTGAACTGAGGCTCGGAATAGTAGCCCGCCTGGACGCCGGCCTCGACCCAGACCTCAGCCACGGCGCTCGATGTGCCGACTGCCACCAGCGCAGCCGCCGCCAACAGGACCTTCTTCATCTCGAATCTCCCCCGCGAGTCGAAGGGAACAATAAGCGCGCGAAAATCGGTCGAAAAGCAGTGCCAGACAACTCTCGGCACGTGTATCCTTGCTGCCGCACACCACACGCCCGAGCGCCGCCGAGATCCCGCCGGAGCCTTCCGCTATGGGGTCGCCAGGTAGCCGCGCAGCCGGCCCGTCGTGGTGATGTTGAGGTTGTTGTTGGTGCACACCTCGCCGCCGCTCGCCACCACGATCCCCGGGTCGAAATCGTAGATGTGGAAGGCGCGGCCGGTGCCGTCCGCGATCGACTCGCGAATCGCGGCGATGTTCACCTCCATCCCGACGCCGCGGAAGATGCGAGTCTGCACGCCGGCGCCCGGCGCTGCGCCAAAGCCGAGAATATCGATCTCGGTCACCACCAGCACCTGGCCGGCGGGAATGACGAAGGGCGCTTCCGTCCCGTCCGGCATGAGGCGCGTGTCGAACTTCGTTCCGGCATTGGTGCAGGCCGGCGAATTCGTCTCCAGCATCACCTCGACGATGTCGGTGGGCGCGCTCGGTCCGAGTACCTGCGCCGCCGCCCCAGTGCCGCCGAGGAGGACTGTTGTCAGAGCCGCCGCCGTTCCGAGCCGTCTCGCGCGCATCCTTGTCCCCTCCCGCTGTCGGGCGATTGTCGCGCCGGCGGCCGGCAAAGCAAAGGGCGCTCGATCCCCCCGAAAGAGGGGGGCCTCACCGCCAGACCCGGCCCCCGAGATCCAGCCGATAGAGGCTGGGCCGGCGCACCAGGGCCTCGATGCCGACGAGGGCAGGCTGAGCGTGGGTCACGACCAGCGTCGCGAGTTGCTCCATCAGCGCGCGATGCGGTTCCTTGTCGACGAACGCCTCGCGAAACCCGCTTGTCGCAAGGTAGCGGGCGAGACGGAGCGAAATGCCGCCCGCGAGAAAAACCCCGCCGCGCGGCAGGAAGACCAGCGCGAGGTCGCCGGCATAACGCCCGAGAAGGACCGCGAAGAGCTCGAGCGTCTCCGCCGCCGCCGCGTCGGTCCGGACCACTGCCGCCTCGGTGATCTGAGCGGGCGAGGTCAGCCGCGGCTCGCCGCCGCCCGCCCGGACGACCGCACCATACAGCCGCACGAGGCCGGGCCCGCTGAGGATTGCCTCGGCCGCGATCCGCTCGCCGCCCGGCGCGAGGTGACGCCACACCGCCTCGTCGCGCCGCGAGCGCGGCCCGATATCGATATGGCCCCCTTCGCCTGGCACTGGCAGCCAGCCGCCGTCGGTCGGGATGAGCGCCGCCGCGCCGAGCCCCGTCCCTGGCCCGACCACCAGCTTCGTCTGGCGTTCCACCGCAACGCCCCCGCCGATGGCCTCGACATCGCCGCTCCCGAGCGCCGGGAGGGACAGCGACAACGCCTCGAAATCGTTGAGGAGGACAACCTCCGAGACGCCCAACCCTTCAATCAGGCCACGCGGGTCGATCGTCCACGGCGAGTTGGTGAGTCGCACGCTTTCCCCGCGGATCGGCGCCGCGAGCGCGAGCACGGCCGAGCGCGGCCGCTTCGCCCCACGGGCGAACGCGCTCGCCCCGATCCCCGCCTCGCACGAGGGAAACGCCACGGTCTCGATCCGCGAAACCTCGCCGAACCCGCTGCTGCCCTCCTCGACGAGGGCAAAGCGCGCGTTTGTGCCGCCGATGTCGCCGATCAGGCAGGGGAGGGGGAAGGTGGGGTTGGAGGCTGCTGCGGTCATGAAAACGTCACTGGCCGGATTGGCCCTTGGCTTGCAGCCTGTTCCGGGTGTTCACTGGAGGAACCAAAGGTTTCCGCGGTTCCTTGAAGGCATACCGCAAAAACGTCTCAGATTGGACGGGAGTAACAGATGACGCGTCGCGATGTCCGCCTGCCTCTTGCGCTCGGCCTCCTGCTCGGCGCCGCGTCCGCGGCCCTGGCCCAGGACCGCGTCGTCAACGTCTATAACTGGTCCGACTATATCGAGGAGACGGTCCTCGACCAGTTCACCGCCGAAACCGGCATCCGCGTTGTCTATGACGTCTACGACAACAACGAGATCGTCGAGACCAAGCTCCTCGCCGGCGGCTC
>CAYOET010000190.1:0-12001 GCA_964402985.1 uncultured Bauldia sp. | reverse complement strand
CACTTGACCACACCCACAACTGTCAGCGATGTCTCCGAACAGGTGTCAGCCATCTCCCCGGGCTGAACAACAAGCCCGGCAATGACAAGTAGGAAGACGCCCCCGCGGGTGGTCGCACTACTCCCCGGCGAGGTGCTTCTCGAGCCAGTGGATGTCGTAGTCGCCGTGGGCGATGTCGGCATTGTCGACCAGCGAGCGGAAGAGCGGGATGGTCGAGCTGATCCCGTCGACCACGAACTCGTCGAGGGCGCGGCGGAGGCGCGCAAGGCACTCCTGCCTTGTCGGCGCGTAGATGATCAGCTTGCCGATCAGCGAGTCGTAGTAGGGCGGGATCTTGTAGCCCTGGTAGACGCCTGAATCGACGCGCACCCCGAGCCCGCCCGGCGGGTGGTAGTAGGTGATGCGGCCGGGCGAGGGCGCGAAGGTGCGTGGGTCCTCGGCGTTGATGCGGCACTCGATGGCGTGGCCCTTGATGCGGAGGTCCTCCTGCCGGAACGAGATGCCGAGGCCGGCGGCGACCCTGATCTGCTCCTTGACGAGATCGACGCCGGTGATCGCCTCGGTCACCGGGTGCTCGACCTGGAGGCGGGTGTTCATCTCGATGAAGTAGAACTCGCCGTCCTGGTAGAGGAACTCGATCGTGCCGGCGCCCGAATAGCCGAGGTCGGCCATGGCCTTCGCGACCGTCCCGGCGATGCGATTGCGCGCCTCCTCGTCGATGACCGGGGAGGGCGCCTCCTCCCAGACCTTCTGATGGCGGCGCTGCAGCGAGCAGTCGCGCTCGCCCAGATGCACGGCGTAGCCCTTGCCGTCGCCGAGGATCTGGATCTCGATGTGGCGCGGCTTGTCGAGATATTTCTCGAGATAGACGGTATCGTCGCCGAAGGCGGCCTTGGCCTCGGCGCGCGCGTTGGCGATCGCCTCGAGGAGGACCTCGGGGGTGTGGGCGACCTTCATCCCGCGCCCGCCGCCGCCGGCCGAGGCCTTCACGAGCACCGGGAAGCCGATCTCCTCGGCAGCCTGGCGGGCGTGCGCGTCGCTGGTGATGCCGTCCGAGCCGGGGACGACCGGAATGCCGAGGCGCTTGGCCGTCCGCTTGGCCTCGATCTTGTCGCCCATGGTGCGGATGTGTTCGGCGCTCGGGCCGATGAAGGTGATCTTGTGCGCGGCAAGGATTTCCGCGAAGCGCGCGTTCTCGGACAGGAACCCGTAGCCGGGATGAACGGCATCGGCGCCGGTGATCTCGCAGGCGGCGAGGATTTGCGGGATGTTGAGGTAGCTCTCGCGCGCGGGCGGCGGGCCGATGCACACGCTCTCCTCGGCGAGGCGCACATGCATCGCCTCGGCGTCGGCGGTCGAATGGACCGCGACGGCGGGGATGCCCATCTCCTTGCACGCGCGCAATACCCGGAGGGCGATCTCGCCCCGGTTCGCGATGAGGATCTTGCTGAACATTTGGGGCGCGGCCGCCGCTACTCGACGATCAGGAGCGGCTCGCCAAACTCGACGGGCTGTCCGTCCTCGACCAGGATCTTGGTCACCCGCCCGGCGCGCGGGGCGGCGATCTGGTTCATGGTCTTCATGGCTTCGATAATGACGAGCGTCTGCCCCTCGGAGACGGCGTCGCCGACATCGACATAGGGACGGGCGCCCGGCTCGGGCGAGCGGTAGGCGGTGCCGACCATGGGCGAGGTGACCATGCCCGGGTGGTTGAGAATTGGCCCCCCGGCGGCCGACGAGGCGCCCGGACCGGTTGGTACGGTCGAGACGACCGAGGCAGGAGCTGCTACCGACACGGTGGTGATCTGCCGGGCCACGCGAACGCGCCGCCCATCGCCCTCGACCTCGATCTCGGTAAGATCGGTCTCCTTCAGCAGGCTGGCCAGCTGCCGGATGAGGTCTTGGTCGATCTCGTGTTTCTTCTTTTCGGTCATGAAGGACTTTTTATTCCGGGATCAGCCTGTGAATCGCCTCGAGGGCGAGAAGATAGCCATGCGGGCCGAAGCCGCTGATGATTCCTGCCGCAACGGGCGACACATAGGAATGATGACGGAACGGCTCGCGAGCAAAAATATTCGATAGATGCACCTCGACCACGGGTTTTCCCCCGGCCTTGAGGGCATCGTGGATAGCGACCGACGTGTGTGTATACGCGCCGGGGTTGATGACGATGCCCGCGGCGGTCCGTGAGGCTTCCTGGATCCAGTCGACGAGCTCGCCCTCGTGATTGGTTTGGCGGAAATCCACCGTGATCCCGAGCTGCTGCGCGCGGGCGATGCAATCGTTCTCGATCATCGCCAGCGTCGTCGTGCCGTAAACTCCCGGCTCACGCGTGCCGAGGAGGTTGAGATTGGGTCCGTTAAGGACGAACACCGGAGCGGGCATGTTGAATCGATCCTCGGCGGGCCGCTGCACCCGCGCCTAAAGCGCGCCGTTTATAGGGAGTTGGCCGCCAAAGCGAAAGGGGAATGGGAACCTGCACCAGCGCCCGTCCGGGCGCCTGCGCTAGTCGGAGCGGACGATCCTGGAGATCGGCCGGCGGGCTTTGCCGGACAGTTCCGCGATGCGCTGGTCCTGCGCCTCGAGGAGCGCCCGCGCCGGCTCGTCGCCGTCGAGGCCGCCGAGGTCCTCGCTCGGCACCTTGCGGTGCGAACTCCGCGTCCCGTCTGTGTAGAACACGTCGAAGAAGGCAAAGCCGTTGTCGGGCGCGGTTTTCTTGCGGGCCATGATTCAAATCCTCGGTTCGGGGGTCGAGCCCTCGGGCGGAGCGGCGGGCTCGGGCGGAGCGTTGGGGTCGCGATCCGACTTCCGGCGGACGGCGTCCTCCTCGCGTTTCCGCAGCTTCTCGTTCTTTTTCTGCTGCTTGGCGCGGTCGCGGTCACCTCGCTGCTGGTTGTAGTTCGGCCGCATGGCCATCGCTGGACCTCGCTTTCGTTTTGGAGCGCAGAACGGACCCGCCGGCCTGGTCGCCGGGCTCCGTTAGCTTCATCGGCAGGTTGATAACCGACGAAGCGGACTCGATTTCAGGATTTCGTATCGTCCGCACTGGGCGGGACGACGGGCCACGCAGCCGGTAGCCCATGTGCGCCGGGGCCGATTCTACCCTTGCCCAACATATAGGTGGCGAACGCCGCGGAAGCCAGCGCTGCGGCAAGGCCCCAGCCGCAACCGGCGGTTCGCACGCCTCAATCGAGGCGGAGCCGGCCGAGCCATGCGCACGTCTCCGACTCGCCCATGCGTATCGGCAGCCCGACCGCCAGCCGGTCGCGGGCGAAGGTCGGAGAGAGCACGAGGTCGAAATGGCCGCCTTCGCCCTCGCAGGCGGGGAAGGCAATTGGCTCATGCGAGGCCGCGCCGGTTTGCGGATCGAGCCTGTACAGGTCCGCCCCGCAGATCGCGATGAGCCCCTCGGCCGCGAGGGCGAGTTGCGGTCCCTGGACGGGCGAACCAGCCGTCGCGCAGGGCCGCGTCGGCGGCCGATCCTCGAAAGTAGTCTGCCACAGCACCTCGCCCGCGCTGTTGATCTTGGTCACCTGCAGCGGGGCGAAGTCGCGATCGAGATCGAATTCGCTCGCCACATACGCGAACCCGCCATCGGCCAACGCCGCCATCGCGGTGAGCTCGTCGGGGTCGGCCCGCGCAGCGCCCGGGCGAAGGATGGCGCGCGCCTTGGCGTTGCCGTCGGCATCGAACAGCCAGACCACGGCGTCGCCGGCGCCGCCGTCGCTCGCCTCGACGAAAGAGACGATGATCGTGCCGCCGGTCAGCGTCGCGACGGCCGCATGGGTGCCGATCCCGAACACCCGCATCCATTGCCAATCGCCCGCTTCGCCGATCCGCGCGAGGAAGTTGCGCGGCGTGCCACTGGAGAGCTGGCCGGTCACCACCAGGTCGGCGCCCAGGGTCGCCGCGCCGTAGGGGTAGCGCCACTCGTTGCCGGCCAGCGCGCTTTCCCAGACGGCGTCGAGGGAATTGTCGAAACGGGTGACGAGGATGTCCTGGTGCCGGAAGGTCGGCGGGAAATCCTCGACGATCCGCATGTTGACGGTGCCGACGCCCCACATCCCCTCCGACCGGTCGGTGCGGAGGAGGTGGTAGTTGGAGAAGCGCGGCTGCTCGGGACCGGGTTCCGGCGCGTGTTCCGCCGTACCGATCATCCATTGCCGGCGCCCGTCGGTGAAGCGGAACTGCAGGGCTACCCGTCCGTCGGGCAGGAACGCCGCCTCGGAAACCGCGGGGTCGCGGCTCGTTTCGGCCGGGTTGAGCGCCCGTGACACCGCCGGCACCGGGACCGACCATAGCGTCTCGAACTCGGCGCCCTCCGCAAGCGAGGCGCTGAACAGGGTCGCCGCGAAAGCGACTGCGCTGGCCAGTCGACCGCGGAAGGAAGCGTGTGAGGTGAAGGGGACCGTGCTCAGCACACGGTCGCGCCGCAGGCGCGCACCTGTTGGATCTTGCCCACCAGGTTGTCATAGCCGACTGCTCCGACCACTACCTCGTTTCCCAGCACGTAGGTCGGGGTGCCGGTGATGCCGAGCGCGGTCGCGAGTTCGTAGACCTCGCTGATCGTCTCCTCGACGTTCGGCGACTCCATGGCCGCGCGAATCGTGAGCGGGTCGATCCCTAGCTCGTCGGCGATGGCGAGCGCCCGGTTGCCGTTGGCCTGGCCCTGTTCCCTCAGCACGCGGTCGTGGAACTCGAGGTAGCGGTCGGGCGCGACTTCGTTGAGGGCGATCGCCACCTGCGCGGCCTCGACCGAACCCTGCCCGAGGACCGGATACTCCTTGAGCACGACGCGCAGACTCGGGTCCTCGTCGAGGAGGCGCATGAGGTCGCGATGGGCGGCGCGGCAGTAGGTGCAGTTGTAGTCGAAGAACTCGACCAGCGTGACGTCGCCCTCGGGATTGCCGAGGACGACCTGGCGGTCGGAGTTGAGAAGCGTGTCGCGCTGCGCGACGAGGGCCTCGCTCTGCTGGGCCGCGGTCGCGGCGGCGCGGCGGCGATCGAGCTCCGCCACCACCTCCTCGAGCACCTCGGGATGGGCGAGGAGGTAGTCGCGCACAATCGGGCCGATGGCGTCGCGCTGCTCGGGCGTGAACTGGGCGAGGATGTCGGGGGTGGCGGTCAGGGTGAACGGAGCGCTGGTCACCGGCGCCGCCATCGTGTCGGGGCGGCTCGACGACCACATGTACGCGCCTGCGGCGGCGGTCGCGACGACGGCGGCGCCGGCAAAGCCGAGAGCGGCGGCGAAGATCGGCTTCATCGGGTCACCTTATGCGCCCGGGGGCGGCAAGTTTGATCAGCGGGGCGGAACATAGACCAGGATATCCTCGGCGCGCAGCCACGCGGGCGTGCCAGCGTTAAACCTTGTTTGGGCACGGCTCGCCTGGAGTCTAGCGTCCTCATATTCCCCGTTTGTGAACAATCCTTCGGCGGTCACCAGCTGCGCCATGCCGAGGTCGCCGGTCGCCGCATAGGCACGGCCCAGCTGACGGTAGCCGTTGGGAACGTTCGGATCGACCTGAAGTCCTTGAGTCAAATAGCGAATCGCCTCCTGCATCCGGCTCGCGTCGCCGGTTTCGACGAGCGCATGGCCGAGCATGATCTTGAGGAGCCCCGAGTCGGAGTCGAGCTCCACGGCGCGGCGAAGGGGCGCAATCGCCTCGCGCGCCCGCCCGTGTTCGAGAAGGGCCTGGCCCTTCAGCTCCTGGAAATAGGCGTTGCTGGGTTGGGTCTGGATCAGGGCATCGATCAGGCGGATCGCCTGGTCGACGTTTCCGAAGCGGTAGGCGAGAATCGCCTGCGCGTAGCGGGCCGGGAGGCTGCTGTCGCCGACCGGGAACCGCCTTGCCGCCGCCTGCGGGCTTTCCGTGAAGGCCGAGAGTTTGGCGCGCGCGAGGTCGTGGCGAAGCTGCAGCGCTGCCGGATCGGTGCGGTCGCGGAAGCGGCTCTGCGCGACCAGGTTCTCGATTTGCGCGATGCGCTCGCCGGGCAGGGGATGGCTGACCGCGTAGGGGTCGACCGAGCGGAAGAGGAACATGTCGTCGCCCGCCATCCGTTTGAAGAGATTGAGCATCCCCGTCGGCGATTGTCCGGTAGCCTCCAGATATTGGATCGCCGCGCGGTCGGCGACGGTCTCCTCGGCGCGGGCATAGGCAAGGATGCTGCGCGAGCCGATGGCGTTTGCGCCCATGAGGATCGCGGGCGCCGCCTGGCTGAGGTCGTTGACGCCCGCCGCCGAGCCGGCGGCAACGGCGCCGACGCCGATGATCGAGGCGATGGCGGTGGCGATCCGCGTCGAGCGGATCATCGCGCGCATCTGGCTCAGATGGTTTCCGGCGAGGTGGCCGGTCTCGTGCGCGATGACCCCGATCAGCTCGTTCGGCGTCTCGGTGGCGAGGATCGCGCCGGTGTTGATGAAGATGTGGCTGCCGTCGGCGACGAAGGCGTTGAAGTCGTTGTCAGGCACCATGAGGATCTCGACGGCCGTCGAGGGAATGCCGGCGGCGCGGAAGATCGGCCGCGCGTAGTCCTGGAGGAGGGCCTCGATCTCGGCATCGCGGACGAGGGAAACCGAGGCGGCGGACGCCGGCGCTCCGCTCGCGAACGACGCCGCGAGGGCGAGGCCCGCGGCTACGAGCGGCGCAAGGAACCCGCGACCGGGGGAGCGCTTCGGGACGGGCAGTTCAAAGGCGCGGCGTGAGACTTCCGACAAAACTTCCCCCATCGCCCTTGGTTGCGGCAGCGTGGCCAGTGTAGCAGGGCCGGAAGCCGTTGCGATGCCGCCGAATTCAGGCGACACAAAGGCTGTGAACCCTGGGATTCCCAAGCCATGACGCGAGGACCGAAGGACGCGCGGAGCGGCAACGGTCGCCCCTTTGCGCCCTCGCGGCGGAGCGCGGTCGCCCCGTTCGTGGCGATGGACGTCCTCCGCTCGGCGCTGGAAGCCGAGGCACGCGGCCAGCGGGTCATCCATATGGAGGTCGGGCAGCCCGGCGCGCCGGCCCCGAGGCCGGTGCTGGCGGCCGCTGCCGAAGGCGTACGCGACGGCCGCCTCGGCTATACCGAGGCCCTCGGCCTCCGCACGCTCCGGGCGCGGATCGCGCGCCACTACGCCGACGCCCACGGCGTTTCGCTCGACCCGCAGCGGGTGGCGGTGACGACCGGCTCGTCCGGCGGCTTCAACCTCGCCTTCCTCGCCGCCTTCGACGCCGGCGAGCGCGTGGCGCTCGCCGCGCCGGGCTACCCGGCCTATCGCAACATCCTCTCCGCGCTCGGTCTCGAGGTGGTCGAGATCCCGACCACGATGGAGACCCGCCATGCGATCACGCCGGAGATGCTGGAGAAGGTGCATCGCGCGACCCCGCTCGCCGGGCTCCTCGTCGCCAGCCCCGCCAACCCGAGCGGAACGATCATGACCCCGGAAGCGCTCCGCGCCCTGATCGAAGCGGCCGAGCTTCTCGGCATCCGCTTCATCTCCGACGAGATCTATCACGGCCTCGTCTACGAGGGGCTCGCCGAGACCGCGCTCCGCGTCTCGGACCGCGCGATCGTCGTCAACTCGTTCTCGAAATACTACTGCATGACCGGCTGGCGGGTCGGCTGGCTGGTCCTGCCCGACGATCTCATCCGCCCGGTCGAGCGCCTCGCCCAGAACCTCTACATCTCCCCGCCCGACCTTTCGCAGCGCGCCGCGATCGCCGCATTCGACGCGAAGGAGGAGTTGGAGGCGGTGAAGGCCGGCTATGCCGCGAACCGGACGCTCCTCCTCGACCGTCTGCCGAGGCTCGGCTTCGAAGATCATTTCCCGGTCGACGGCGCGTTCTACGTCTATGCCTCGGTACGCCGCTTCACCAACGATTCGAGCGCCTTCGCCGCGCGCATGCTCGCCGAGGCGGGAGTGGCGGCGACGCCAGGCGTCGACTTCGACACCGAGCGTGGCCACGGCTTCATGCGCTTTTCATTCGCCGGCCAGCACGCGGACATGGTCGAGGCCACCGAGCGGCTCGCGCACTGGCTGAAATAGAGGGGACGGGTCGTGGATCAGGACAAGGCTGACGGCGTCACCGAGGCGTTCGAGCTTCTCGAGGCCCATCAGGCCCGGCTCGCCGGACGCACCGTTGCCGAACTGTTTGCGAGCGACCCGGGCCGCGCGCCGAGCCTGTCGCTGAAAGCCGGCGACCTCTTCGTCGACATCTCCAAGAACCGGGTCGACCTTCCCGCGCTCGGCGCCCTCGTCGACCTCGCCCGCGCCGCCGGAGTGGAGGCCAAGCGCGCCGCGATGTTCGCCGGCGAGTCGATCAATTCGACCGAGCGCCGCGCTGTGCTTCACGTCGCGCTCCGCGCCGACAGGGGCGAGGTCTACAAGGTCGCCGGCAAGAACGTCGTCCCCGACGTGCTCGACGTCCTGCAGAAGATGTCGGCTTTCGCCGACGGCGTGCGCTCCGGCGCGATTGCCGGCATCAGCGGTCCGTTCACCGATGTGATCAATATCGGCATCGGCGGGTCGGACCTCGGACCCGCCATGGTGACCCGCGCGCTCCGGCCCTACCACAAGGGCCCGCGCGTCCATTTCGTCTCCAACGTCGACGGCGCGCATATCGCCGACACGCTGAAGGGCCTCGACCCGGGCCGCACCCTCGTGCTGGTCGCCTCCAAGACCTTCACCACGATCGAGACCATGACCAACGCCGGCACGGCGCGGAAATGGATCGCCTCGGCGCTCGGCGAGGCGGCGGTCGGCAAGCACTTCGCCGCGATCTCGACCGCGCTCGACAGGGTCGCCGCCTTCGGGATCGACGTTTCCCGCGCCTTCGGCTTCTGGGATTGGGTCGGCGGGCGCTATTCGGTGTGGTCGGCGATCGGCCTGCCGGTGATGCTGGCCATCGGCCCGGCCAATTTCCGCGCCTTCCTCGCCGGCGCGCACGCCATGGACAAGCATTTCCGCGACGCCCCGCTCGCCGAGAATCTTCCGGTGGTGCTGGCGCTCCTCGGCATCTGGTACCGCAATTTCTGGGATTTCCCTGCCCACGCCGTGCTCCCCTATGAGCAGCGGCTCGAGCGCTTCGCGGCGTATCTCCAGCAGCTCGACATGGAGTCGAACGGGAAGGCCGTGCGGCTCGACGGGCGTTCCGTCGAGCGACCGACCGGGCCGCTGATCTGGGGCGAGCCGGGCACCAACGGGCAGCACGCCTTCTTCCAGTTCCTGCACCAGGGGACTGATGTGGTGCCGTGCGACTTCCTCCTCGGCGCGGAGGGCGCCGACGACCTTCCCGTCCACCACGACCTCCTCGTCGCCAATTGCCTCGCCCAGGGTGAGGCGCTGATGCGCGGCAAGACCTTGGCCGAGGCGCGCGCCGAGCTGGCCGCTAAGGGCATGCCGGAGGCCGAGATCGACGCGCTCGCCCCGCACAAGGTGTTCCCCGGCAACCGCCCGTCGACGACGATCCTCTACCCCAAGCTCACGCCCGCCGTGATGGGACAGCTCATCGCCCTCTACGAGCACAAGGTCTTCGTCCAGGGCGCGATCTGGGACATCAATCCCTTCGACCAGTGGGGCGTCGAGCTCGGCAAGCAGCTCGCCACGGAGCTGGTGCCCATGGTCAAGGGCGATCAGCCGTCCGACGGCCGCGACGGCTCGACCGCCGGCCTCATCGCCGCCGTCCACGCGATGCGGCGGCATTGACCTGACGTGAACCCGCTCGCCGGCATCGCGCTGAAGGTGGTGTCGACCGCCTTCTTCACGGCGATGGCGACGCTCATCAAGCTTGTCTCCGAGCGCTTCCCGGTCGGCGAGATCGCCTTCGCGCGTAGCTTCTTCGGCCTCGTGCCGGTGCTGGTCTGGGCGGCGTGGCGCGGCCAGTTCCCGGGCGTGTTCCTCACCCGCAACGTCCGCGGCCATCTCCTTCGCGTGACCGTCGGCACCACCTCGATGTTCCTCGGCTTCTCCGCCCTCGGCTATCTGCCGATCGTCGACGCGACGGCCATCGGCTACGCGGCGCCGCTCATCACCGTCGCCTTCGCCGCTTTCCTGCTCGGCGAGGCGGTGCACGTCTATCGCTGGTCGGCGGTGGTGATCGGCCTCGTCGGCGTTCTCGTCATCCTCTCCGAATATGTCGAGCCGGGAGGAGGGGGCGAGCGGAGCCTTCTCGGCGCCGGCCTGCAGCTGGCGAGCGCGGTGTTCGCCGCGTGGGCCGCGATCCAGATCAGCGTCCTCAGCCGCACCGAGCCGGCCGGGACGATTGTCGTCTATTTCTCGTCCTTCGCGGCGCTGGTCGCGCTTCTCACCATACCCTTCGGCTGGGTCATGCCGACCCCGACCGAGGCGCTGATGCTGGTCGGCACCGGCCTCTTCGGCGGCGTCGGCCAGGTGCTGATGACGCAGAGCTACCGCTACGCCGACGCTTCCGTGCTGGCGCCCTTCGACTACACCTCGATGATCTGGGCCGTGCTGGTGAGCCTCGTCATCTTCAGCACCGCGCCGACGGTGCTCGTCTTGACCGGCTCGGCGATCGTCATTGGCGCCGGCCTCGTCGTGATCTGGCGCGAGCGCCAGCTCGGCCTCATCCGCAACCGCATCAAGCAGGCGCAGCCGCCCGCTCCGCCGGCGAGCTGAACCCGTTCCCCTCTGGTCGCGACGGTCGAGCGCTCTACCTAACGCTCTGCACGCGCGCGAAATCGAGGGAGATGCACAATGGAAACGGATCACGTCGCACGGACCTCCGTCACCGTCGCCGCCCCACGCGACGAGGTGTGGCGGGCGCTCATCGATCCGGAGGCGATCAAGGAATACATGGCCGGCGCCGATGTCGTCAGTGACTGGCGCGAAGGCAGCCCGATCGTCTGGAAGGGCGAATGGGAAGGAAAGCCCTTCGAGGACAAGGGCGTCATCAAGCAGTTCCTGCCGGGCAAACGGCTCCAGTTCAGCCACTACAGCCCGTCGACCGGCCAGCCCGACCTGCCGGAGAACTACCACAACGTGACGATCGACCTCACCGACCTCGGCGCGGAGACGCGCCTCTATCTCTCGCAGGACGGCAACCGGAGCGAGGAGGCTCGCCTCCATTCGGAGAAGAACTGGGCGGGCATGCTCGAAGGGCTGAAGACGCTGGTCGAGAACGAGACCAAGAGCGGGGGGCACGACCGCAGAGCGGCAAGCGGCACCACGGGTTCGCGCTCGGCTCCCAGCTGAATCATCGCGCATTGGTTCAGATATCTCTGAACCAATGATCGCTTCCCCGATCCGTCATCCCGGCGAAGGCCGGGACCCAGGAAACGGTGCCGAAGCGCTCCGAGCTGGTGGTTCTCCGTTGTGGCTGACCGTGCATCGGTGAGTTGGTGGCGCCGTCGCCTGGGTCCCGGCCTTCGCCGGGATGACGGTTGCGGTTCGGGCGCCACCCAACAACCCGACGCGCAACTGAAGCGTTCAGCTCGGCAGGGGCGCCCCGCCGAACCACAGCACGAGGAGAAGGATCTGGATCACGCCGATGCCGATGTTCATCCATCCCATCGCCGCGTTGCCCTGGCGCCGCCAATAGACCCCGTTCGCCACGCAGGCAGCTGCCGAGAGCGCGAATATGACGAGCGTGAACCAGAGCATCGGTAGACCCGGCTAGGCGGCGACCACGGTCTGCCGTTGTTCGCCGAGGCCATCGATCTTGAGGTGCAGTCTGTCGCCGGGCTTGAGGAAGATCTGCCGCTTGTTGCCGACGCCCGCCGGCGTGCCGGTGGTGATGACGTCGCCCGGCTCCAGCATCATGAACTGCGAGGTATAGGAGATGATGAAGGCGGCGCCGAAGATCATCGCCTTGGTGTTGCCGTTCTGCTGCCGCGTGCCGTTTAGGTCGAGGGTGATGGCGAGGTTCTGGACATCCTTGATCTCGTCCGGCGTGACCAGCCACGGGCCGAGGGGGCCGAAGCCTGGCGCGCCCTTGCCCTTCATCCACTGCCCGGTGCCTTCGAGCTGCTTCCCGCGCTCGCTGACGTCGTTGCAGATGCAATA
>CAYOET010000189.1:0-13385 GCA_964402985.1 uncultured Bauldia sp. | reverse complement strand
CCTACCTTCTGCGGAGTTGCCGCGGACAGGTCGAGAGGCGAGAACGATATGACGGTGCAGGTAGCGCCGCCACCGGGGGCGGAGTCGGGGAACCGGCTGCCCAAGGCGGCAGCGAAAGCGCAGAAGCAGCGGGAAGCGCTGGCGCGCAAGGAGATTCTGGCGCCGGTATCGGGGATGCTGACGGTGGCGAGCCTGATCGTGCCCTCGATCCTGGTCAGCCTCGGCATCGGCCTCTCGTTCCAGGTCGCGGGGCAGCGGCCGGCATGGTGGAGCTCGGGCTTCGGCGCGCATCTGACGTGGACGCTGCCTTTCGGGCTCCTCATCATGTTCGCCGTCTTCAACAGGTTCGACCGCCGCTACGAGGAGGCGGCGCGTGACCTCGGCGCGTCGGCGTGGCAGACCTTCCGCTTCGTGGTGCTGCCGATCATCCTGCCGAGCCTCGTCGGCGTCGGCCTCTTCGGCTTCACCCTTTCCTACGACGAGTTCGCGCGCTCGCTGATGACCTCGGGCACGTTCAACACCCTGCCGCTCGAGATCTACGGCATGACCACCAACGTCACGACGCCCGTCCTCTACGCGCTCGGCACCGTGACGACGGCCTTCTCGGCGCTGATCATCACCATCGCCCTCGTCGCGATCGCGGTCCTTCGCCGCAACGCCGCGCGGCGCGCGAGCGCCTGACGGCGGATGCGCCTCCTCGTCGTCAATCCGAACACCAGCGCGGGCATGACCGCCTCGATCGGCGCGGCGGCCCGTGGCGTCGCCGCGCCCGGCACCGAGATCGTCGCGGTGAACCCGCCGATGGGACCGGCCAGCATCGAGGGCTATTACGACGAGGCGTTCGCGGTGCCGGGGATGCTGGCAACGCTCGCGATGGCCGAGGCGCAGGGCGCCGACGCTGCGGTGATCGCGTGCTTCGACGATACCGGGCTCGACGCTGCCCGGGCCCTCGCTTCCATCCCGGTGATCGGGATCTGCGAGGCCGGTCTCGCCGCAGCCGGGATGATCGCCACGCGCATCTCAGTCGTCACCACGCTGCCGCGTTCGATCGCACCGCTGCAAGGGCTGGTGCGGCGGTACGGCTTCGGCGAGCGGGCCGTCGTGCACGCGGCCGATATCCCGGTGCTCGCCCTCGAAAGCGATGATCCCGCGATCGTCCGCAAACTGCGCGAGGCGATCGCGGCCGCCATCGCGACCGACCGCAGCGACGCCGTCGTTCTGGGATGCGCCGGCATGGCGCGGCTCGCGGCTTCGTTGTCGGCCGATCTCGGCGTGCCGGTGGTCGAGGGGGTGACGGCCGCCGTGAAGTTCGCCGAGGGCCTCGTCGCGCTCGGCCTCCGCACCGGGAAGTCCGGCGCCTACGCGACGCCGATCGCCAAGCCGTATACGGGAATGATGGCGCCCTTCGCCCCGCAGACGCTGACCGCGAACGCCGGATGAGCTATCCGCGCGACCTCGCCGGCTATGCCGGAAAGCGCGTCGACCCGCGCTGGCCGGGCGAGGCCTATGTGGCCGTTCAGTTCGTCCTCAACTACGAGGAGGGCGGGGAGAGCAATATCCTCCACGGCGACCCGGCCTCCGAGGCGTTCCTCTCCGACATCCTCGGCGCGCAGCCGTGGCTCGGCCAACGGCACATGAACATGGAGTCGATGTACGAATACGGCTCGCGGGCGGGCTTCTGGCGGCTCCGCGACCTCTTCGTCGCGCGCGGCCTGCCGCTTACGGTGTTCGGCGTCACCACCGCGCTGGAGCGCAACCCCGAGGCGGTCGCGGCGATCAAGGCGGCCGGCTGGGAGACCGCCAGCCACGGCCTCAAATGGCTCGACTACCGCAACATCGGGGTCGCCGACGAGCGCGCACACATGAAGGAGTCGATCCGCCTCCACACCCAGCTGATGGGCGAGCGGCCGCTCGGCTGGTACACCGGCCGGACCTCGACACAGACGCTCGACCTGACGATGGAGGAAGGCGGCTTCGTCTACTCGTCGGACTCGTACGCCGACGACCTGCCCTACTGGGTGAGCGGCCCGCACGGGCCGCACCTCATCATCCCGTATTCGCTCGACGCGAACGACATGCGCTTCGTCGCCGCGCAGGGCTTTTCGACGGGCGAGCAGTTCTTCGACTATCTCCGCGACAGCTTCGACCAGCTCCACGCGGAGGGCGAGGCCGGCGCGCCGAAAATGATGTCGGTCGGGCTCCACAATAGGGTCGTCGGCCGGCCCGGGCGCGCGCTCGCCCTCGCGCGCTTCCTCGACTACGTGCAGTCGAAGCCGCGCGCCTGGGTCGCGACGCGCCTCGCCATCGCGCGCCACTGGCACTCAAACCACAAGCCGGCGGCGTAACCCATGCCCCCGAGGCGGCCCCGTCGCACCCCCAAGCCTAGCCTCCCCCTCGAGGGGAGGTCGAAGGCGCGCGGGCTTTGCCCGAGCGGCTTCGGGAGGGGGGACCCCCGCCCCGAAAACGCTGCGCATCTTCGACCCTGCCTCAAGGGGAGGGTTAGAGCGACAGCACACGCCTCCTCATTGCGAGGGTCGCTCGAATGAGGCTCGACACCACTATCCGCGGCGGCACGGTGGTCACCGCCGCCGACACCTACCGGGCCGATGTCGGCATCGCCGGCGGAAGGATCGTCGCCATCGCGGAGCGACTCGACGGCGCCGGGGAGACCATCGATGCGGGCGGTCTCCTCGTCATGCCGGGCGGGATCGACAGCCATGTTCATCTCGCCCAGCCGGGGCCGCCCGGCGTGGTGATGGCGGACGATTTCGAGACCGGGACGCGCTCGGCGGCGGTGGGCGGCAACACTACGGTCCTCCCCTTCTGCCTGCAGCGGAAGGGGCAGTCGCTACGCGAGGCGTTGACCGAGTATCAGGCGAGCGCCGCCGGCAAGTGCTTCACAGACGTGGCGATGCATCTCATCGTCACCGACCCGACGGCGAGCGTCCTCGGGCAGGAGCTGCCGGCGCTGATCGAAGAGGGCTACAGCTCGCTCAAGGTCTTCATGACCTATGACGACCTCAAGCTCGGCGACCGCGACATCCTCGAGGTCCTCGCCGTCGCCCGCGAGCACGGCGCAGTGGTGATGGTCCATGCCGAGGGCTACGACGCGATCCGCTTCCTCACCGACCGGCTGGAGCGCGAGGGCAAGACCGCGCCGTTCTTCCACGGCCCGTCGCGGCCGATCCCGGTCGAGCGCGAGGCGACCCACCGGGCGATCAGCTTGGCGGAGATCGTCGGCACCGAGCTGATGGTGGTCCACGTCTCCAACCGCGAGTCGATGGAGGAGATCCGCCGCGCCCAGCAGCGCGGGCTGTCGATCCGCGGCGAGACCTGTCCGCAATATCTCCTGCTCACCGAGAACGACATGGACCGCGCCGGCATGGAGGGCGCGAAGTATGTCTGCAGCCCGCCGCCCCGCGACACCGCGAGCCAGGCGGCGTGCTGGGAGGGGCTCGAGCAAGGGGTGTTCGAGGTCTTCTCCTCCGACCACTGTCCCTACCGCTTCGAGCCGGTGAAGACCTCGCCGGCCGCCCGCCAGCGCTTCCGTCACGTGCCCAACGGCATCCCCGGGATCGCGACACGGTTGCCGCTCCTCTTCTCCGAGGGGGTGGTGAAGGGCCGCATCGACCTCAACCGTTTCGTCGCGCTGACCTCGACCAACCACGCCAAGCGCTACGGTCTCTACCCGCGGAAGGGGACGATCGCCGTTGGCGCGGACGCCGACCTCGTGCTTTGGAATCCGCGTCGCGAGGTGACCATCACCCACGCCCTCCTCCAGGACGGCTGCGACTACACGCCCTACGAGGGCGTGCGGGTCACGGGCTGGCCGGTACGGACGATCCTGCGCGGGGAGACCGTGGTGTCCGAGGGGGCCGTCGTGGATTCTCGCCGCGGCATGGAATTGCTCCGGCCGGGCCGGGGTCGCCAGGACGCGCCGGAGCAAACGCGCGGCGACGCTCGGTTGGCCTAGAGCGGGAGAGGAATGGCACAGCCGGCTGGCTGAACCAGCGACCCACGGCTCGACAAATCCCCGGGGTCCAGCATTTCCGGGTGACCCCGGCTCTTGCAGTGTTGCAGAAAGCTCGGGCTCCCTTTGTTCTGGGTTGTACCGTCTTCGCGGGCCTCCCTCAGGAGCACGCGCGAGGCGTATTTACCGGTTTTGCCTGAAGGCCAACCACTTCACTTGTCGATTGTGGGTGGACCTACTAAGGCATTTCCCGAGGAGCTCGAAATCGCAGACAAGACGACAAGCAAGCCTTCGCTGATGTCTACCAAGTCGCTGACGATAGAAGAACCTTTCGCGCTCACCACCACGACGCGGTGGTTCGATTGGTTGTCCGAGGCCCCCGAGCTCGAAATCTCGTGCACGATACCCGAAGGGCTACCGGACACCCGGGGAGCGGCGTTGTTTGCTCTGGAGTTCGAGCGGCCGGTGACGGCCGCCGAGTTGCAGCGAACGGGACTGTCGCTGTCTGGGTCGATCGGCCCGTTCGTCTACCTCCGGGGATCTCCCGGGCAGACAGAATTCCGCGCCCGGCTGACGCTGGTAAAGGGCAACCGCCTCCTTCGCGTCGGCGTGCGGCTCTGGGACCATCGCAACGAATTCCGCATCGGCAACTTGAGGATCGCCGATTTCGACGCCGACCGCTCGTTCATGGTCAATGTGTCCGTCGACGTGGAGGCTTTGCCAAATCGCGCGTCAGCCAATCATGTCGATCGGCTCATTCACGGGCTCGACGGCACCGGGCAGGATCACGGCATCGGCGCGCAGATGCGCATCTTTCGCCAGTACGGCGTGCCGGCGACGTTCTATCTCGAAACCGGCCTGTCAGCGCTGTACGGCAGGGACACCATCCGCACGATCGGCCGGCAGATCGTCGACCAGGGCTTCGATCTTCAGCTTCACCTCCATGCTGAGGAGTTGATCCGTGCCGAAGGTTGGCCGCCACTGTTTGGCAACCTCGAACCCGGCCTCGAGAATTTGAATCGAGCCGAAACCGAGCGGGTGATGAACCACGCGGTCGATCTCTACCGTTCGATCGTCGACGAAACGCCGAAGGCGTTCCGAGCCGGCTCCTATCAGTTCAACCGCTATACGCTCGACGCCGGCGCGGACCTGGGCATCAAGGCCTTCTCCAACTATCGCACCGACCAACCGGCCGACAATGCCTACGACTTCGCCGCCCACCGGCCGACCGAACCCTTCCGCTGGGACAACGGAATCTACGAGTTTCCGGTGACGATCTCGCCAGAGCCCCTGTCTTCACTGTCGCCGGAGGTAGTCTGGGAGCGAATCCTCAATCGCGTCGACCGGCACGGCACGTGGTTCGTCACGATCGTTCTCCACTCATGGTCGCTGCTGCATCGCGACGCTGCCGAACATCTGGCGTGGCGCAACGACAGTCACGCCGACGCTCTTCGGCGCATCCTCGACTTGGCGCCGGCCCGGGCGAAGTTTGTCTCGATGGCCGAGACCGTCGATGCACTCTCCGCCGACCAGCTGGCCGTTGCCGAGACCCGGTGGGCCGATGACCTCATTCGTCAGAAACCGCGCGCCGTAGCGCGTCGTCGCTGAACTCTCGATCCCGGAGCGAGAACCAGCGTGGTTCAGGTTCGGGCAACCGGGCTCCTCCACGCCACTCGCCCGAGGCCAGTAGCACCTTCGTCCGGCCCGGAGAGAAGATCGGCGTAGACCGACATGATCTGCTCGCCGTCGTACCAGGCCGCCCGGCGCAATACCCTGGCACCGAGTGCGGCATGGATCGCGGGATCGCCAAGGACGGCTCGGATCGTGGCGGCAGCGGCCTGATTGTCACCGAGTTCGAAGAGGCAATCCTCCAGCCCCTGAAAGATCTCGGTCAGCCCACCGACAGCGGCTGCGACCACCGGCAGGCCGCAGCTCATCGCCTCGAGCGCGGCGAGGCCGAAGGACTCGAATTTCGACGTCGACAGCATGACGCCACCGGCTGCCGCCGCTGCGTTGAAGAGGCCCGCCATGTCGGCGTGCGGCACGTTGTGAAGCCAGGACAGTCGTTCCAGCAGCCCTAGCGCCGCGACGCGGTTGAGGAATGCCATGGCCGCAGCAGGCTCGGCCGCGCCGCCGGTGACGATCACCGGCGTGAAACTCGTCTCACCTTGGAGACGGCGGAGAACGTCGAGGCCGTCCTCCCAATTCTTGTCGGCGGAAATCTTGCCCACCCAGAGGATCGGAGGCTCGGCGAACTGCGTGCCCGGCCCAGCCGCACCGGGCCAGAAGATTGCTGGATCGACGAAGTTGTTGATGACCGCGATGCGCTCGACAGGCACTGTCGGCAGCACTTCGTGCAGCTTCCGTCTCAGCCATTGCGAGACGCAGACGATCCGTTCGACGCCCGAGAAATCGACCGGGCGCATCCGGCGAAAGGTCTGTTCGAGAGAGGTGTGGACCTCATAGAGAACGCGCCGCCCGGCGGTGCCGACATGGCGCAAGACCTCCGGCTGGTCGAGGAGGATGACGGGGTCCGACGAGGCGTTGACGATCGCGGCCGCCCGGGAATGGAAATCCGGAACGTCGCAGATCTCGACATCGACCCCGTCGAACGCCATCAGGCCGGCCTTGCCGCCGAGATCGCGCCTGAAAATGAAATGAAAGCGCCCGTCGAACCCGTGCTTTCGGAGGAGCGAGATGCGGTGCTTGAAGACCGACGTGACGCCGCCGAGATTGCAGTAGTCGTAGACGACCCGATAAGTGGTGGCCATCGTCGTGCTCAGACTGCTCCGGCGACCGCGGCGTCGTCGAGATGGACGCCCGACTTGGCCAACATATCGAGCAGGCGCGACTTCCAGGATGCACCGGCAAGCACGGCGTCGATCGCCTCGTAGTCGCGCTCGGTGGGGATATAGCTGAGCGCATCCCTGAGGGCATCGACGAGCCCGAATTCATCGTAGCAGAAGGTCAGCGGGTAGCTCTTGATCGTGCCCATCGGGCACGCCACCACTTTCAGCCCGAGGGAGAGGTACTCGTAGATCTTGATCGGATCGACGGCGCGCGACAGTTTTCCGTGGCGGAACGGAATCATCGCCACTGCCCATTCCGTCGCCTCGGCACGGATCTGCTCGTGGCTCATCGATCCGAGGTAGGCGATGTTGTCGGGCAGCGACAACGCCGGCATGTCGAAGCCGATGACCCTGAAATCGATCTCCGGCAGCTCGCGGGCGGCGGCGCGCAAGGCGTCCCAGTCGAACCACTGCTCCGTCAGATGGCCGAAGTAACCGACAATCGGCCGGCGACCAGCGGCCTGGCGCAGGCCCTGATGGCGACGCTCGGCCCGCGCGACTTTGCCGAAGGCGATAAAGTCTTCGGTCGTCCCGTTGGGTGACAGGAACACCTTGGCCGGATCATCGGTGAAGCGGGCCATGCTGCGCACCAGTGGCGGGCTGACGCAGAAGACCTTCTCCGCCTGCGCGACGGCGAAGCGCTCGAAGATCTCCGCGTACCACTTCGCCGCGCCGACTCCGGCGAACTCGCTCCAGTCGTCTCGCGCTTCGTAGACGACGCGCCAGTCGCGGTGGCGGAACAGGCCGACCAGCCGGCAGTAGTTGATGTCGGGCATGCTGCCGATGAGAACGCGGCGCCGCCCATCGACCTCGGACGCCAGGCGCGCCGCGACGCGATCGAACTGGTCGATCGGCACCTGCAGCAGGCATCCCTCGTCCGGCTGCACCCCAACGTCGTCTTCCGACGGGACGTAGGCGTAGACGGTAGGAACGCCGAGGCGCTCCAGTTCACGGGCAAACATCATCGACCGATTGGCCCTGCCCCCTTCGCCGATGCGCTTGGTGCCGGTGTAGATCACCACGCAAGAATCCGCCCGGCGCGCGAGGTCGGCGATGCGGTCGACGGCCGCCTCGAGGTGTCGCATGCGCACCGCTTCGGGGACCGCCAGCACCGTCAGCCGCGCGTCGATGGACACTGCGCCCGAATTCGCGCTCCATGAAATCGCTTCGACGTGCACCTTGTTGGCGCCCTCTGGCGCAACGAAGCGGAGAGAGTTCGGGCCGACGGAGAGATAGGAAAACAACCCGTGCCGGTCGGAGAACGACAGCCCCTCGGCTCGCGTCCCGGCGGCAATCGAAGGCCCCTCGAAGGCGACCTTGAGGAGCAGGGCCTTGTCCATCGCGCGATCGCCGGCGACGACGGCGCGCAGCGCATATTTGTGGCCGGGTTCGACGACGTAGCTGTGGCGAACCGACGCCTCGCCCGCGGCCACTCTCAAGACGACTGCCGCCTCGCCTTCCGGAGTGCCTTGTTCGGATCGGACGAGCGTCGTGGACGGGACGACAACCCGGGCAGCATTCTTCGCGAGCGGCTGGTTCACCGGCTGCGGCATTGCCTCTGGCCATTTGCGATTGGCCTGGGATCCATCGGGTGACAGCACGCCGGCGAGCGCCGCTGGCCGCGAGGGCGACGCGGCCGCGGCCACCTCCTTGCGCAACTCCATCGGGGAGATGCGGAGCCCCGAACCGCCCAGCCACGCCCGCAAGCCAAGGCTCACTTCGGCCACTGTCTCGTCGATCGTCAGAGCCAACGCATAACGATTGGGGCCGCGCTTGAGAGCGCCGAAATACCGAAACGGGATTCCCAAGCTGGGGGACACCGACCAACCCAACGGGTTGTCGATCCACTGCCCTTTGGGCCCGACGAACGCCACCGTGATGAGGCCCGAGTTGGCGGGCTGATTTTCGTCTGCCTCGATTGAACACGACAGCGTGTATCGGCCAGGGCCACCCCGGGGTTTCAGATTGAAAGTCACCATCTCGTTGGTGAGTTCAATGAATGCCTGAGCGGCGCCGGGGCCCGTGGGGGACATCTACTTGCTCTGCCTCAGCCGGGGGCGGATAAGGTTAACACTCGATTGCGCCCGCATTTCCCGTCTTCTCGCCTACGAGAGTAATGCGGGCTCGCATCGGTTGCGAGACGTGCGTGCGATTGATAGCGGAGTTAGTGAATTTCTGCGGCAGACCGCGTTTTGTTTGCGGACCTTTTGGTTCAGGGTCCGGGCGGGGCCGATGCGCAGAGCGACAAGACATTGTGGTTAATGGCAGAGCCGCGTGAGCGTCATCGCTTCCCCAATCACTGAAGCGCAGGGAGCGCATCTCAAAGACTTCAAGCATCGCACCGCGATCATCAAAGCGGACGATCTTGGCAAGGAGCCCGCGCTCGACTGCTGGTGGCGGTTGCTCGATGCACTTGATCGCCGCGGCGTCCCGATCAGCGCCGGCGTAGTGGCCGGCAGGATCCGTCGCCACTCGTCGGCAGCCCTCGACCGTCTGACCCTTCAGCTCCGCGAAGGTTGCCACGAGATCTGGAACCACTCGTACAGCCATCTCGACTACGCCAAGTTGTCACTCGAAGACCAGGCCGAGGACCTCCGCCGCAGCCAGTTGATCATCGAGGAGATCTTCGCCGCGCGGCCATACCTCTTCGGCGCCCCATTCAATTCGATGAACGAAGCGACGATCCAGGCGCTCGAGGCCAATGGCGACTTTACCGGCGTGTATTTCTCGCGCCTTCCGACCCTGCTCGAGACCGTGTCGTACTGGAATCTTTGCCCGCCGGAGTTCGTCGGTGGCTTCTATCGCCAGCCGGATTTCGTTGAGTTCCTACCGCGCTACGAGCGTCGTAAGGATCGCCGGCCGATGGTCCTGCAGATCCATCCGCCGGCGTGGAGCCAGCACGGGCTCAACGATTTCATCCGCATCGTGGACTGGCTGATCGAAAAGGACTGGCAGTTCATCACCTTCGACGACTACGCCCAGTATCACCGGCGCGAAAAACACAAGGATGCGCCGCTGACTTCGAGCCGCGCCGAGCTCGTGATGTCCGACGAACACATGAGTCATGCTCTGGCCGCGGCCGCCTCGACGCTTGATCCGGAGAATGTCTACAACATTGACCGCTTCGCCAACGGGACGCTGCACTTGCGCAACTTCCTGCGCAGCGCCGGTTTCGAGACTGAGGGACGCCACCCGTCCGGGGCGGGTCCGGTCGGGCTCGATATTGGCTGCGGGGCCGGCAACTGGTCGGTCGCATACGCGGCCCTGTCGCCGAGACACCGGGTCGTCGGAATCGACACCGACCAACGCCTCGTGGCCACGATAGGCGCTGCCGCTCGCGCCCTCCCCGCCGGCGAGCGCATGTCGTTCATGGCCGGCTCGATCCTCGAGATCCCGGCCAAGGACTGCACGTTCGACCACGCGATCTGCAATAACCTGCTGAACTATGTCCCGCTCGACGAAGCGCTCGCCGAGATCCGGCGTGTCCTCAAGCCCGGCGGAACCGCCCTCGTCGGCGTTCAGAACCGGAACTTCTGGCTCAAGGGATTCTTCGACGGTCTGCGCGAGGGAAACCTGCCGGCGGCGCTGCGGCGTATCGACCAATTGGGCTATCAGGCGGCGCGCGGCGCGGGCCTGCCTCCCGTCGCCAACTACGCGTCGATCTGGGATGAGGACCCGCTGTCCCAGGTCGCGGAAAGCCTCGGGCTCGATCGAACATCGCTGATCCTTGCCGACGCAGAACGGAGCGGCCAATTCCTGGGGACGTCGCTCTTCTCACACTATCTACTGGAGCGCCCCCGACCGGTCGCCGACCCCAGTTCGCAGGACGCTGCCGGTTCCGACAACGCGCCCGAACTTGCGGGGCAGACAAACCTCTTCGTCGCCGGGGCCTGGCAGCTCTTCCTCGACACAATCGCGAAGATTGGCGCGCGTGATGGCGGCTCGATCGAAGACAACCGGATCCAACGGATGGTTACGGCGTCGGTCGCCCTCGCCTCTATCAATGGCGTCGAGATCGCGGCGCCGTGCGCGGCCGTGGCCAATCGCCATCGTGCCCTCCGCGAAGCACTCACCGCCTTCGCGGAGAAAGACTACGCCCGGGCGGCCGACGAGCTCGTGAAGATCGCCCCCGACTATGGCCGCGACTTGGCCGGCGCCGTTGCGATGGCGCTCTACGCTGCCGGAAAGCATGGCGCGGCGCTCCATTTCTCCAGCCGCTCGTTCGGCCCTCAAGCCGGGTGGAACGACCACGAGTGGATGGTGTGGCTCACTGTCCTCACCGCCGCCGAGGGCCTGGAGGCGGCGAAACAAAGTCTCGCCGCGTATTTCGAATGGCGACTCGACCAGATCGCGCGCCGCCTGCCGACTGCCGATCTCGCCGTGATGATGCAGGGAGAAGGCCTCAAAGCGGCCGTAAACACGGACGAGTTGACGGTCGCCTCGCTTCGCGTCGCCATCTCGGCTCTTCGCGAGACGCTTCCCGCTGTGGAAGATAAAGGTTTAATAAAACCAGTGGCTTGAGCCAACCGCTGCCTTTACGGCTGAGCGTGTAGGCAGTCCCGCTTCAACGGGATTGCTGCCGGTGCCCAAGACTATCTCCACGGCCGTCTTCGCTGCTTTTGCGGTCCTACTGTCCGCCGCTGGAGCCAGCGCTCTCCCCTCCTTCATGCAGCCGCTCCGCCCTATCGGCCCTCCGATCGGACAGCTCGAGTTCTGCCTCCGCCTGCCGACCGCCTGCAGACCGCATTCCACCACCATTCGGCGGATCGAGATGACCGAGGACCGCTGGGATGAACTCAGCTCCATCAACCGAGAGGTCAACGACTCGGTTCGGCCGCGCACCGACCGCTCGGTCTACGGCCGGCTCGAGGTCTGGGACTATGCGGGGCGCTACGGCGATTGCGAGGACTACGCCCTCCTCAAGCAGCGGCAACTGATCGAACTCGGCTGGCCAGCGAGCGTCCTCCTCATAACCGTCGTCCAGCGAGCCAATGGCAACGGTCACGCCGTCCTCACCGTCCTGACCGATGAGGGCGATTTCATCCTCGACAATCTCACCGATCGGGTGGTGGCCTGGCACCGCACGTCCTACCGTTTCCTGATGCGCCAATCTCAAGGAAGCGCGCTGCGCTGGGTCTCGGTCGGTCCCGGCGCTACCGGCGCGGTTGGCGTTACGCGATAGTCGCGCGAGCCGCCGACAGAGCGATCGACTGCCCACGCCAGGGGCGTCGACCGCGCTCTTTCCGCGTTCGGTCGCGGCCGCTTTGCCTGCTTGCGGTTAACCAAACAGAAAGAATTGCTTTTCAAATCGATTGCTCCCGGAGGTGTGACCACTTGGCGTCACACCTCTCAAGCCATTGATTTTGCATATTAATCCAGCGCCAGATTCAACGCACAAGGCGACCGATCGCCTTCGTCACAACCCAAGGATGCCTTGAGTTCCTTGTGATTCGTTGATTTTCGATGCTCAATTAGAACCGAATTGGAAGTCCTCTTGGGCTGGGCAGATCACTTTTCAACAAGACACGCGGGACGAGCTGCGAGTGATTGATGGGACCGAGGCGTTGTCGCCTCGGCACCGATCTGTCCTCCCAGCCTCCCGGCAGTGGAAGGAGTCGCGATGAACCGCAAAGCTGGCCTCTTATTGACGTTGAGCGCGTTGGCCCTGGCCGGTGTGGGCGGGACCCAGTCGGCGGACGCCGCCGACCTCAACCAATGTCACCTCCTCACCAACGAGATGAACCTCTCGCTGCTGGAACAAGTCGCCATGGACCCGTCCAGTCCCTGGCGTGAGATCGCACTCGCCCGCCTCGCAGAACTTTGCGGCGTCACGCTTGTCACGACCGGCGATATCGAGGACCCGCACTAGGCGCTTCAGCGCCAAATTTCGCCGCCCGGACAGAACTCCAGCCGCCCGCGACCGCGGACGGCGCATGGTGAAACTATGGGAACTCTCGCGGCATCATGAGCAAACAGGGCGGCATAGAATTCTCGGCCGCGCAGCAGTCATCCGAAGATACTCTGATCGCTGCCGACATCCTTCTCGTCGCCGACTTCTCTCGAGACGAGACGGCGTGGCGCCTGGAGAACGAGATCCGGTCGCAGGCGGAGTGGGGCTATCGCGTCGCCCTTGTCCACATTCCGACCTCGCGCCGGGACGCCACAATCCATCCCGACATCGCGTCCTGCGTCGTCGAGGGGCTCGCCGAGCCGGTCGAGCCTTCGGCGAAGGCGGTCAAGGCGCGAGTGGCGCTGGTCTACGAGCCGGAGATCCTCTTCGGCGCGCTCTTCTCCGGTCGCGTCGTCCACCTCCCGCGCGTGCTCGCCGACCGCGTCATCGCCGTCGGCGGCGCCCAGGGGGATACACCCCTTCGCCAGGTGGACGTGCTCCTCCGCAGCCTATTCGGGTCGACGACGGTGTGGACGGCTGAGACGACGAGGGCCCAAACCAGACTCCGCCAGAACGGCCTTCGACTCCTTGACGAGGCTTGGGGTCCCTCATTGCCCTCGATTGACCTTCGCCCCGTGGGCGAATGGCAGCGCACCTCCCCGATTGTAGGCACGGC
>CAYOET010000188.1:0-11481 GCA_964402985.1 uncultured Bauldia sp. | reverse complement strand
GAGGAGGTGCGCGAGCGGCCCATTGGTGAACGGCACCCCGCCTCGGGTTCGGCCGGAGGACAGCAGGCGAGCGCGGCTCACGATGCCCTTTGCTCTCAGATCCGATTGGAGGACGGGCAGAGATCCAAGCTCGAGGTAGCGGTCGAAAATCAACCTCACCGTGGTAGCCTCGACCTCGTCGATCAGCAGCTTCCGACTCTCGACGCGGTAACCGAGCGGCACGGTACCGCCCATCCAGATTCCTTTTCGCTTCGACGCCGCGATCTTATCGCGGATCCGTTCGCCGGTGACCTCTCGCTCGAACTGCGCAAATGAGAGGAGGACGTTGAGCGTCAGCCGACCCATGGAGCTGGTCGTATTGAACGCCTGGGTCACCGAGACGAAGGACACCCCGAGCTCGTCGAAGAGCTCAACCAGCTTCGCAAAATCGGCCAGGGAGCGCGTGAGACGGTCGACCTTGTAGACGACGATCACGTCGACCTTTCGCGCGCGAACGTCCGCCAGCAGGAGCTGCAGGGCAGGCCGTTCGAGAGAGGCACCGGAGAAACCGCCGTCGTCGTACCGGGCAGGGACAAGGCGCCATCCCTCGTGAGCCTGGCTCTTGATGAAGGCTTCCGACGCCTCTCGCTGCGCATCGAGCGAGTTGAAGTCCTGCTCGAGGCCAAAGTCCGTGGACACGCGGGTGTAGACCGCGCAGCGAGTGCTTTTCCGCTGCTCGGGCTTCACGGTCGATTCTTTCGGCGAGTCGAAACAGGCGATTGCGGATCAGGATCGTCGTCACTGTCCGGGCTACCGCTCGGAGATTTTCGCTGGGTTGGAGCATCCCTCAGTCCGAAGAAGCGTGGACCGTTCCAGTTGGTGCCGGTTATCGCGCGAGCGATCTGCGACAGATTTGGGTAGGTGTGTCCCTCCCAGGCAAACCCCTCTTCGAGGACCGTCACTCGGTGCATGACCCCTTCGTACTCCCTCGAGAGCAACGTGCCGGGTAGCAGCGCCCTGAGAGCCGGGGGAGGGGGGACCGCAGCCTTCTCTCCTGGGCGTTCCGATGATCGCCCAATCGCCTCCAGCATCTTTCTCGTTTCGCGAGTCAGATCTCCGTAGGCGTTGACCTGAATGCGGTAGGCCAGGATGCGAACCAGCAGGTGTCGTGTGAGGCCCGGTGGGGCCGCCTTGCGGAATAGCCTTCGCCAGCGTTGGCGAAGGCTATCCACGTCGAGCTTGGCAAGCGCCGTCAGCTGGTTGGAGACCGCACTATCTGTACCGGCATCGTTGCGCTGTGAAGCCACCTTCGCCTGGCTGTCCGCCGCGGGCGCTTCTGCGATTTGTCGAGTCATTGTGGCCTCACCGAGCTCGACGCGCGGGCTTGGCAGGCCGGCTTGGTTCAGGCGAGGTCAGAGCCGGAGGTTCGCCGGTAATCCGATACGCAGTGGGACCGCCCTTCGCGCGGATCCGCTCGATGCTGAAGCCCCGTTTCCGGAGTCCGGTGATGGCCGCCCTGGTCGTATGCGGGAGCCAGCCGAGGGTGGCGGTCAACGTTTCGGTCGTCGCTCCGCCTAGCTGCTGAAGGAGCCCGATGAGCTGTCCCGTCTTGCTGCCGGCGCGCGGAGGCAGCGAGCCGTCCCCGTCGGCCGGCCGCGACGCCTTCTTACCCGTACGTTCCCGCGAGGCCGAGGGCTTTGCGCGGCCGGTGGTGGGAGTCTTTCCTCGCGCCGGGGAACTGCGCTGCGGCTTCTCGGCAACCGGCGCTTCGCCCTCGTTTGGATCGGCGCCGATTGCTTTCAGCCCCTCATCGGTCAGGACGAGGGCGCGAGGACCGGCTTCGTCGCGTTTCCATTCAGGCATCCCGCGCGCCGCGCGGACCTCGGCAACCAGGCCTGCGCCCAAGAACTTGCCGAGGACCTTCTCGGCGGCAGCTCCCTTCAGCCGCTCGGGTGGGATGACGACGCGGTCGGAACGCTTGGCCGCGTCGGTCAGGATGATGAGCATAGTGTCGGTGAGTTTCATTGGATCCTCGATCGGTTGAGGCAGCTTCTCCGCCGCCACGGCCCCAACCCCGCGGAGGCCGGACGGCGCTGGCGGGTGGATCTCAACCTTGATTCTGCCGGTCCGCGGTTAGAAGCTGTCCTGGCGTGCCACCCTGAACACCGACGTGGACTGCAGCACGTTGTCCGCTTCGCGAAGAAGCGGCTCGAGCTTGAGGGCCGCGTGGTAGGCGCCTTCGTAGTCGCCGGCGGCGATCAGCGCCGCTCCGCCCTTGGCGATCGAGCCGGCGCGCATCACCTTGATCATCAAGGCTTTGAGGCAGGCCTCGTTGGCGCGTCTGTTTTCACGTTTCCCGAGTTTCAGCTTCGGCATCGCCCGCTCCCTTCGTGTGGGGACAGCAATGCTTGCGGTGCGGGGGAAGTGAAGTCCGACGGGAGCAATCGTTTCGCGAAGAAGCGGCCCGCGGCCGAACGCAGAGGCAGGAAATTGCTCAGTCGGGCCACTGGGCCGAGGATTCAGCGCGTCGAGGCTAGCGAACGCTCTTTGCGATCTTGGAGAAGAGGCGAACTGGATCGGTCCCGATGGCCCGGCAGATGCGGATGAACTCGATCACGTCAATCCGGCGTTGGCCGCTCTCATACTTGGCGACGAACGATTGCGGTTCCTCGATCCTTTCCGCCACGTCGACCTGTTTGAGGCCGGCCTTCTCGCGCGCGTCGGCGAGGAGCGCGACAAGGCGTTTCTGCTCCTCGCTGGTGATGGTTGGCCGCATCCGCCCTCGACCGCGAACGGAAAGAGGGCGCTAACCAACATTCAGAATTCGCATATACCAAAAGAGGATATTTAGGAGGAGGCATGGCTTGCTGTCTGAGCCGGCGGAGTGCCGGTCCTCGAGTGAGACAGCAATGAGCGAGTCAGACAGCGACACCCGGAGCCACTCGTGCCTCCTCGACCATCGCCTACGAGTCTTAGTCATCGAGGGTTTCTGACGGTTACTCGACCGGTGTGGATCTGAAGTGTTTCGTCATATCAGGAGCGAGAAATGTGGATGGTTGGAGGGTTGCTCGTGCTCTCGGGGCTTTGCGGCGCCGTCGTGGGTTGCCTCATGCTTCTCTGGCGGGGGACCCGGGCACGCGGGAGGACCGTGGCGTTCTACGGGACCGCGGCCTTCTTGTTCGGCATCGTCCCTTTATCGATCCTTGAACCGCCAGCTATTGCAGTTCCGGTAGCAGAAACGACCACCGAGCCACAGGCGATTTCGGCGGCGGCCCCGCGTGCCCAACTCCGGCTACGTAGCTGGCGTTGCTACGAGGAATATGGGTTTCAACATATCGAAGGGCGCGTTACGAACCAGACAGATAGAGCGTTTAATAATGATCTCGTAGTTGCGAGCTTTGAGACATCCGCTGGACGGCTCGTAAAGAACGAGACCGCCCTGGTCCAGTTTCAGCCTCTCATGCCTGGGCAAACCAGCCCCTTCACGCTCGTGGCAATCGGCAATCCGCAGATCGACCGGTGTGAGATAGGATTTCAGATCATGTCCGGCCCGGCTCTCTCGTTCGACCGCTAGGGTCACAGAGCGGTTCTGCGCAGACGTAGGCTCAGCGACAAAGGCTTGGAGCTGCAGCCGGTTCGGCTTGAGCGTCTCCATGATCTCGCCGCTGCGCGCATGTCGTCTGCGCCGACGATCAGCGCCACGACCTGCGGCGCCCCCGCTCGCGCGCTCGGCGAGCGCGGCGGCACGCGTTCGCAGATGTGGGGTCTGCGTTGCCAGTTCTGTCGTTTAAGATCCCTGATAGGCCGACAGGGAACATGGGAGCTAAGCGACTGACAACGAAGAGGTCTTTGGAACGTCTACACATCTTGACTAGGTGTCCTTGACGAAGATCCCTGTATTTTCCCGTTGAACTGGGAAATCCCAAGCAGAGACGGGTTCGGAGATGACTGCTTCCACCACCAGGCAGTCCCGGCCGCTGTTTTCAATTATGCCAATGCCTTGATGCGCACCACGGGGCGGGGCCTTCTCGGCCACCAATGCTCGGGGCGGTTGCGGCGGGCTACTGCGCGTTGCCCTACGCAGCGAGGGGCTTGGCCAGTTCAAGAACCACGTTCGCCTGGGCTCCGCCCATTTGTGATTCCGTGATGTAGATCTCGCCGCCATGGGCGTCGACGATCTGGCGGCAGAGCGCGAGGCCCAGGCCCGATCCGCCCGTTTCGGTGCTGCGCGATTGGTCGAGCCGATAGAAGGGCTCGAACACCGCTTCGCGCTCGGCCGGGGGGATGCCGGGACCATTGTCGCCGACCGTCAGGACGGCCTTGCCGGCCATCGCCTTGACGGTGACAGTCACCCCCGTCGCGTGGCGCTGCGCATTCTCGATGAGATTGCCCAGCACCCTGGTCAGCGCCACTGCGTCCCCCACGATGGGCGCTGGCTCCGTAGCATGGAAGGCAATGGGGCACGCGGGCGATTGGAGGCGCGCGACTTCGTTCTCCGCCAAGGCGCCAAGATCAATGATGGATCGATCTCGTGTCCCGGCGACCGACCGGGCAAACGACATGGCGTTCTCCACGATCGCCACCATGGCGGCAATGTCTCGCTCGGCTCCCTCGCGCTCGACCGGATCCGCTATGGACTCGTTCCGCAGCTGCAAGCGGGTGAGGTATGTCTTGAGATCGTGAGAGATCGCGCCGGCGAGGATCGTGCGCCCTTTCACCAGGGCGCCGATGCGTTCCTGCATGCGGTTCACCGTCTCGATGAGCGCTCGCACATCAGTGGCGCCGCCTGGCTTCACGGGCGCGGGCTTTGCCTCCTGCGAGAAACGCCGCAAAGCGGCCGTCAGGTCCCGCAGGGGTCTGGTCTCGCGGACAAGGGCAATCAGGGTGAGGGCGGCGATGACAAGGCTCGCTGCCGCGACCCAAAATCCATTCGGGACTCCGAGCAGCCTTTGCAGCAGCATCCCCTGAGTCCTGATGACGACGAAGTCGCCCTCGGCAAGTTGGGCAACCACCATCAGAGGTACGCCGTTCATCCACGCATCGAGATTGGGGACAGGCGGGTTGCTCCCTTCGGACACGACGCGCAGCTCACGCTCCTGAAGCGGGCTAAAGCCGCGAAGGAGATCTTCGATCAAGGGCAGGCGCCTGGTGCTGCCGCCTTCGGCGGGAAGGTCTTTGGAGATCGCCACGCTGATACTCTGCGAGTTCAGCGCGCCGAGCAGCTTCTCCCGTTCGGCGGGAGGCAGTACCTCCATGACCGATACGATCGAGGCAATTTGCCTGGGCAATGGGAAGGCGCGCGCGAGAGCGCCCTCGTTGGAGGTTAGCTGAAAGAGGAGGGCTCCAAAAAGCGTTACGAGCGCGAGGAACCCAACGAGGCCGATTGCAACAAGCCGGCCCGTGATGCCGAAGAGATTCTTCACCGGTTCGCTTCGGCGCCTGACGCCAGGATATATCCGGAATTCCGGATCGTCTTGATGGCGTTGCCGACTCCAGCCTCCGCGAGTTTGCGCCTAAGACGGCTCATCTGCACATCGATGGTGCGGTCGAAGGGGTCGGAGTCTCGCCCGCGCGTCCACTCGATCAGCTGTTCTCGGGAAAGCACGCGGTTTGGGCGCTGAAGGAAGCAAACGAGAAGATCGAACTCGCCGGCAGTCACGTCAACCGGACCGTTGTCCGCGGCCCTGACTTCCCGCGCTGCTGTGTCTATCGTCAGCGGGCCGAGGGTGAAGCATTCCTCCTTCCGTTGCTCCGGCTCCATACGCCGGAGAACCGCCCTGATCCGGGCGATCAGCTCGCGGGTATTGAAGGGCTTGGGCAGGTAGTCATCAGCGCCCAACTCCAGCCCCACGATGCGATCCACGTCCTCGCCCCGCGCGGTCAACATGATGATCGGGACACGCGACTGCGCGCGCAGACGGCGGCAGATGGAAAAGCCGTCCTCCCCGGGAAGCATGAGATCGAGAACGATGAGGTCCGGAAACCCCTTCGTCGCCAACAGGCGATCGAGTGCGCCGCCACCATCTGCAGCATCCGTTCGAAACCCTTCAGACTGCAGGCGAGCTACGAGGAGCCGCCGGATTTCCGGGTCGTCTTCGACAACGGCAATTCTCAGACTCATGGTGGTCGATACTATTCCCGAGCGCGGGCGCCACAACGGGAACCACGCGCCGTTTACAAAATGCAATGAAAAGGCCGGTTTCTGCAAAAGCAGTGCAAACTCGGGGAGCGAACCTCATCGGCGAGGCGGATGACCGTCTCGCGTGTTTCGACCGAACGAGAGGTTCCAAAATGAGACTGCTCACAATCATCCCGGCCCTGTTCATCGCCGGTGCGCCGGCGGCCCAGGCGGGCGAGATCTACCGCGCCGTCACCGTCTATGGCCCGGCGGGGATCACGACCGGCGAGACCTACCGAGCGTGCGACGCTGAGGGGTGCCAGCTTGTACGCCAGATCACGGGCCCCGAAGGCCAGTCGGTGAGCAAGACCGCCACGGTCACCGAGATCGCTGGCAATGTCTACGAACGGGAGGTGACCGTGACCGGGCCGTCTGGCGGCACCGCGACACGTAGCTCCCTCGTGGTGATCGCCCGCTAGGCTCGCACGGGTTTCAGCGCCTGACGCCTCTGGCCCCTGCCACGCCCTAGATGCAGCCGACCGGCAATTCCTGAACTCAAGGAAGGTCCACTCATGCTGAAACAAGTGCTGACCGGGGCGGCGATGCTGTTGTCCCTTGTCGTGTCCGGCCCAGCCGCCGCGGCCTCCGCGCCTCCAGCGGTGACCGCGGCGGACGTCAACCTCCGTGCTGGGCCCGGTACGAATTACCCGGTCGTCGCCACGATCCCTTACGGCGCCGCCGTCCTCGTCGACGGATGCCTGTCCGACTTTGCCTGGTGCGACGTCATCTGGGGTGGTGCGCGCGGCTGGGCGGCGGCCGCTTACCTGCAGGTGATGTATCGTGGGGCACCCGTCGTTCTGACCGCGCGTGTCGCTTCGCCCATCGGCATCAATGTCGTGGCTTTCGACCGCACGTACTGGGCTCGGCACTACGCCAACCGCCCCTGGTACCGCAGCTGGCACGTCTATGTCCCCCGCTGATCTCTCCAGCGGTGGAGCGCCGCCGCGCCCACGAGCTTGCGCCTGCCCCGCTCCGTGCTTCATCCCCCAATCCGAGGGCTTGAAAGGATTAATATCGTGAGATCAACCCGTTTCGCCGTCGCTCCGCGGGGCTCGCTTCGGCCCGTGCCGATGCTTGCCTTCGCGGCCTCTATCGCGGTCTCCGCGACGCCTGCGTTGGCGCAGGCCGCCTTCTCGCCGGACAACATTACGCCTGAGATGCGCGAGGCCTTCACCGAGGCGCGGCCCTATTGCGAGGAGGACGCGGCCCGGGTCTGCCGCTGGACAGTCCCCGGCGGCGGGCGGCTGGTGGGGTGCATGCTCGACCATGTCGAGGACCTGTCTCCCACCTGCCAGCAGAAGATTTTGGAGTTGGTCCCCAGTGGGAACGACTAGCCTCTCGAGAGTGCGCGCCGGCGCGCCGGGGGATGCGTCCGCCCGCACTCCGCAAGAAGCCCCGCCGCAAGAGCTGACGACAGGGGCCGGCGCGGCACGGGCGGTGGTCGCCGCCCCGTCACCGCCGCGGCGACGTCCGCAATCGCGCCCGCGGCGTGGGCGATATCGGACCATGGCGGTGCTGCTGGTTGTGGTGGCCATGGCCGCCGTCGCACTCGGCGTGCGCTATCTTCTTCCCCGCTCAATGCCGTTGGTTGCGGTCAACCAAGGCGACCTCGCCATTACCCTTCGCGCGTCGGGTACGCTCGATGCGACCAACCGCGTTGCCGTGTCCTCGCGCATTCAGGGTCGACTCATCGAACTCAACGTCGCCGCAAATGACATCGTCGCGGAAGGGGACGTGATCGCCAGGATCGCTTCGGATGACCTCGCGGCCGCCCTCGACGCCGCGACCGCTTCTTGGCGCGCCGCGCAGCTGGCCACGAGTCAGGCCGAGTCCGATCTGGTCCGGGCCCGCGTCGGCCGCGATGACGCGTCGCAGACGCTCGACCGGCAGAGACAGCTCCTGGAGCGGGGCGCCATATCGAATGCCGTCTACGACGCGGCCTCGGCGGCATTTCAGACTGCGGAGATAAACGTCACGAGTGCCACGGCGGCAGTCGGCCGGGCGGAGGCTCTCGAGGAATCGGCGCGCGCCAGCATGGGCGGCGCCCGCTCCGCCCTCGCGGAGGCCACCATTAGCGCACCGTTTGGCGGTGTCATCACGGCGACGGCAGCCAGCCCCGGTGACGTCGTCAGCCCCGGAGAGGACATCGTCGAGCTCACCGATCCCGACACGCTCGTGCTCATCGCGCGGCTCGATGAGAGCGTAATCGCGCGCGTCCACGCCGGGAGCGCCGCAACGCTCCACTTCGGCGGCGCCGATTCCGTAGCGATCCCGGCGACCTTGGTGCGGGTAGGACGCGAGGTCGATACCGAGACCCGCGAGTTCACCGTCGAAGTGAAGTCCACCAGGCTGCCCGAGAACTGGGCGATCGGACAGCGCGGGATCGTCATCATCGAGACGGCACGCGCGCGTGACGTTCTGTCAATTCCCACCGACCTTCTCGCCACCCGCGATGGGCGCAAGGGCGTCTGGGTCGTCGAGAACGGCGGCGCTCTGTGGCGGCCGGTCACACTGGGCGAATTCGGGGGCGACGAGGTCGTCGTGCTGAGTGGCCTCGAGCCGGACGACCTCCTGATCGGCCGCCCTCTGGAGGCTTATTCCTGGATGCCGGTGTCCGCCGGAGCGCCTGTCCGATGAACCTCGCGCTCAAGGACATCGAGTTCAATTTCGCGCGCTTCCTCCTCACCGTCGCGGGCATCGGCTTCCTGGTGATGGCCTCCGTCGGGATGGTCGGTCTCTACCGGGGCATCATTGCCGACGCGCTCCTCGTCATCGACCGGATTGGAGCCGACTTCTGGGTTGTCCAGGGCGGGAGCTCGGGGCCGTTCTCGGAGGGCTCGTCGATCCAGCCGTCCCTCGACGGGCGCGTCGAAGGACTGGCCGGGGTGGAGGAGGTTCGGCGCTTCCTTCAGTTCTCCGTCCAGTTCGACGACGATGGCCGGGAGGCCCGCGCGGCGATAACGAGCCTCGACTACCCAAAGGACGCCGGCGCGTGGCTCGACTTGGTCCTCGGCCGCTCGCTGAATGCTGCGCACTTCGAGGCGGTCGCCGACGCGAGCGTGGGCGTCGAGCTGGGGGATGTCGTACGACTTGGCCAGGACGATTTTCGCATCGTCGGCCTGACCCGCGGCATGGTCGACGCGACCGGCGATGGCCTGCTGTTCGTGTCGGTCAACGACGCCATGGCGATCGCCGCCCATCGCGAGAGCGAGGAGGTGCTTCTCGGCCGCGCGCGCTCCGCATCCTCGCTTCCCGGCGCACCGGCGGGAAGCGCGGCGGGGGCGAACCAGAGGATCGCGGCGGTCCTCGTCGCGCTTGGCCCTGCCGCCGATATAGGCGCGTTCAGGGAGGCGGTGATGAACTGGGGCGACGTCAATTTGCTCTCCCAGGCCGATCAGCGCGACCTCTTGCTCAACCAGCGGCTCTGGCGCCTGCGGCTGCAGATTCTCGCCTTCACCGCCGTATTGCTTGTCGTGATGGCGATCGTGATTTCGCTGATCATCTACACCATGACCATCGAGAAGCTGCACCAGATCGCGATGCTGAAGCTGATTGGCGCCCGCAACCGGGTCATCATCTCCATGATCGCTCAGCAGGCGGCGCTGATCGGGGTCGGCGGCTTTGCGGTCGGCCTCATTCTCTCGAACATCATCTTCCCCCACTTCCCGCGGCGCATCCTCATGACGCCGGCCGACCTCGCCATGTTGTTCGCCGCAGTCGCCGTCATCTCGGGTGTCGCGAGCCTCTTCGGCATCGGGCGTGCGCTCCGGGTGCGGGGCCCAGGAAGTGCTCGCGTGAGCCTCGCGCCAGTGTTGAGCATCAGGAACGTGGCCAAGCACTATGTCAGCGGCGACACAGTGGTGCGTGCGCTGGATGGCGTTTCGCTCGACGTGATGCCCGGCGAGGTCGTCGGGATTATGGGGCCGAGCGGTTCGGGGAAAAGCACCATGCTGCTCATCGCCGGCCTCCTCGAGCCGCCGACCTCGGGCAGCGTCGCCATCTCGGGCCGCGAGGTCTCCGGCCCCGACGCCGATCTCGACCATTTGCGCGACTTCCGGCGACGGAATGTCGGTTTCGTCTTTCAGAAGGCCAATCTCCTGCCCTTTCTGAGCGCGGTCGAAAACGTGGCGATCGCGCTGGAAATCGACGACGTGGCGCCCCGAGAAGCGCGGGACTACGCAAGGATGCTGCTCGAGGATGTCGATCTCGGGCACCGCATCGACAATCTTCCGTCACGCTTGTCCGGCGGCGAACAGCAGCGGGTGGCCGTGGCACGCTCGCTCGCCAACGACCCGACGCTGCTTCTCGCCGACGAGCCGACGGCCGCGCTCGACGCCGTGCGTGGACGGCAGGTCATCGAGCAATTCCGGCAGATCGCCCGGGACCGGAACGCGGGCGTCGTCGTCGTCACTCACGACCCCCGCGCGCTCGAAATGTTCGACCGCGTGGTGGACCTCGTGGACGGCAAGGTCGCCGGAACCCGAACTCGCGTCGCCATCGGTTGAAGCCATTGCGGCCGGCCTCTTTGCTACCGTTGGCTTCAGGTCATTTGTCGGTACTCTCGGGTGAGCGGGAACGGTGGCGGGAAACGGTCGCTTCGCGGGGCATGTTCTGCGGGCGATTTCGTGGTATGCGACCTTCGGTTTCCCGCAGGGGGGATTTGCCCGACCCTGTAACCCAACTCAGGGTCCGCGGGTGAACGCAGTTGGTAGTGGAGGTAGCAAATGTCTTCGCTTAGCGCCCGCCGCCTAACGGGCGGTCTTGTTGTCCTGGCTGCCGCGGTCGGCGTGTCGTGGGCTTTGACGATCCCCTCCGACGGGTTCGAGAACCGGTCGGCCACCACCCCGGTCAACGGAGCCGGGTCGAACCCGGCAATCGTTCTCGCCCAGGCGACGACGAAGGTGACCTTTTCCGACGAGCAGGCCGTGCGTGGCGAAACGAGGTTCGGACGCGAGTGCGTCGAGTGCCATGGCGAAGACCTCGGCGGAGGTCTGCTCGGCGGGCCGCCGCTCAAGGGGCTGGCATTCCTTGAGAAATTCGGCAACGGCGCGCCGGCGTCGGGTCTGTTTCTCTTCATGAGCACGGCGATGCCGCCCGACCAGCCTGGCCGCTTCTCGCCGGCCGCCTATGCCGACATGATGGCGTTCGTCCTCAAGACGAACGGCTTCGCGGAAGGCGCGCCCCTGCCCAGCGACCCGGCTGCCCTCGACACCCTCCTCATGGAGAAATAGTCGGACGTCGCGGCCACGGGTCATAGGCCGAGACGGACTGCTCTACCGTGTTTCGGCTTGCTGACCCTGGCGACTCGACACGCCGGGCGAAGC
>CAYOET010000187.1:0-11316 GCA_964402985.1 uncultured Bauldia sp. | reverse complement strand
AGGACCTCGAGATCGTCCGCGCCACCCAGGACCAGGAGGAGGTCGCCCGGCTCTTCGAGCGCTACAACCTCGTCTCCGCTCCCGTGGTCGATGAGGTCGAGCGTCTCGTCGGCGTCATCACCGTCGACGACATCATCGACGTCATCGAGGAAGAGGCCGACGAGGACATCCGCCGCCTCGCCGGCGTCGGCGACGAAGAGGCGTCCGACACCTCGCTCTACATCGCCCGCACGCGTATCCCGTGGCTGCTGATCAACTCCGCGACCGCCTTCATGTCGGCGGGCGTGATCGGGCTTTTCGACGGCACGATCGAGCAGATGGTCGCGCTCGCGGTCCTCATGCCGATCGTCGCCTCGATGGGCGGCAATGCCGGCATCCAGGCGATGACCGTCGCCGTCCGGGCGCTCGCCTCGGGGGAGCAGGCGCGCCCGCTCGGCCGCGCGATCCTCCGCGAGCTCATCGTCGGACTGATCAACGGGGTGGCGATCGCCATCCTGGTGGGCGCCGCCGCCGGCCTGTGGTTCTCCGATCCCAGCCTCGGCGCGGTGATCGGAATCGCGCTGGTCGGCAACATTCTCACCGCCAGCCTCTTCGGCGCGCTCATTCCGGTGCTCCTCACCAGGCTGCGGATCGATCCCGCGGTCGCCTCGGGCGTCTTTCTCACCACCATCACCGACGTGGTCGGCTTCTTCCTCTTCCTCGGCCTTGCCGCGCTGTGGTTCGGCATCTGGTAAAGCCAAGGCGGCTTCGCGGGAGGTTTCGCCGGCCAACAATTTGTGACGGCGGGCGGCGCCCCATCCGGCCATTTCTTGGCTACACCGGGAACGCGGTTCCGGCGGGGAATCGGGGCCTTTCGCCCGCCCGCCGCATGACGGGAAATTGATGGCTGGGACAATACGGGCGGGGGTCGTCGGGCTGGGCTATTTCGGCTCGTTCCACGCCAAGCACTACGCGAAGAACGCGGACGCTCGCCTGGTCGCCGTGGTCGACGCGGATCGCTCGCGCGCCGAGGCCAAGGCCGCGGAGCTCGGCAGCGAGGCGCTCACCGACCATCGCGACCTTATCGGCCGGGTCGATGCCGTCTCGATCGCCGCGCCGACCTCCCTCCATCACGACATCGCGGCGGATTTCATCGACGCAGGCATCCACGTTCTTATCGAGAAGCCGATCACGGACAGTTCGCGCACCGCGCGCGATCTCGTCCGCCGCGCCAAGGCGAAGGGCGTGATCTGCGAGGTCGGCCATATCGAGCGCTTCTCGCCGACCTTCCGCGCGCTGCAGGAACGGGTGTCGAAGCCATCCATCGTCAAGCTGACCCGCGTCGGCCCGTGGACCGGGCGCGCCGCCGACGTCGACGTCGTCCTCGACCTGATGATCCACGACATCGATCTCGCGCTTGCGCTCCTGCGCTCGCCGGTGCGGTCGGTGCAAGCGGTGGGCATGCAGCTGGTCAGCGGCAAGATCGACTTCGCCGTCGCCTACCTGACCTGCCGGAGCGGGGCGACCGCCATCCTCACCGCCGGGCGCGGCAATTTCCCGAAGGAGCGGACGGTGCGCGTCGAGGCGGGCGGCCGCCTCCTGCACGCCGACCTCATCGCCGGCCGCATCCAGAGTCTCGCGACGCCGCCGGGCGAAGCGCCGCTCGACCTCGCGATTGCCGCGCGCGATGCGCTCGGCGACGAGATCGCGGCCTTCCTCCGCTCGGTCGCCACCCGCCGCTCCACCGGCGTCAGCGGCGAGGAGGGGCTCGATGCGCTCCTTGTCGCCGAAATGATCCGTTCGTCCATCACCCGTCAGGGCGCCCCGGTCGAGGGCCAGCTCGAGGAGGCTTGATCCCATGTCGCGTAACCAGTCCCCGACCGCGGTCTCGGTCGTCTCGACCGGTCCGGTCGCCCTCTTCGATCTCCAGCGCCAGCGGCGGCGGCTCGAGGGGGAGATCCAGGCCCGCATCCACACCGTCCTGACCCACGGCCAGTTCGTCCTCGGCCCCGAGGTCGATCAGCTCGAGAAGCGGCTCGCCGCCTTTGCTGGCGCCGGCTTTGCGATCGGCGTGTCGAGCGGCCGCGACGCACTAATGATCGCGCTGATGGCGCTCGGCATCGGGCCCGGCGACGCGGTGTTCGTGCCGGCCTTCACCTTCGCCGCCACCGCGGGGTCGGTGGTGTCCGTCGGCGCGACGCCGGTCTTCGTCGACGTCATCGCCGACAGCTTCAACTTGGACGCGGCCGACCTCGATCGCGCCGTCGCCGAGACCAAGGCGGCGGGCAAGCTGCGCCCGCGCGTGGTGATGCCGGTCGACCTCTATGGCCTCCCGGCGGACTACAAGGCGATCTCTGCGGTCGCCGCCCGCCACGGCCTCACCGTCCTTGCCGATGCCGCGCAAAGTTTCGGCGGCGAGGCGGACGGCAAGCGCGTCGGTGCGATGGCTCCGATCAGCGCGACCAGCTTCTATCCGACCAAGCCGCTCGGCTGTTACGGCGACGGCGGCGCCATCCTCACCGAGGACGCGGCGCTCGACGAGGCCGTCCGCCGCATCCGGTCGCATGGCCGGCAGGGCACCGGCGACGCCGCCCTTCAGCTGGGCGTGACGGGCCGCCTCGACACGATCCAGGCCGCGATCCTCCTCGTCAAGCTCGATGTTTTCGACGCCGAGCTCACGCGCCGCCGAGACATCGCCGCGCACTACACGGAGGCGCTCAAGGGCGTGGTGCAGACGGCACCCGTCCCGAGGGGCGCCGCGAGCGCTTACGCGCTCTACACGATCCGCGTGCCCGACCGCGACGCTTTCCGCACCCGGCTCGACGGAAGGGGCATCGGCACGGGGCTTTTCTACCGCCTCGCCCTCCACCAGCATCCCGCCTTTGCGCATCTGCCGGCCCGCCCGCTGCCGGCTTCCGAGCGGGCCGCGAACGAGGTCGTCAGCCTCCCGGTCCATGCCGATCTGACGGATGAAGAGATCGACCGGGTGATCGCCGCCGTGAAGGGATCGGCCTAAGGTGGCCGCCCGAATCTCGAAGCGCGGGATGTCCGCCTTCGGACTGGCGAGTGCCTGACGCCTTGACGGTCGTGGAACGGCCGAGAGACGGGATTCCTGGGCGCGAAGTTCACCCCTCGTTCTGCCGGGGGGTGACTTGCCAGAGGGCCGATGCTAGAAGCCCGCGCGCCGCGCATGTTGCAGCGCAGTAACCAAGGTTGTCATGGCCAGTTCAGCGGCGGGCCCGCAAGTCGCCCAAGCCAAGGCCAGCGGTAGCGAACACGCCCCCGCGAAGACCGGTTTCCTCGCCCTCGCCGTTGGTTCGATCGGTGTCGTCTATGGCGACATCGGCACCAGCCCGCTCTACGCCTTTCGCGAGGCGATGCATGCCGCCAGCCCCGGCGGCGCCATCGGCCCACCTGAGGTTCTCGGCGTCCTTTCGCTCATCCTGTGGGCGCTGATCCTCATCGTCACGGTCAAGTACGTCCTCATCCTGATCCGCGCCGACAATCGCGGGGAGGGCGGCACGCTCGCCCTCATGGCGCTCGCCCAGCGCGCGCTCGGCAAGCCACATTTCGTGGTGCTCCTCCTCGGCGCGATCGCCACCGCGCTGTTCTACGGCGACGCGCTCCTCACGCCCGCGCTCTCGGTGCTCTCGGCGGTGGAAGGCCTCGAGGTGACCGCGCCCGGTCTCGGTCCCTATGTCGTGCCGCTGACCGTCGTGATCCTCATCGCCCTTTTCCTGGTTCAGTCGCGCGGCACGGCGCGGGTCGCCTCGTTCTTCGGGCCGGTCACCATCGTCTGGTTCCTCTCGCTCGCGGCGATCGGTCTCGCCGCCATCGCCGACAACCCGGCGGTGCTGGCAGCCTTCAACCCGCTCTACGGGCTGAGTTTTCTCGTCGAGCACGGGCTCGTGGGACTTCTCACGCTGGGCTCGGTCTTCCTCGCTGTCACCGGCGCCGAGGCGCTCTACGCCGATCTCGGCCATTTCGGCCGGCGGCCGATCCAGTTCGCGTGGCTCTTTCTCGTGCTGCCCGCGCTGGCGCTCAACTATCTCGGCCAGGGCGCGGTGGTGCTCGCCTCGCCCGAGCTGATCGAGAACCCGTTCTTCCTGATGTATCCCGACTGGGCGCGCATGCCGATGGTGATCCTCGCCACGGCGGCGACCGTGATCGCCAGCCAGGCGGTGATCACCGGGGCCTATTCGCTGAGCCGCCAGGCGGTGCAGCTCGGCCTCCTGCCGCGGCTCGAGTTCCGGCATACGTCAGAGACCCAGTTCGGCCAGATCTACGTGCCGCGCATCAACACGCTCCTCCTTGTCGGCGTGGTCATCCTGGTCGTCGTCTTCCAATCGTCGAGCGCGCTCGCCTCGGCCTACGGCATCGCCGTCTCGGGCACGATGGTGGTCACCACCGCGCTCGCCTTCGTGGTCGTGTGGAAGGCGTGGCGGTGGCCGCTATGGCTCACGATCCTCGTCCTCGCGCCGTTCGTGGCGATCGAGGCGATCTTCCTTTTCGCCAATCTTCTCAAGGTTTTGGGTGGAGGCTGGGTGCCGCTCCTCCTGGGCGCGGTGCTGATCGCAATCATGCTCACGTGGCGGCGCGGATCGCGCATCCTCCTGCAGAAGACGCGCCGCATGGAGGTGCCGCTGCCGGCGCTTATCGACAACCTCGAATCCAAGCCGCCGCACCGCATTCCGGGCACGGCGGTGTTCCTCACCGGCGACCCGAGGAGCACCCCGACCGCGCTCCTCCACAGCCTCAAGCACTACAAGGTGCTGCACGAACGGAACGTGATCCTGAACGTGCTGACCACCGACTCCCCGCGCGCCACTCCGGAGGAGCGCATCGAGCTGCTGCCGCTCGGCGAGACCTTCTGGCGGATGACGGTGCGCTACGGCTTCATGGAGACGCCGAATATCCCGAAGGCGGTGGCGACCGCGCGGCGCGAGGGTTTCGCTCTCGACATCATGTCGACCTCCTTCTTCCTCTCGCGGCGCTCGATCCAGCCGGCGCGCGAGCCGGCGATGCCGCTGTGGCAGGACAAGCTCTTCATCTTCCTGGCGCGCAGCGCCTTCGACGCGTCGAGCTATTTCCGCCTGCCTACCGACCGGGTTGTGGAGATTGGGACACAAGTCGTGATTTAGGCGGGTAACAAAGCCGCCTCATTTGACCTTTACCCGAATCGGCATGCAGGGTTCGCCAGTGAGTCTCCATCTCATCAAGCTGTGCGTCGGCGCGGATTCGGTTCGCGACCTCGAAGAGTGGATCGCCGACCGACTGGCCGATCAGCGCCGCCGGCATCGCCCGGTCGAGCATGCGCACATCACGCGGATGACGCCCAAGCGGAAGGACGAGCTCGTTGCCGGCGGGTCGCTCTATTGGGTGATCCGCGGCTACATCCAGGTCCGCCAGCGCATTCTCGACATCCGCCCCGCGATGGACGACGAGGGCCTGACGCGCTGCCGGATCATCCTCGACCCGGCGCTGGTGCCGACCGAGTGGCAGCCGCGCCGCCCGTTCCAGGGCTGGCGCTATCTCGACGGCGCCGATGCGCCCGCCGACCTCGGCGAGAGCGGCGGCGCCAACGAACTTCCGCCGCACATGAAAGCCGAGCTCGCGATGCTCGGGCTGCTGTAGCTCCACCGTCTCAATCGGACGAACGTCCACCCTTAACCTCCCCCTTGCGGGGAGGTCGAAAACGCCGTTTCAGGCGGTTTCGGGAGGGGGTAGGCCGGAAGGGATGCGGCGGGAAGCGTGAGAACGCGGGCTTCGCCCGCTACCCCCTCCCGAATCCGCTCGGGCGTAGCCCTCGCGCCTTCGACCTCCCCGCAAGGGGGAGGTTAAGCTGGGAGCGGGACGTCGAAACGTTCGAGAGCCCCTACACCGGGATGTTGTCGATGAGGCGGGTGCGGCCGAGCTTGGCGGCGGCGAGGAGGCGAAGCTTCTCGCGCGATACGTCTTCCACCGGCCGCAGCGTGTCGGCGTTGCGGAGCTGGAGGTAGTCGACCTTGAAGCCGGCCGCGCCCAGCGCGGCGGCGCCGGTGGCGAGGGCCTCGGTTGCCGGCTGACCGGCCTGGATCGAAGCTGCGACGCGCTGCATCTCGGCTTGGAGAAGCGGGGCGACCTTGCGCTCCTCGGGCGAGAGGTAGGCGTTGCGGGAGGAGAGGGCGAGGCCGTCCGGCTCGCGGATTGTCGCCACGCCGTGAACATGGACGCCGAGGCCGAGATCGGCAGCGAGGCGACGGACCACCATCAGCTGCTGGTAGTCCTTCTCGCCGAAGACGGCGACATGCGGGCGGCAGGCGGTGAAGAGCTTCGTCACCACCGTCGCTACGCCGCCGAAGAAGTGGGGCCGGAAATCGGTCTCGAGCCCCTCCGACGGTCCGCCCACCGCGACCTTGGTCGCGAACCCCTCAGGGTACATCTCGGCGACGGTGGGCGCGAACACCGTGTCGATGCCGAGCGGGGCAAGCTTGTCGAGGTCGGCTTCTTCCTGGCGGGGATAGGACGCGAAATCCTCGTGCGGGGCGAACTGCGCCGGGTTCACGAAGATCGACACGAGCACGCGGTCGCCCATCGTCCGCGCCTCCTCGACGAGCTTGAGATGGCCGGCGTGGAGCGCGCCCATCGTCGGCACGAGCGCGATCCGCAACCCGCCGCGCCGCCACGACTCGGCCTGCGCCTGCATTCCCGCAACCGAACGAACGATCTCGACCGACGACATGCCTGAACTCGCGCCAGAATGGGTTGCGTGTTGAACCTCAGACGCGCGCCCAGTGCAATCCGCGCCTCGCGTATGGTCGCCATGCCGGCTCCAACAAATCCGTGGTCCACCGCGGGCGCTCTTGCGTGGGGCTGCCCGGAAGACCCATCTTAGGCGTGAAAGGACCAAAGAATCCGTGGCCAAGGACCACACGCCAGCCAAGGTCAGCGAAGGCAAGGCGCCCGCCGAGCAGAACTCGTCGAAGGCGGACATCGATGCGTTCCTGCGCCGCGCGGCCGAGACGGCTGCCGTCGAGGGCGGTCGCGGCCGTCTGATCTTCGGCCTCGACGCCACGATGAGCCGCCAGCCGACCTGGGATAGCGCCACGCGTCTCCAGGGCGAGATGTTCGAAGAGGCCGGGCGCGTCGGCGGGCTCGAGGTCCAGCTCATTTACTATCGCGGCTTCGCCGAGTGCCGGGCGAGCCGCTGGGTCTCCGACACCAAGGCGCTTCGCGACCTCATGACGGCGATCGACTGCCGCGGCGGGCAGAGCCAGATCCGCAAGATCCTCGCCCACGCTCGCCGCGAGACCGGCAAGAAGCGCGTGCAGGCGCTGGTCTTCGTCGGCGATGCCGTCGAGGAGCCGGTGGACGCCATCGCGCAGCTTGCGGGCGAACTCGGCCTCCTCGGCGTTCCGGCTTTCATGTTCCAGGAGGGCCACGACGCGGCCGTCGAATCCACCTTCCGGGAGATCGCGCGGCTCACCAATGGCGCCTATGTGCGCTTCAATCAGGCCGCCGCGGCGGAGCTTTCGAGCCTTCTGCGCGCGGTGGCTGCCTTCGCCGCCGGCGGCAGGAAGGCGCTCATCGCCAACAAGGGGAGGGGGGCGCAGCTGCTCCTCCAGCAGCTCCGCTAGCCATGGCGATCTTCCTCGGCGTCCTCGCTCTTGCCGCAATCATCGCGCTCGGAGCGATCTTCGTCCGGGTCGACGCGCGGACCCTGGCGCGCGTTCTTCCTTGGGTCGTCGGCATCATCGGCTTCGTCGTGATCGGGCTGGTGACGCGCCTCTGGTTCCTGATCATTCCGGGCGCGCTCCTCGCCCTTCTCGCCGCGCGCTTCGGCCTGCAGCCGAGTCCGGCGGGGGGAACAGCCTCCGGGTCGACGGCCGGGTCGGATGTCCGGTCGGAGCATTTCTCGATGCATCTCGACCACGCCACCGGGGCGATGGACGGGACGATCATTGCGGGGCGGTTCTTCAGCCGAACGCTGTCGGCCCTGACGGACGAGCAGTTGCTTGAATTGTTGGCCGAGGTCTCTTCGAGCGGGGAGAGCCGCTCGCTACTCGAAGCTTATCTCGATCGCCGGATGCCCAGCTGGCGAGACGGCTTCGACACGAACGCTCGTCACCGGCCGGCTGGCGCGACGGGCACGGGCGGCATGACAGAGGAGGAGGCCTATGAGATCCTTGGCCTTCCGGCCGGCTCCGGCGAGACCGAAATCCGCGCGGCCCACCGGCGGCTGATGCGCGGCGTTCACCCCGACCAGGGCGGGTCGACGGTCCTTGCGGCTAAAATCAATCAGGCTAAGGACAGACTTCTCGGCGGACATCGCTAACTCCAGACGCGAGACTAAACGGGAGTGCGAAAGACATAGTTAACAGCGGCCCGACTAGCGGACCGCGAGGCAGGCGAAATCTTCCCGGACCAGCACCGCGCAGGCGGCCTGGGCGGCGTTCTGGTCGATGAAGCCGGCGAAGCGCGCGCGGTAGAGGGTCTCCCCGTTGCGCGGCACGGCTTCGGTGTAGGGGGTGAGCGAGGCGAGCACGGTCGGCGCGGCCTGGCGGGCGCGCTCGAGGGTTGCCGTCGCGGAGTCGCGGTTGGGCATGGCGCCGATCTGGATCTTCCAGCTGTCGGGCGAAATCGAAGTTGCGTCCGCGACTGCGGCCGGCGCGGCTGCAGGGGTGGGGACCGCCAGCGCAACAGTAACGACCGGAGCGGCAGTTGGCGCTGCGGGCGGGGCGAGCGACGGCGCGGCCGCCGGCGGCGCGGCCGCGAGGGCGAACTCGATCGCTTCCTGGATATCGGCGTCGCCTTCTGCGAGCACCAGTTCGGCGAGCGGGTCGACATAGGCGAGCGCGGTGGGCGGCAGGGCAGGGGCGGGTGTCGGCCTCGCCGGCACGGCCGGGACGAGCGGGATGGGGTCCGCCGCGGCCACGAGCATCGCCGGGGGGTCGGCGACGCCGGGGTCAGGCCTGGGCCGCGGCGGGGGAAACTGGTTGAGCGCAACGGCGTATGGGTTGCCGGACCGGTTCGGAGTCGGGGCGGGCGCGGCGACCGCCACGAGCGGGGCGGTGCGCGCGCCGCTGCTGGCCTGAGGGAGGTAGCGGTTGATGAGGTCGACCATGTGGGCGTCGCGCGAGGAACCCGAGCGCCCGCCGAGGACGACGGCCACGATCTGCCGCCCGTTGCGGTTGACCGAGGTGACGAGGTTGTAGCCGGAGGCGCGGGTGTAGCCGGTCTTGATGCCGTTCACGCCGGCAACGCGGCCGAGGAGGTTGTTGTGGTTGCGGATCGTCACCCCGTTGTAGCGGAACGAGGGGGTGGAGAAATACTCGAAGTAGGTCGGGAAGCGGTCGATCAGGGCGCGGCCGAGCGTGGCCATGTCGCGCGCCGTGGTGACCTGGCCCGAGCTGGGAAGGCCGTGAGCGTTGCGGAACGTGGTGCGGCTCATGCCGATCGAGCGCGCTGTCTCGGTCATGCGCGCCGCAAAGCGCGACTCCGAGCCCGCGAGATGCTCGCCGAGGGCGGTCGCCACATCATTGGCCGAGCGGGTGACCAGCGCGTAGATCGCGTCGCGCACGGTGAGCGTGGCGCCGGCGCGGATGCCGAGCTTCGAGGGCGGCTCGGCCGCGGCGTTGGCCGAAAAGGTGATGCGGGTGGTGAGACGCACCTTGCCTGCCTCGAGATCCTCGAAGAGCAGGAAGAGCGTCATCATCTTGGTGAGCGAGGCGGGATAGCGCTGGGAGTCGGCGTTGTCCTGGTAGAGCGTGCGGCCGGTCTTCACGTCGACGACGATGCCGGCGTAGATTTCCGCGGCCGACGCACTCACCGTGGCGGCAACGCTGATCGTTGCGGCCAATGCCGCCACCGCAACGGGCAGCAGGATTCGTCGCGCAAGGCGAGACGCTACGCCAAACATCCGTCCATCGACTCCAAACACTGGCGCTGGGAAGCGCCTACCAGGACGGGACGACAAGGCCGGTTGCGGGCGGTGTCGGGCCATGGCTCACCGTGCCCGAGAAGCATGCGCTTCCGGGGCCGTGGGTGACTTCATCCAAGGCTGACACCGGCCCCCGAACGGCAGCGCTGTCCCTGTTGCGCTGTCCACCGGCAGGATGGTCGGACGGTAATTTTGTGCGGTTACCAAGCGGTAAATGGAATCGCCGACTCGCGGAGGATTCGACTCGTGGCAAACGGAACCTTTGTATCCGGCGGGCGACGACCCCACCGGTCGCCCCCCGACCGTGCGGGACACCCGCCCCGTCCTCGTCGGTGACTCGCGGCCACCGCCTCGCTTCGCGTCCGGCGTGTGTCAATCGGACGAAGCACGTCGACGCGGCGGGAGTATCGACGTGAACCTCGAGGCGGCGGTGTCCCGCGGCGCCGAGTTGCGCCGCAGCCGGATGGCCACCATATCAGTGCAGCGCAAATCGGCGCGCCCTGCCAAGCGCTTCGTCCGTTCTCCTCACCACTGCAAATCACGCGGCGGGAATGCGGGCGAACCATCTTTTATTCCCCGCCCATCGGTCTACATAATTGGTCTGGGCATACGCTTGCCGGTCCACCCGCCAATTGCGCAGCGCCATCTTTCCCGGCAGGATTCGCGGGCAATGTCAGACGACCGAGGCAAGAACCGAGACATCAAGCGTTCCGACGAGGGCGACCGTGCCGGAACTATCACCAGGACTCGCGTCGTCACCAAGCGGCCGAGCCTCTACCGCGTGCTGCTTCTGAACGACGACTACACCCCCATGGAGTTCGTCATCCACGTCCTCGAGCGCTTCTTCCAGAAGGGCCAGGAGGAAGCCACCCGCATCATGCTCCACGTCCACAACCATGGCGTCGGCGAGTGCGGCGTGTTCACCTACGAAGTAGCCGAGACCAAGGTCACCCAGGTCATGGACCTTGCGCGCAAGCATCAACATCCGCTCCAATGCGTGATGGAAAAGAAGTGAGGACTTAAAGTGCCGTCATTTTCCCGTAGCCTCGAGAAGGCGTTGCATCAGGCACTGGCGTTCGCGAACGAGCGCCATCAGGAATACGCGACGCTGGAACATCTTCTGCTCGCGCTTATCGACGATCAGGACGCGGCCGCCGTCATGCGCGCCTGCAGCGTCGACCTCGATGCGCTCAAGCGCAGCCTGACCGAATATATCGACACCGAGCTCGCCAACCTCGCGCGGCGCGATGTCGTGGAGGATTCCAAGCCCACCGCCGGCTTCCAGCGCGTGATCCAGCGCGCGGTCATCCACGTGCAGTCGTCGGGTCGCGAGGAAGTGACCGGAGCGAACGTGCTGGTCGCGATCTTCGCCGAGCGCGAGAGCCACGCGGCCTACTTCCTGCAGGAGCAGGACATGA
>CAYOET010000186.1:0-17505 GCA_964402985.1 uncultured Bauldia sp. | reverse complement strand
CGAACCGGCAGGCCGCGAGCAGTCCGTCGGCCTGCGCGATGATCTCCCGGTCGGCGTCCGTCGCCTCGCCCGGCTCGGGCACCCTTCCGTCGGCGTAGTTCGCGATCATCGACAGCGAGCGCTGCGCGAGGTTGCCGATGCCCTTGGCGAGGCCAGCGTTGACGCGGGCGATCATCCCCTCGATCGAGTAGTTGCCGTCCTGCCCGAACGGCACCTCGCGGAGGAAGTAGTAGCGCACTGCGTCTGCGCCATAGGTCGCGATGAGGTCGAACGGGTCGATCACGTTGCCGACCGACTTCGACATCTTCTCTCCGCGATTGAAGAGGAAGCCGTGCGCGAACACCCGCTTCGGCGGCTCGATCCCCGCCGACATCAGGAACGCCGGCCAGAACACCGCGTGGAAGCGCACGATGTCCTTGCCGATGACGTGGAGGTCAGCCGGCCAGTACTTGGTGAACGGCTCCGACTCGTCCGCCGGGTAGCCGACGCCGGTGATGTAGTTGGTGAGCGCGTCAACCCACACATACATCACGTGGCGCTCGTCGCCCGGCACCGGGACGCCCCAGTTGAAGGTGGTGCGCGAGATCGACAGATCGTCGAGCCCGCCCTTCACGAAGCTCACCACTTCGTTCCGCCGCACGACGGGACCGATGAACTCGGGATGCTCGTCGTAGAATTTGAGGAGGCGGTCGGTGTAGGCCGAGAGGCGGAAGAAATAGCTTTCCTCCTCCACCCACTCGACGGGAGTGCCCTGCGGCCCATAGCGGACGCCGTCGGCGCGGAGTTCCGTCTCGTCCTCCGCGTAGTAAGCCTCGTCGCGAACCGAGTACCAGCCGGCGTATTTGTCTTTGTAGATGTCGCCTGCCCGCTGCATCCGCAGCCAGATGTCCTGGCACGCGCGACGGTGCCGCGCCTCGGTGGTGCGGATGAAATCGTCGTTCGAGCAGTTGAGCGCCTTCACCATCTTCTGGAAGAGCGGCACGTTCTTGTCGGCGAGCTGGCGCGGCGTGATGCCCTGCTTGCCGGCGGTCTGCACCATCTTGATGCCGTGCTCGTCGGTGCCGGTCAGGAAGTAGACGTCGTACCCGTCGAGCCGCTTGAACCGCGCGATCGCGTCGGTCGCCAGCGCCTCGTAGGCGTGGCCGATATGCGGGGCCCCGTTCGGGTAGGAAATAGCGGTCGTGATGTAGAATTTCGGCGCTGTCATCGCCCTCTCGCCTTCTCGTCTATGCGCGCGTGCAGGTACGCCGGCTCGTTTCGACGGCCGGACGGCAGGGTCACATTCGGGTCGCGCGGGCGAGAGTCATGAACGTCGACAGGACCACTTGCTTGCGATCGAGATTGTATTCCTCGGCATCGCTCGTCGAGGCGTGGGTTTTTTCCCACACCTCCGCCCAGCGCGCAAGCGGAACGGCGGCAAGGGTTTCGCTGGGTTCGGCGGCCCTCGTCAGCTCCGCTTCCTGGCGCACGCGGCGCCCTAGCCACGCGAACAGGAGATCGAGGAAGAGGGTGTAGGCGTCGTCGCGTCGTGGCGCGCCGACGAGGTCGGCGAAGGCGTGCACCCGCTCGACATCGAGGCCCGGAAGCCGCGAAAGGATCGCGGTCATCTCCCCGTAGAGCCCGGCCCCGCCGCCGCGAAGCAGCATGATCGCGCGGCGGAGGCTACCTTGCGACAAGGCCGCCGCGAGACGGATGTCCTCGTCCGATCCCTCCTCCCCAGCGCCCTTCAGCGCAGCGACGATGTCAGGCTCAGGGATCGGATCGAGATCGAGCTTCACGCAGCGCGAGCGGATCGTCGGCAGGAGCTTGCCGGGAACGTTGGCGAGCACCAGGAACAGCGCCTGCGGCGGCGGCTCCTCGAGCATCTTGAGGAGCGCGTTCGCGGCGCTGACGCTGAGATCGTCGGCGGCGTCGACGATTGCGATCCGCCAGCCCGCCTCGCCCGGCGTCGAGCCGAAGAACCCGATCGTCCGCCGCACCTGCTCGACCGAGATCTCGGTCTTGTAGCGCTTGTTCTTGTCGTCCCAATCGCGCTCGAGGGCGAGGAGATTAGGATGCGACCCCGCCGCGACCTTCCGGAACGCCGGAGCGTCGGGCGGGACCGCCAGCCCCTCCCCCGCCGGGGCTTTTCCGGGCGGGTGAGCCAGAGCGAAGCGCGCGAAGCGATAAGCGAGCGTCGCCTTGCCGACCCCCTTCGCCCCGCCAAGGAGCCAGGCGTGATGCATCCGCCCGCCGACATAGGCGTGGCGAAGGGAAGCCTCCGGTCTCGACCCGCCGAGCCACGCCGTCTGCTCGCTCGGGTGCGGCCAGCCCTCGATGGCATCGAAGCGGATTCGCTCCTCGGACTCAGCCACCGCTACACCTCGCCGAGCCGCTCGCGCACCACGGCGAGGATGGAGGCGAACACCTCGTCCTCGCCGGCGCTCGCATCAATCACCGCGCAACGCGCCGGCTCGCGCCTGGCGATGGCGAGAAAAGCCTGCCGCCACCGCTCGTGCCGCTCGACGCTTTCACGCTCGAAGCGATCCGCAATGCCCAGATTGCCCTGACGCCGCGTCGCGCGCGCGAGGCCGATTTCGACCGACAGGTCGAAGATGATCGTGAGGTCCGGACGCGTCGCGGCGACGGCGATTTCCTCGAGTTGCCGGAGGAGCGTCACGTCCGCGCCGCGCTCGGCGCCCTGGTAGGCCTCGGTCGAGTCGAAGAAGCGATCGCAGAGCACCCATTTGCCGCCCTCGAGAGCCGGACGGATGACCCGGTCGACATGATCGGCGCGGGCCGCCGCGAAGAGCGCAGCTTCGCCAGTCGCGGTCAGACCTTTGGCACCGTCTGATAGGACCAGAGTGCGGACGGTTTCGGCGAGTTCGGTCCCGCCCGGCTCGCGCGTCGCAACGACCTCGATGCCGCGGCTCGACAGATGAGCCGCGAGTCGCCGGAGCTGGGTTGTCTTGCCCGCGCCCTCGCCGCCCTCGAACGTGATGAAACGTCCCCGGGTCACGCCGGCTCCGGCCACTGTCCGACTGATCTCCGCATGATCCTCGCGTCCGCGCCCCGCGGCGGATCAGAAACGCCACATCACCCCATGAATCAAGAGCGGGCGCCGAAGCGCCCGCGATCGGCTGAAAGCTCGATGCAGCGCCTAGGGCGAGCTTGCCGTCGGCAGGGCGCCCAGCGATACGGCATCGCTCCCGGCAAGCGCCTCGATCGCCTGATGGGCGCCGTCGGCGCTCACGAAAGCCCGGTTGTCCGGCGTGTAGAAGCTCGTCGCGATCACCGCCCCCACCGGATCGAAATAGGTCGAGAAGGCCGCGGGCGAGATCACTCGCGCCGGCGCCGCGGGGGAAACCGGAGCGATTGCGAGAACCGGCACAGCAGACGGCGCGGCTACCGGCGACGGCACGTTCCGCGCAGGCACGGGCGCGTAGGCGACCATGACCGGCCGCGTGTCCGGGACCGGCAGCGCCGCTGGTGGGGTGGGCGGACTCGCCGAGGCGACCATCACGCCCGGCGGGAGGCCGCTGTCGACCGGAAGAGGCGCGTTGCCCCCCTCGCGGTAGGACGCGAGCAGCATCGGCTCGTCGTCGCCCTCGAGGGGCGCCGGCCCGACATACTCGACCTGCACCTCCGCGACGCCCTGGTTCTCGTAGCCGAGGATGGTCGCCGCACGGCGCGAGAGATCGATCAGCCGTCCATGGGCGAACGGCCCGCGATCGTTGACGCGGACCACGATCGATCGGCCGTTCTCGAGATTGGTGACGCGCGCATAGCTCGGCAGCGGCAGCGTCGGGTGCGCGGCGGTGAGCGCCGCCATGTTGAAGGTCTCGCCATTGGCAGTGTCGAGGCCGTGGAAATCGGACCCGTACCACGACGCCATGCCAACCGCCGTGTAATCCGGGTCCTCTTCCGGATAGTACCAGTGGCCGTTGATGCGATACGGCTCGCCGACCATCGCGCGGCCGCCGCCGGGAGCAACCGTGGTGTAGGCGAGCGTTGTCTCGCCGGTCGACGAAGTGCGGGTCCCGGAGACGTGGGTCGCGCTCGCCGTCGTTACCGCGGCGTCGTGGGTCAGGAAGGAGAGCGGCCCACCTTCCGAGCAGCCCGCGAGGCCACCGGCGGCAAGCATCATGATAAGCGTCGAAGCAAGGGCGCGCTTGGCGCCCGGGCGGGAGGCTTTGCCGGCCATCACCGCGCCACCGCCTTGGCGCGGACGAAGTCCGCCCATGCTGCCGCAGCGCCGAAGCCGTTCGCGATGACCATGCCGCCCCCCAAAGAACGCAAGAACACACGGGTGAAGACCAGCCCGCGAAAGGCCGGTCGCGTGGGGCTATAACCTCTCGATAACCTCTCCCTTGTCAAGCCGGTTTCAACCCGACACATCCCGCGAGCCAGCCAACGCCGCGATATGGTTGATGGCTAGAATTGCGTTCAATTACCGCGGGTTAAGACGAGGTTCTCGATCCGTTTCGAAGGGCGAAACAGCGCAGGGCGGAGCCCCGGCCGGAGGCCGGGATCGCGCGCTTCGCTGGGCGTTTCTGGGTAGGCGGTTGAGTCCGGATGGCGGCTTCGCCGGCTACGGGTGCTCTTCTTCCTCGAAGGTCACCGCGACGTCGGCGTTCGCCGAGAGACGGACCTTGCTCCCTTCCACTTCGGCGACGAGCGCCTCCGAAATGTAGTGATGGTGTCCCTCATGGCTCCCCATGCCGCTGTCGGCCTTGGTCAGCTTGATGCGCTTGCCTTCCACCTTGTCGACCGTGCCGACATGGACGCCGTCGGCGCCGATCACTTCCATATGCTCGCGAACGTTCTTGAGTTGGTTCATGGCGTATCTCCTTGCCGCGCAGTCAACGCTGCAGGGCTCATTTGGATGCAGGTCCCGCTGGTCACAACCCCTTTCGCGTTTGCCCGCCTGGTGGGTCGTGCTAAACGGGCCGGAATTCCAGCCCTCCAACGACAAGAATTCCTGCCGATGGCCGCGCCCGTCATCACTCGCTTTGCCCCCTCGCCGACCGGCTACCTGCATATCGGCGGGGCGCGCACCGCGCTCTTCAACTGGCTCTACGCCAGGCACACCGGCGGCAAGATGCTCCTCCGCATCGAGGACACTGACCGCGAGCGTTCGACCGAAGCCGCGGTGGCGGCGATCATCGAGGGCCTGCAGTGGCTGGAGCTCGATTGGGACGGCGACATCATTTTCCAGTTCGCGCGCGCCGGGCGTCATCGCGAAGTGGCCGAGCGTCTCCTCGCAGAGGGCAAGGCCTATTACTGCTTCACCACGCCCGCCGAGCTCGACGATATGCGCGAGAAGGCCAAGGCCGAAGGCCGCCCTCCCCGCTATGACGGCCGCTGGCGCGACCGCGATCCGTCCGAGGCGCCTCCCGGCGTGAAGCCGGTGATCCGGATCAAGGCCCCGCTCGCTGGCGAGACCGTCATTCCCGATCGGGTGCAGGGCACCGTCGCGTTCCCCAACAAGGATCTCGACGATTTCGTGCTGCTCCGCTCCGACGGCAACCCGACCTACATGCACTCGGTGGTGGTCGACGACCACGACATGGGCGTCACCCACATCATCCGCGGCAACGACCACTTCACCAACGCCGCGCGGCAGAAATTGATCTACGACGCCGCCGGCTGGGACGTGCCGATCATGGCCCACATCCCGCTCATCCACGGCTCCGATGGCGCGAAACTCTCCAAGCGTCACGGCGCAGTGGGCGTCGATGCGTACCGCACCGACGGCTATCTCCCCGTCGCGATGCGCAACTATCTCGTCCATCTCGGCTGGGCGCATGGCGACGACGAGATCATGTCGACCGAGCAGATGATCGAGTGGTTCGACCTCGACGCGATCGGCCGCTCGCCCTCGCGCTTCGACCTCGGCCAGATCGTCAACATGAACGCGCACTACATGCGCGAGGCCGAGCCCGGCTGGCTGCTCGACAAGTTCCTGACGACCCTCCCCTACCTGCCGCAGGGTCCCGCGTTTGCGGACAAGCTCGGCCCCGCTCGGCTCGAGCAGCTGCGCCTCGCCATGCCCGGCCTTCAGGAGCGCGCCAAGACGCTGAACGAGTTGATCGAGGGCGCTGACTTCATCTTCGCAGAGCGCCCGCTGCCGATCGATCCGGCGGCCGCGAAGATCCTCGACGCCAAGGGCAAGAGCGTCCTCGCCGGCTTCCTGCCCGAGATCGCCAAGGTCGACCCGTGGAGCAAGGCGGGCACCGAAGCCGCCGTGCGCGCCTACGCGGAGGCGAAAGGCCTCAAGCTCGGCGGCGTCGCCCAGCCGCTTCGTGCCGCGCTCACCGGCAAGTCGACCTCGCCGGGGATTTTCGAGGTCCTCGACGTGCTCGGGAAGGACGAGTCCCTGGCCCGGATCAAGGACCAGGCAAGCGCCTGACAGCTCACCGCTCTTTGCAGTGCAGCACGTCTTGTCGCAGCGCGACAAATCCGCTAACCCACGAGCGTATCCCCGTTTTAGCCGGCAGCTTGGCAGCTCCGCGCGCGTAGACGCCGGCTCGGATCGTGAAGGGCTGGCGGCATGACGAAAGCGACGCTCACCATCGACGGCAAGGTCACCGACCTTCCGGTCCACAAAGGGTCGGTCGGGCCGGACGTCGTCGATATTGGCGCGCTCTACAAGAACACGGGCCACTTCACCTACGACCCGGGTTTCACCTCGACCGCTTCATGCGAGTCGAAGATCACCTACATCGACGGCGACGAGGGCGTGCTCCTCTACCGCGGCTATCCGATAGACCAGCTCGCCGAGCACGGCGACTTCATGGAGACCTGCTACCTCCTCCTCTACGGGGAGCTGCCGACCCCGGCGCAGAAGGCGGATTTCGACCGCAGGGTCACCTACCACACGATGATCCACGAGCAGATGAGCCGCTTCTACAGCGGTTTCCGCCGTGACGCGCATCCGATGGCGGTGCTGGTCGGCGTGGTCGGTGCGATGTCGGCGTTCTATCACGACTCGACCGATATCGCGGACACCCACCAGCGGCTGATCGCGTCGCTCCGGCTCATCGCCAAGATGCCGACGCTCGCGGCCATGGCCTACAAATATCACATCGGCCAGCCCTTCGTTTATCCGCGTAACTCGCTGAGTTACGCGGCCAACTTCCTCTACATGTGCTTCTCGGTGCCGAGCGAGGACTACGTGGTCAACCCGGTCCTCACCCGGGCGATGGACCGCATCTTCATCCTCCACGCCGACCACGAGCAGAACGCGTCGACCTCGACGGTTCGCCTCGCCGGCTCGTCGGGCGCCAACCCCTTCGCGTGCATCGCCGCCGGCATCGCCTGCCTGTGGGGCCCCGCCCATGGCGGCGCCAACGAGGCGGCGCTCAACATGCTGCGCGAGATCGGGACGGTCGACCGCATCCCGCATTTCATCGAGCGGGCCAAGAGCAAGACCGACCCGTTTCGCCTCATGGGCTTCGGCCACCGCGTCTACAAGAACTACGACCCGCGCGCGCGCATTATGCAGCAGACCACGCACGAGGTGCTGAACGAGCTCGGCATCAAGGACGACCCGCTCCTCGAGGACGCCATGGAGCTCGAGCGCAACGCGCTCACCGACGAGTATTTCATCGAGAAGAAGCTCTACCCGAATATCGATTTCTACTCGGGCATCACGCTGAAGGCGCTCGGGTTCCCGACCTCGATGTTCACCGCTCTCTTCGCGGTGGCGCGCACCGTCGGCTGGGTCGCGCAGTGGAAGGAGATGATCGAGGACCCCTCGCAGAAGATCGGCCGTCCGCGCCAGCTCTACACCGGCGAACCCCTCCGCGACTACATCCAGCCAGCCGGCCGCTAGCTAGCCGCGCCCTGCCGAGCGCCCCGTCGCTTGCGGACCACGTCCGCGATGATCTCGGCCGCCCTTGTGCTGGGCGGTCCGGAATCGGTCTTCATCTTCTCGTCGAGCGTGTCGAACGCAGTGACCTGGCGCCGCCGCTCGGGACTGTCGCCGAGAAGCGGCAGCACCGCCGCGGCGAGCTTCGCCGGCGAGCTGTCCTGGTCGATGAACTCGGGGATCGCATTTTCGCCGAGCACCAGATTGGCGAGCACGATGCTCTGCACCTTGACCGTCCATTTCAGCCGCCGCGCGATCGGGTCGAGCCGGTAGGCGACGACCATGGGCACGCCGGCAAGGGCGAGCTCGAGCGTCACCGTGCCCGATGCCGCGAGGGCGGCGTGGGCACGCCGGAAGGCGGCGAGCTTGGCGTCCTCGCCGGTGACGATGGTCGGCTGCACCGGCCACGACGCGGCCCGCTTCCGGATCTCGGGGGCGAGATGCGTCACCGCCGGCAGCACGATTTCGACCCCCTTCGGGCCGGCGTTCGCGACGATCCGCCCGATCGCCTCGCCGAACGGCCCCATCAGCCGCGTAATCTCGTTGACCCGGCTGCCGGGGAGGACGAGGAGCACCGGCCGCTCCGCTTCGCGGAGCGCCGACCGCTCGCCGGGCGCGGGGCGCAGACGGTCGAGCCGCTCGATCACCGCGTGCCCGACATAGGTACAGCGCGGCCCGCCCAGCTTGCGATGCACCTCCGGCTCGAAGGGTAGGAACGCGAGGAGATGATCGACATAGGGCCGCATCCGGCGCGCCCGGCCTGGCCGCCACGCCCACACCGACGGGGATACGTAGTCGATGATCGGGATCGACGGGTCTGCCGCGCGCACCTTCTTCGCCACGCGATGGGTGAAGTCGGGGCTGTCGATGATCACCAGCACATCGGGCTTCGCCTCGAGCACCGCCTCGGCAGCCATCCGGATGCGGCCGATGAGAAACGGCAGCCGGCGGAGGATCGGCCCGATCCCGACGATGGAGACGTCGGAGCTCGGGAAGATCGGCTTCAGCCCGGCTTCCATCATCCGCGTACCGCCCACGCCCATGAGCCTGAACTGCGGCCCGAGTTCGCGGCGCAGCGCCTGGAGGAGCGCGCCGCCGATCTGGTCGCCGGACTCCTCTGCCGCGATCACGAAGACGCTGGCATCGCCGCCGACGAAGCGCGTGGGGGCGTTCATGTGCGGCCCTCCGCGGCGGCGGATCGGGCGACGATGAACAGCCCCGCCTCGTCGGCCATCCGCAGCGTGGTCTCGCGATCCACCACGATCACCCGCCCGGCTTCGATGCCAATCCCGGCGAGCCGCGCCGAAACGGCGCGCTCGACGGTTCCTGGGCCGATCGTCGGCATATCGACGCGCAGATCCTGCTGCGGCTTCGAGCACTTCACGACGACGCCCGCTCGCCCGCGCTCGAACACCTTGCCCGTTTCGCGCAGCCCCTTCACCCGGTCGATCATGGCGTCGGTCCCCTCCAGGCCCTCGAGCGCAACGACATGCTTATTGAGAACGACCGCCGCCTGCCCTGCGTCGAGCTTGCCGATAGCGGCCGCGGCCTCGAAGGCGATGTCGAGGTCGACGCCGTCCTTGTCGCTCGGCCGAACGCGCGTCAGGACTCCCGACTCGGCGACGAGGTCGCCGGCGATCTCGTGCGGACCCACCACCCGGAATCCGCGCCCCTCGATGAAACGGATCACGACCGAGAGGACGCTGTGGTCGCCGCCGCTGAACAGCCCGATCAGCTTCGGCAGCGAGCGGATCGCCAGTGCGTCAAGACGGACCGTCTTCAGGCTCGGACGGTTGACAATCTTGCCGACCAGCACGATGTCGCGCGCGCCGTGGTCCCGGGTCAGGCCCTCCAGCCGGCCGAGCTCGCCCCACTTCACCCAATGATGCGGATGGGTCGTCACCGAATGGCTCGCCTCGCCCTCGATCGCCAGGATGAGCGGCGGGCGGCCGGCTGCTGCTGCCGCTGCCGCGACGCGAGCGGGAAGCTCGCCGCCTCCGGCCAGGATGACGATCGGCTCGCCCGCGTCGGAGAGGGCCATTTCGGCGATCCTAGTCCTCGGTTTCCTCGCGCGGAACGCAGATCGGTCCGCCCTCGGCCTCGCGGATGAACTGCACCACGCTCATCACTTCGGGAATGCCCGCGTGCTTCTCGGCCGCGGCCGACAGGCGCTCGCCGAGCGTCCCCTCGCCGAAGAAGATCTCTTTGTAGGCGTTGCGCAGCGCATGGATCGCCTCGCGGGTGAACCCGCGGCGCTTGAGACCGACGAGGTTGAGCCCACCGAGCCGCGCCCCGCGTCCGACCCCGATGCCGAACGGGATGAGGTCCCCGCCGATGCCGCTATGCCCGCCGACGAAGGCGTGCGCTCCGATGCGAAGGCGCTGCTGCACCCCCGACAGGCCGCCGAGGATCGCATAGTCGCCGACCTGGACATGCCCGCCGATCGTCGCGCCGTTGACCATCGTCACATTGTTGCCCAGCACGCAGTCATGGGCGATGTGCGAGCCGACCATGATCAGGCAATTGTTGCCCACGGTCGTGATCTTGTGCCCGCGCATCGTGCCGCGATGGATGGTGACGTTCTCGCGGATCGTGCAGCGCTCGCCGATTCTCACCCCGGTCGGTTCGTCCTTGTAGGTGACGTCCTGCGGCTCGCCGCCGATATTGACGAACGGGTAAATCTTGCTGCCCGCCCCGATCTCGGTTCGGCCGGTGATGATCGAGTGGCTGAACACCGTGACGTTGTCGCCGAGCACGACGTCGGGACCGACAATGGTGAACGGGCCGACCTTGACGCCTTCGCCGAGGCGCGCCTTCGCGTCGACGATCGAACTCGGATGAATGTCAGCCACTGGGGAGATTACTTCCGGACGACCATCGCGGTGATCTCGGCCTCGGCCACGACCACGCCACTGACCTTCGAGACGCCGCCAAAGCGCCACACGTCGCTCCGCCGTCTCAGCTTCTGCATGTGGTACTCGAGCGTGTCGCCGGGGTGAACCGTCTTTCTGAACTTCACCCGGTCGATCGACATGAAATAGACGAGCGGCGCCGTCGTGAGGTCGGTCTGCGCCGAGAGGTAGATCGCCGCGGCGGTCTGCGCCATGCCCTCGACGATCAGCACGCCCGGGAAGATCGGGATGTTCGGGAAATGCCCCATGAACTGGGGCTCGTTGTAGGTGACGTTCTTGATCCCGATCCCGAACTCGTCGGGCTTGATGCCGATGACCTTGTCGACCATCAGGAACGGATAGCGGTGCGGCAGGCGCTGGAGAAGGCCGAGAATATCCATCGTGCCGAGGGTCTCCCCTTCGGCCGCGGGCGCAATAGGTGGCTTGGTCGGGCTCTGGTCGTTCATGGCTGCCCTTCGTCGTCCGGAATCGAGAAGCGCTGCTGAGCGGCGAGGCGCTTGAGGGTCCCCTGGCTGCGTGCCCATTCACGGAGCGGCCGGGCCGGAGCGCCGTACCAGCGCCCGCCCGCCGGTACATCGTCCATCACCGCGGAACCCGCTGCGATCTGGGCGCCATCTCCTACCACGACATGATCCCTAAGCCCCGCCTTTCCCCCGATTAGCACGAAATCCCCAACCCGGGTGCTGCCGGCGATCCCGGCCTGGCCGGCGATCAGGCAATGCCGCCCGATGACCACGTTGTGAGCCACCTGGACCAGATTGTCGATCTTGGTCCCCTCCCCGATGACCGTGTCGAGGAGCGACCCCCGATCCACGGCCGTGTTGGCGCCGATCTCGACGTCATCCTGGATGATCACGCGGCCGATCTGCGGGACTTTTGCATGGCCGCGACGGCCCGGCACGAACCCGAACCCGTCCTGCCCGATGCGTACGCCGGTCTGGATCACCACGCGATTGCCGATCAGCGCATACGCGACCGTCGCGCCCGCGCCGATCTGGCAATTCCGGCCGATCCGTACCGACGGCCCGATGACCGCGTGCGGACCGATCAACGTATCCCGCCCGATCTCCGCGTCCGGCCCGATCACGGCGCCGACCTCGACTGTGACGCCCGCCTCGAGCCGCGCCGCGGGATGGATGTGGGCGCCGGCAGAGATGCCGGTTTCCCCGCCGAGCGGCGAGGGAAGGGCCGCGGTCGGATAGAGCTTGCCGAGCGCCAGGGCAAAAGCGCGCTGCGGCTCCGCGGTCTCGAGGGCGGCGACGCCCTCCGGAACGCCGCCGAGCGCGCGTGTCGTGCAGAAGCACGCGGCGGCCCGCGTCGCGGCGAGTTCCTTCATGTATTTCGGCCCGGTGATGAAGGTGAGGTCGCCCGGCCCGGCCGCCTCGAGAGGCGCAGCACCGTTGATGCTGACCGACGGGTCGGCACCTGCGCCGAGCTTCGCCCCGGTCAGCGCCGCCACCTCGCCCAAGGTGAGCGGCGTCGGAGTCTTGTAAAACTCTGGCTCGGGCATGCTGTGTCCGGGAAAGGCTCGGGCCGCCGATCGCTCGGCGGCCCCTCAACTCGATCGCTGTGGCGGGGGCTTAGAACTGCGACCCGATGCCGAAGCGGATGAGCTGCGTTTCGTCGAAAGTTTCCTTGTCCAGCGCTTGCGCGACGTCAAGCCGAAGGAGCCCGAAGGGCGACGCCCACAGGATCGAGCCACCCACCGAGGTGCGCCACGAGTCGCTGTCCGAGATCGTCGTCGTGCCCGGGAGACCGGCCGGCGCGTCGAAACCGTAGAGAGTGCCGGCATCGGCAAACACCGCGCCACGGAGCCCGAAGTCCTCCGGAACGAATGGCAGCGGGAACTGGATCTCCGCGGTGGCGGCGATGAAGGTCTGCCCACCGACCGGCGTTCCGATGAGGCTCGGGTCGGCATGCGCTGTCACGCGTGGTCCGATACCCGAGGGCGCGAAGCCACGGATCGTCTCGCCGCCGCGATAGAAGTTCTCGCCGAGCGCGACCGGATCGCCGAGGCCGTCGATCATACCGCCCTGGATACGGAGGAAGCCGATCACGTCTGAGTTCGGAATGAGCTCGTGGTAGACGCGGGCGTCGCCCACGCTGCGCAGGAACGTCTGATCCCCGCCGACGCCGGCGTAGTCCTGCGTGATGCGCAGGAAGAAGCCCTCGTGCGGATCCTGAGTGCTGTCGAGGGTCGACACCGTGGCCACGTAGCCGAGCGACGACGTCGCCAGCTCGCCGTTCGGGAAGAGCACCGGATCAGTCGAGTTCGAGATCGTGCTGTCGACGTATTTGTAGTTGACCTGGAAATCGATCGCTTCGCTGATCGCCAGGCCGAGACGCACCCCGCCGCCGATCAGGGCTTGGTCGAACGGACGCAGGTCGTTGAGCTCACGTTCACGGGAATAGACGTCGAAGCCGAACGGCATGCGCCGGCCGAGGAAGTACGGCTCGGTGAACGAGACTTCGTAGTTCGTCGAGTCCTCGCCGATGCCGTAGGAGAACTTCACGTACTGGCCGCGGCCGAGGAAGTTGCGCTCGCTGATCGAGATTTCGGCGATGAAGCCCGAGGCCGACGACCAGCCGCCGCTCGCCGAGAACTCGCCCGTCGCTTCTTCGACGACCTCGACCACCAGGACCACGCGATCCGGCGCGCTCCCCGGCTGGGCGGCGATGTCGATGCTCTTGAAGAGCTGAAGTTCGCGCAGACGCCGCTCGACCTTGCCTACGAGGACGCGGTTGAAGGCGTCGCCTTCGGCGAACATGAACTCGCGGCGGATGACGTAGTCGCGGGTCTTCTGGTTGCCGACGATGTCGATGCGCTCGACGTAGAGGCGCGGGCCCTCGTCGATGAGAAGGGTCAGGCGGATCGTGTTGTTGGCATAGTCGCGGTCGCCGCGCGGACGGACCTGGGCGAACGGATAGCCGAGTTCAGCGAGGATGACCGTAACGTTCTCGAGCGTGCGCTCGACCTCGGAAGCATCGAACACGCGGCCGGCATGGACTTCGAGCGCGCTGTTCAGCCGGCCCGTATCAAGCCCCGGGATGGTCGAGTCGAAGGCGATCTCGCCGTAGTGGTAAAGCGGGCCCTCGTCGACGGTGAACGTGACCGCGTATTCCCCGGTCGCTTCGTCGAAATCGGTGGTCACGCCGAGAATGCGGAAGTCCGCGTAGCCGTTGGTCAGATAAAACCGGCGGAGGAGTTCCTGGTCGGCGTCGAGACGGGTCTGATCGTAGGCATCGCGCTTGGTGAGCCAGCTCAGCCAGTTGGTCTCGCGAGTCTGGATCACGCGGCCGAGGCGCGAGTCGGCAAACGCCTCGTTGCCCTCGAATGTGATGTTGGCGATGCCGGTGCGCTCGCCCTCATTGAGGGCAAAGGCGACGTCCACGCGGTTGTCGGGCAGGTCGGTGACGGCGACCGTCACGCTGCCGCCCGCGCGGTTGGCCGCGCGCATGGCGCTGCGGATGCGCTCGAGGTCGTTCTGGAGCCGCGGCTCGCTGAGGATGCCGCGCGCCTTGGTCTCGACGAGTTCGAGGAGGTCGTCGCTCTTCACCCTGTCGTTGCCAATGAAGGTGACGCTGTTGACCACCGGGTTCTCGGTGACCACGACGACGACCACGCTGCCCGACGAATCGACCGACACCTGGCGGAAGAGGCCGGTGCCGTAGAGGGCGATGGCGGAGGCGTTGAGATCGGCCTCGAAGAAGGTCTGGCCGGTTCGGAAGGTCATGTAGCTGCGGATCGTCTCGGAATCGATCCGGCGGTTGCCGCTGACATTGATCGCGCTGGCCGTGGCCGCCTGGGCCTGGTCAACGCCGACGAGAGGCACATTGCCGATAAACGGCGCGGCCAGGAAAAGGGCGACCGCGAGCGTCGCGCCCCAAACCATCGATCGGACTGAAGTCATGGGGTGGATACGCCCTCGTATGAAATTCACGCTTCCCCCAAAGAATCGATCGGACTCAGTCCGAAGGCCCCTATGCGTCCGGTTTTACAGGGATTCCCCCCCGCTGCAAGCAAGGCTCCCCGCAAACTTCACCGTTTGAGGACTGCCGTTGCCATACTGCCACGGAATTAATCAGCCCGGTTCCCCGCCAATCCGGCGGAAGAACTCGACCAGCCGCGACCCGTCGTTGGTGAAGGCGACGACCATGATCAGGAGGATGAGAACAATACCGAAACGGAGGCTGAAATCCTGGGTTTTGGCGCTGAGCGGGCGGCGGCGGACAGCCTCGATCGCGTAGAACACGAGCCGTCCGCCATCCAGGATCGGGATCGGGAAAAGGTTGAAGAGGCCGACGCTGACCGACAGAAACCCGGCCAGGAACACCAATTGTGGCAGCCCGTCCTGCGCCGCCTGGCCCGTCAGCTGGGCGATTCCCAGCGGCCCGCTCAACTGGCTGATCGATTCGCGGCCGGCGAAGAGCCCACCGATCCAGCGGAAGGTGAGGTCGACGATCTGCCAGCTCTGGCTGACCCCGAAAGCCACCCCTTCCGCGATCGAGTAGTCGACATGGATGGGCGTCCCCGCGGCCTGGATGCCGAGTCGGACCTGCTTGACGATGCCGAGTTCGTCCACCGGCACGAGCCGCGGCGTGACCACGACGTCGAGGGTCTCGGCAGGCGGTCCCTCCCGCTCGACCCCGAGCGTGAGCGGAATCCCGCCGCTCTGGCGAACGATATCCTGCAACTCGGAGAAGACGGCGATCGGCGTTCCATTCACCACAACGATCAGATCGCCCTCTTTAAGACCGGCTTCGGCCGCGGGGGTGTTCGGCTCTATCGAGCTGATCCGCGGCGTGATCGGCCCCTCGATCTCGTTCAGGCCGTAAATCGCCACGAAGCCCGCGAAGATCACGATGGCGAGGAGGAAATTGGCGATCGGCCCGGCCGCGACGATGGCCGCCCGCTGGTAGACGTTCTTGCTCGCGAACGCCCCTTCCCGCTCTTGCGGGGTCAGCGCGACGGCGCCGTCGCCGACAACCGACTCGTCCTCGTCGCCGAGGAAGCGGACATAGCCGCCGAGCGGAATGGCCGCGAGCTTCCAGCGCGTCCCGCGGCGGTCGGTGAAGCCGATCAGTTCCGGCCCGAACCCGACCGAGAAGGCCTTGACCGTGACACCGCACCAGCGCGCGACGATGAAGTGGCCGAATTCATGGACGAAGACGAGCACGGACAGGACGAGCAGGAACGGCAGGAAGAAGCCGGTGCTTTGAAAATACTCGAGCATTCGCTTCCTCTCGTGCTGGGGCTGAGCTAGCCCCGTCCCTCGATCATCGCCCGCGCGATCCTGCGCCCGTCCGCGTCGATGGTCAGCGCTTCCTCGATGGAGGCCGGCTCGCCGACGATTCCGTTCTTCGTAGCATAGTCGAGAATTCGAACCGCAAGCTCTGCAATCGCCAGGAAGCGGATCTCGCCGCGGAGGAAGGCCGCCACCGCGATCTCATTGGCGGCGTTGAGCATATTGGTGGCCGCGCTGCCCATTTCCAGGGCAGCGTAGGCGCGACCAAGCGCCGGGAACCGCTCATGGTCGGGCCGTTCGAAGGTGAGGCTCGCCAGATCCGCGAGGTCGAGGCGCGGCAGACGCGTCTCCCGCCGGTCGGGCCACGACAGGCAATAGGCGATCGGCACGCGCATATCGCGCGGACCGAGCTGCGCCAGCATCGAACCGTCCGCGTAGGCGACGACGCCGTGCACCGCCGATTGGGGATGGATCAGGACCTCGATCCGGCTAGCCTCGAGGCCGAAGAGGTGATGCGCTTCAATGACTTCGAGCCCCTTGTTCATGAGCGTGGCCGAGTCGATCGTGACCTTTTGGCCCATCCGCCAGTTGGGGTGCTTGAGGGCATCCGCCGCGGTCGCGTTCGCCATGGCGGCAAGACTCCAGGTTCGGAACGGCCCGCCCGACGCGGTGAGGATGATCCGCTCGACGGCGGCCGCGTTCCGCTGCTCCAGCACCTGGAAGATCGCGTTGTGCTCGGAATCGACCGGCAGCACCTTGACCCCGGCCCGCTTGACGGCGGCCGAGAACAGCGGTCCCGCGCACACCAGGCACTCCTTGTTGGCGAGCGCGACGGTTCGCCCGGCCTCGACCGCGGCCAGAGTCGGTCGCAGTCCGGCGGCGCCGACGATCGCCGCGACGACGAGGTCAGCATCGGCGGCCGCGGCCTCGGCCAGCGCCTCCGCTCCCGCGCTCGGCGCGATCCCGCTGCCGGAGAGCGCCGCCTTGAGTTCAGCGTAGCCTTCCGCATCGGCGAGCACCGCGCGCCGCGCCCCGACCTCGCGCGCGAGAGCTGCGAGACGGTTGCCGTCGCGGTTGGCGGTCACGGTCTCGATCACGAAATCGGCCGGGCGCCGGCGCACCACGTCGATCGTGCTCGAGCCGATCGACCCGGTCGCGCCGAGGAGCGTGATCCGCCGCCTGGCTCCGGCGGGCCCGCCGTCGCGGCCGGCCGCGAGCGGCTCGCCGCCAGGCACCATCACCAACCGAGGAGGCCTTGGCCGATCCCGAACGGCCCGCCGCGGAAGAGACCGATCAGCGCCGCCACGGTGCCGGCGACAAGGAGCCCGTCGACGCGGTCCATGACCCCACCATGGCCGGGGATGAGCTTGCCGGTGTCCTTGATCCCGAAGAAGCGCTTCACGGCGGACTCGAAGAGGTCGCCGACATGGACCGCCACCGACAGGATCACCGAGACCTCGAGGAGCCAGACGGTGGGCGGCGCGCCGAGCGCAAA
>CAYOET010000185.1:0-15654 GCA_964402985.1 uncultured Bauldia sp. | reverse complement strand
CCCAACCGAATCCAGCTCGCCTCCCGCTTGGTGTGTTCGCTAACCCCTTAACCTCCCCCTTGCGGGGAGGTCGAAATCGCTCAGCGATTTCGGGAGGAGGTCCCGACGCGGCACGCGTCGGCGCGCGCCACAGCGACGGATCGCAAATCTCCTCGATTGGCTACCCCCTCCCGAAACCGCCCGAAGCGGCGGTTTCGACCTCCCAGCAGGGGGAGATTAAGGATGGCGGATTCCGAGGGGCGTATTGCGCGCTACGCCTCTTCCGTCGCCGCGCTGCTGCCGCCGACCATGCCGAGCGCGTGCATGTAGAGGTCGAGGAGCGACTCGGCCTCGGCGCGCTCGTTCGGCTCCTGCTTGCGGAGGCGGACCACGGTCCGCAGCGTCTTGGTGTCGTAGCCGTTGGCCTTGGCCTCGGCGTAGACGTCCTTGATGTCGTCCGCGATGGTCTTCTTCTCTTCCTCGAGGCGCTCGATGCGCTCGATGATCGCGCGGAGCTGCGCTGCCGCGATGCCACCCGTGTCGACTTCCGCCATGAACTCCACCCGCTCCGCTTCTCGTGCAAGCCGCGGCAGATGCCGTGAGTCCGCCGGCCCGGTCAAGCCGGTTCTCGGCCGGCCGCGCGCCAGCGGGCGCTTGGCGCGGCAACCGGCCCATGGCATAGGAGGGCCCGCGCTGCGCCGGGGTCCGGCCGGCCAGGATCTGTGGGGAGTACCCGGCCGCCATGACGAGCAAATCCGTAGCGCTCGCCCTCTACGACGAGGCCGTGGCCGCTGCCTCGGCCGACCGTTCCGTCCCCCCCAATCTTCCGCCGCTCCCCACGGGCCGCCTCGTCCTCTTCGGCGCGGGCAAGGCCGGCGCGGCGATGGTCCGCGCCGCCATCCGCCACTACAGGGCTATCGACCCCAAGCTCGAGAAGCGCCTCGCCGGCGTCGCGGTCACTCGCCACGGCTATGGCTGCGACACCTCCCCGCTCCCAGTGCGCGAGGTAGGCCACCCGATCCCCGACGCCGGCAGCATTGCGGCGAGCGAGGAGATGCTCCGCCTCGCCCATGACGCAAAGGCGGACGACCTTGTCCTCATGCTCCTCTCCGGCGGCGCCTCCGCGAACCTGACTTTGCCGGTTGCCAGCCTGACCCTGGCCGACAAGCAGGCGGTCGCGCGCGCCCTCCTCCGCTCCGGCGCCAATATCAGCGAGATCAACACCGTCCGCCGCCACCTCTCGCGCATCAAGGGCGGCAAGCTCGCCGCGGCGGTAAGCCCCGGCGCGATCGTCACCCTCGCCATTTCGGACGTTCCCGGCGACCTGCCCACCGCGATCGGCTCAGGCCCGACGGTCGGCGACCCGACCACGCTCGCCGACGCCCGCGAGGTCATCGACCGCTTCAAGATCGACCTCGCGCCGCATATCAAGGCGGCGCTCTCCGACCCCGCCAACGAGACCCTCAAGCCCGGCAACCCCGCCTGCGCGCGCTCGACCTACAAGGTCGTCGCCACCGCCGCCGGTTCGCTCAAGGCCGCCGGCGACCTTGCCCGGAAGTCCGGCTACGAGCCGATCGTCCTTGGCGACCGCGTCGAGGGCGAGGCCCGCGAAGTGGCAGCCCAGCACGCCGCTATGGCCCGTGAGCACGCCAATGCCGGCCGCAAGGTCGCCATCATTTCGGGCGGCGAGCTCACCGTCACGATCGTCGGCAACGGCCGCGGCGGCCCCAACCAGGAATACGCCCTCGCCCTCGCTCTCGCGGTGGAAGGGGACAAGCGCCTCTCCGGCCTTGCCGGCGACACCGACGGCACCGATGGCGGCGGCGGCCTCGCCACCGACCCCGCCGGCGCCTATGTTGACAGCACCAGCACTGCGCGCATGCGCGCCAAAGGTCGCGACCCGGTTGCGGACCTTCGCAACAATAACTCCACGGCAGCGTTCGAGGTCGTCGGCGACCTCCTGAATCCCGGCCCAACCCTAACCAATGTCAGCGATTTCCGGGTCGTTCTCGTTGACATCGCCAAAGCCTGAGCCCCATAAAGTGGCTAGAACGAAGCAAGGCGTACCGATGGGGACCGTCCAACTTCGCTCCCTTGGCGCGGCTGTAACGATTGGCGCTGTGGTCCTCGCGGGGGCAGTCTTTCTGTTCTTGCGTCCGGCCCAGGAGACGCCACTCGAACCCGTGCCGACGGCGAACCTTGCGGAGATGGCAGCGGCCCCACTTCAGGTCGCGTCCAACGGCCGGGGCGACTTCCGCCTCTGCAACCAGACCGAAAGCCGCGTCGGCGTGGCGATCGGATATAAGAAAGAAGAAAACTGGACCACCGAGGGCTGGTGGAACGTGCCATCCAAGACCTGCCGCACGATCATCCAGGGACCGCTGGTCTCTCGGTACTACTACCTCTACGCCGTCGACTACGACATGGGCGGCGAATGGGGCGGCACCTTCCAGATGTGCACGGAAGATCGGGCCTTCACCATCAGCGGGTACCAGAATTGCGTTGCCCGTGGCTTCGAGCAGACAGGTTTTTATGAAATTGACACAGGCGCACAACAGAGTTGGACGGTGCAATTGACCGAACCAACCCAACAGCAAGGTATCGGCGGCCGATGAGGCGTTCGCGCCGGGCCAAGATCATCGCGACTCTCGGACCCGCATCTTCCAATAAAGCTACGCTCGAGAAGTTGTTTGCGGCAGGGGCTGACCTCTTCCGCATCAACATGAGTCACACGTCGCACGACCTGCTTCGCGAGCTGGTCGCCACCATCCGTTCCGTGGAAGCAGACGTTGGCCGCCCGATCGGCATCCTCGCCGATCTGCAGGGCCCGAAATTCCGGGTCGGCACCTTCAACGGCCGCGAGGTCGCGCTGACCATCGGCCAGGAATTCCAGCTCGACTCGGACAAGTCGCCGGGCGATGCGACGCGAGTCTACCTTCCGCACCCGGAGATCTTCCGGTCGCTGTCGATCGGCCACCGTCTCCTCCTCGACGACGGCAAGGTCTCCCTCAAGGTCACCGACATCCTTGCCCCGGGCAAGGTGAAGGCCACCGTCGTGGCCGGCACCAAGCTGTCCGACCGCAAGGGCGTCAGCGTCCCCGACAGCGACATCGACGTCAGCGCGCTGACCCCCAAGGACCGCGCCGACCTCGACGCCGCCATAGCGGTCGAGGCCGACTGGATCGCCCTTTCCTTCGTGCAGCGCGCCGAGGACCTCCTCGAGGTCCGCGAGATCGTCAAGGGTCGCGCCGGCGTCCTTGCCAAGATCGAGAAACCGCAGGCGGTGGAGCGCATCGGCGCGATCCTCGAGGCCTGCGACGCCCTCATGGTCGCCCGCGGCGACCTTGGCGTGGAGATGCCGCTGCAGCGCGTGCCCGGCATCCAGAAGCAGCTCACCCGCGCGGCCCGCAAGGCCGGCAAGCCGGTGGTCGTCGCCACCCAGATGCTCGAATCGATGATCAGCGCCGCGGTGCCGACCAGAGCCGAGGTCTCGGACGTCGCCACCGCCGTCTTCGAAGGCGCCGACGCGATCATGCTCTCCGCCGAGTCGGCGGTCGGCGCCTACCCGATCGAAGCGGTTTCGATGATGGACCAGATCGCCACCGAGGTGGAGAGCGACCTCCACTTCCGCTCGATCATCCACGCCCAGCGCACCGAGCCGGAAGCAACCGTCCCCGATGCGATCGCGGCGGCGGCCCGGCAGATCGCCGAGACCCTCAATCTCCCGGCCATCTGCTGCTACACCGCCTCGGGCGCGACCGGCATTCGCGTGTCGCGCGAGCGTCCGCAGACCCCGATCATCGCGCTCTCGCCCTTCCAGGCGACGGCGCGGCGCCTGTCGATCGCCTGGGGCGTCCACTGCGTCGTGGGCGACGAGGCCGAGGACATCGAGGGCATGATCGATCGCGCCTGCCGGGTGGCGATCGACGAGGGCTTTGCCCGCCGCGGCGACCGCGTCATCGTCGTTGCCGGCGTTCCGCTCGGCGCCCTCGGCGCGACCAACTTCCTGCGCGTCGCCACCATCCGCGACGACCTCCGCTAGGACCGCGCTTCGGACGCACCGCCCAGCGCGGTGCATCCTCTCACCCCGGGGCCGACCCCACGCCTTAACCTCCCCCTCGAGGGGAGGTCGAAGGTGCGAGGGCTTTGCCCGAGCGGCTTCGGGAGGGGGGACGGTTCAACGGCGTCGCGCGGTTGATCGCGAATTTGGCCCCCCTCCCGAAACCGCTGCGCGGTTTCGACCTCCCCTCGAGGGGGAGGTTAGAGCGACCCTAAATATCCCGCCCCTGCTTCTTCTCGAGGTCGGCGATGGCGTCCGCCACGCCGTCGAGGAAGGGATGGATCTCGAGCGCGCGATGGAAGGCGTCGAGCGCCTGCTCCGGCCGGTCGAGCGAGCGGAAGATAATGCCCAGCCCCGCGATCGCCTGGAAATGCCGCGGCTCGAGGGTCAGCGTCTTCTGGATGTCGTCGATCGCGAGCCCCAGATCGCCCATCCGGAAATGGACGGTCGCGCGCCGGTTCCAGCCCTCGGCGAAATCGGGGTCGAGGATCAGCGCCGCGTCGAGAAGATCGAGCGCGAGCGGATACTCCTCCTCGACGATCGAGTCGGTCGCCCAGCTCATCAGGAGATCGACCGTCTCGCTTCCGGAACTCGACATCGTCGTCACGATGCGCCGCTCGAGCCGCAGCGCCGATTCCTCGTCGGTCGCCACCTTGAGTTCGCCGAAGAGGTCGTCCAGCCGGTCGGCCGGATCGGCGTCGCCCTGCGGGATCAGCATCGGCGGCCACGGCATCGGCGACGGGACGACGCCTTCCGCGAGCGGCGGGACATCGGAGGGCGGCGGGACGACGCCGTCTGTGGGCGGAGGCACGACCCTGTCGGAAGGCGGCGGGACGAGCCCCTCGGATAGCGGAGGGATCACCGGATCGGCCGGTGTCGGCGCCGCGTCCTGCGCCCACGACTGAATACTCAGAAGGGCCAGCGCGGCGGCAAGAAGGGGAGAGGAAATTCGCATCGGGCGACCCTACTCCCCGAGCCGCGCGCCGGTCAAAAAATCAAACGCGAGCCGCGCGCGAACGCCAAAACCGGCGGTGGATGGCTCCCCCGCCGGTCGAAACTGCTCTGCCGAAAAGGCTCGAAGCCTAACCCTGACGCGCCTTGTAGCGCGGGGCGAGCTTGTTGATGATGTAGACGCGGCCCTTGCGGCGCACGAGGCGGTTGGCGCGGTGGCGGCCAAGCAGCGACTTCAGGGAATTGCGGACTTTCATGGCACGGGCTCGACTTGTCTTGGATGTCCACGAGCCGTCGAGGCCCGTTCGAAAGAGCGCGGAACATAGGTTTGGCCCGTTTGGGTGTCAACCTGCGATCCGCCGGTTGATCCCAAAGGGGACGGAGGGTCGCGCGCCGCGACCCTCCCGGTCGGCTACTCGTCTCTGAAAGTAATGCGCCCGGAGCGCACCGTCATAGACGCCGCTCTTGAGGCAGCACGCCTTGAAAGCGCCTCCGCGATCCGCACGGGCAAAGATCGTTGCGCCCGAGCTTCTCGACGAGCTCTACGTCGCCGTGGACGACGCGCTCGCCGCGTTTGACGTGCGTTTCCGAAGGATAGGATTTGCGCCGCTTCGACGATCTCTCAAAAGCGGGGCAGGTTGTCGAGCTTGTCTGTTCTACGCATGGTCGCCTCCATCAGGATCGAGGACGACAGGGCGATAGCCAATCGGCTGCGGCCAGTCCAGCCATTCCTCGGCTAAGGTGAAGCATGCCTCTGCCCCTCATCCAGCCCCTCCTCGACCGCGTTGCCGCGATCGGCGCCGACCCCGCCGACGACAAGGAGACCGCGCTTCGCAAGCGCATCATGGTCAGCCTCTCGCTAGGCACGTCGGTCACCGGCCTGCTGTGGGGCGCCATGTACTGGGTCGCCGGAGCGCCGCTGAGCGGCGTCATCCCGATCGCCTATGCGGTGGTCAGCACCCTCCTCAACACCACGGTCTTCGCCTTCACCCGGCACTTCCCCACCTACCGCCTCGTGCAGGCGCTGATGACCCTCGTCCTCCCCTTCCTCCTCATGCTCAGCCTCGGCGGCTTTGCGCCCTCGAGCGGGGTCATCATCTGGGCTTCGCTGGCGCCGGTGGCCGCCCTCATCCTCGACGACCTCGACGTCGCCCGGTTGTGGCTGGCGGCCTTCCTCGGCCTCCTCGTCCTCGGCGCGCTGCTCGAGCCGGTCCTGACGCCCGTGCTCCTCCCCGCCTGGCTGGTCGCCGCACTCTTCGTCCTCAACGTCGGCACCGTCGTGTCGATCGTCTTCCTCGTCCTTCGCCATTTCGTGCGCGAGCGGAACTACTACGAGGAGCGCTCCGAGATGCTCCTCCTCAACGTCCTCCCCAAGGAGATCTCGGATATTCTGCGGGATGAGCCGCGCACCATCGCCACCCAGCACGCGGCGACCACCATCCTCTTCGCCGACGTCGTCGGCTTCACCAAGCTCTCGGCCACCGTTCAGCCGCTGGAGCTGGTCACCGTCCTCGACGAGGTCTTCCTCGAGTTCGACGCCCTCGCCGACCGTTACGGCGTGGAGAAGATCAAGACCATCGGCGACTGCTACATGGTCGCCGCCGGCGTCCCGCGGGAGCGCCCCGACCACGCCACCGCGCTGGTCGGCATGGCCCTCGACATGCGCGAACTCGTGGCGAGCCGCACCTTCGCCGGCCACCGCCTCGCCTTCCGCATCGGCTTGAATTCAGGCCCGGTCGTCGCCGGCGTGATCGGCCGACGGAAGTTCATCTACGACCTCTGGGGCGACGCGGTGAACCTCGCCAGCCGCATGGAGTCGCACGGCGAAGGGGGCGCGATCCAGATCACCCGCGCCACCTACGACCTCGTCAAGGATAGCTTCGCCTGCGAACCCCGCGGCCTCGTCGAGATCAAGGGCGGCAGCAAGATCGAGGCCTGGCATGTGATGCGGCCCCTCCGCGAGGCCGCCTGAGTTCGAGGCGCTACGTCGTGCTCGGCTTCCCGAAGAGCTGGCCGGCGATCGCCTGGATGACGCCGCCGCCGACGATCCCCGACAGCGCGCTGGTGATCGATGTGCCGATGTCGCCGCCGCCGAGCATTCCGGCGATCTGCCCGAAGATCGGGGTCATTTCGAGCCCTTGCCCGGCAGCAAGCCCGCCGACCGCGCCGGCGATGATGTTGCCGATCGGCTGGAGGCTCTTCGCTTTCAGGATCTGGCCGACGATACCGCCGCCCGCTCCGCCGGCGACGGCCTGGATGAGCAACTGCACAATGTCCATGCGAGCCCTCCGTTTTTGGCGGCTCGCCCTGGCGAATCGCCACAGACCCCCGCCGCCAAGCCGAAGCATGGAGGAAGCTCGGGCGGCGTCAATCTTGCAGTGCAACGAAAGGGCGTAACGCGTTCCGGCGCGGGACAATCCGCGCCGGAACGGAGCGGCTGAAGTCCTGGCTCAGGGGTGGATGATCACGCACTTGACCGGCGCGTTGACCACAGCCATCACCCGGCACCTGAAATACTGGTCGGTTTCTTCGTCCGGGAGATCGGCGATGTCCGCGGCGCGCTCTGCGCGGGACTGGCCTTCCTTGATCACCCTGCCGCCCTCCTCCTCCATCCCGAGCCGGCGGAAGATCTCGTACACCACGTCGAGCGCATCCTCCTCCGCGGAAGTCGTCGCCACCTGGACCGCCCCCGGCACGATCGGGAGAATCTCGGGACGTGGAGGTCCCCACTCCCCGGTCGACGCAAACGCGGGCATCGAGAGGCCGAGAAGAGCTACGCAACCAACAGCAAGGAGCTTCATTGCCATTCCTCCGGTTGGGATCGCCGAATCGCCAATTCGAATAGAATTCGGCAGACCGCGCAGCATCTTAGCACGAGTTGCGCGAGACGAGATGGGAACGCTCTACTTGAGCTCAGGCCGCCGCAGCGCCCGAACCCGTTGTTGGGCGCGAGAAGGACTCCGACGAGCGCGCGTCCTCAGCGCAACGGCTAACCGCCCACCGCTTCCTGAAGCCGGATCGTCACGTCCACATGCGCGGCTACGCTTGCCACGTTGTTGAGGAAGCGTTTAGCGATCTCGGGAAGAGCGAAGCGGGTCAGGAGATCGATACGTATCCTCTGCCCCGTCGAGTTTGGATACATCTCTCGGAGTTGTCCCGATTGGATGAACGCCAGATAGGCGTTGAATTTCTCCCGCAACGCCATGAGGTGACGATAGAGGGCCTGCTGCTCGCTCTCCCACTCCCAGGAGTCAACGATCGTCAGGACCAGCTCGCCGGTGAGCTTGTCGGTCCCAATCGCGTCCAGCTTGTTGGGATCTTCCAAACCCATGACGTCCCCCCCGGAACTGCATGTGCCAGCCTTGGATCCTGGCTCCTTCGACGATCCGCCAAATCGAGGCTTTGGCGGTGGTCTGGATGGTGCGGGCTAGAGGGGTCGAACCTCTGACCTCTCCCATGTCAAGGGAACGCTCTACCACTGAGCTAAGCCCGCCGGCCGTGGCGCCGCCCCAAACCGTGCGGCGCGCGAGTGGCGGCATATAGCAGGCATCCGAAGCGGCCGACAAGCGCGCGTTTTCGCCCGCCCACCGATCCGTGAAGGGCCGAGCAAGAGGCCCGTGCTAGCCTCCCGCCATGAGCGCGCCGGCGACGGCGCCGACACCTATGGCCAGACATCGCTCGCCCGCTCGCGCGACGAGGCCATCGCCGCCGGCATCACCATCAACGGGCATCCCGGTGGTTGGCGACCCCGGCTGGCACTCGCGCAGCCGCGAGCCGATCCTCGAGCCGAACCTCACCGAGTACTGTCGCAACCACGTCATCGGCGGCCCCGGCGCCTTCGTGATCGAGGCGGCCGGCTACGCCGATCTCGGCCGCGCCCTCGTCCGCAAGCTGGTTCTGGAAATCGCGAGCGCCGAATCCCGCGCGCCGCGGCGGGGCTAGCGGCTACGCCGCGAGCAGCCGCTCGACTTCGTTGACGAGGTCGCGGAGGTGGAAGGGTTTCGACAGCACCTTGGCGTCTTTCGGCGCCTTCGAGTCGGGGTTGAGCGCCACCGCCGCGAAGCCGGTGATGAACATCACCTTGAGGTCGGGGTCGATCTCGGTCGCGCGGCGCGCGAGCTCGATGCCGTCCATCTCCGGCATCACGATGTCGGTGAGGAGCAGCGTGAACGGCTCCTCGCGCATCCGCTCGTAGGCACTCCGCCCGTTGTCGAAGGAGACCACGTCGTACCCGGCGGCCTGCAGCGCCTTGGTCAGGAAGCGGCGCATGTCGTTGTCGTCTTCGGCGAGAAGGATGCGTGGCATGGACTCGGAATACCCCGGGAGCGCAGCAGCTCCACTGGTTTGTCAGAATCTGCGTAAAAATCGAATGAACGGCGAGGCGATCCGCCGTCTCTTGTGCGCCGACTGTGGGGAAACCCCCGCCGCTTGGCAAGGGTCCGGCCCGGGGCTGACCAAAGGGCAATGCTACTTCCGCGCCCCGGGCGTTGCCTTGGGTGGCGACGGACGTTGAGGATCGAGGCGGAGGAAGAAGCCTGGAAAGTCGGCCCGGATGCGTTCCGCGAAAGCGATCTTGGACGCGATGACAGGATTGGCGCCGCTCGCACCGGGAACCGGCAGCGCCGTCGCGATGTCGTAGAACATCATCGCCCTCAGCCAGTCGTAGTCCCGCCCGAACCCGTCGCCGAAATCGGTCCAATAGGCCGGCTGGTAGGGGTAGGCTTTCAGCGCGCCGATCTGGAGCGCTCGCGGATCGGTCGGCAATCCCGCGTTCGCGACCCGGGTCCGGAACTCGTCGCCGCCCTCGAAAAGGGTAAGAGCAAACGCGGCGCCGAGGATGGGATGATGAAAGAGCGGCGAACTCCGCGCGTTCATCATGCCCTGGAACACCGCTTGTAGCTCCTGAGAGGAGTTCGACTGCCCGATCATGAAGAGGACGTTGACCGCCGGATCGCGTTGGCGCGCGGTCGCCAGCTGCGAGAACAGCCAGCACGAATAGAGATTGGCCCCCGACCGGCACCGCGGCCCCACCTCGGGAAACATCATGATCGTCGTCGCGGCGTTCATCACCGCCGTCGGGAGCCCGTCGACTTGGGCGATGGTCGCAAGCCGCGTTTCCCACGTCTCGAGTGTCGGCGGACCGTCCAGTGCCGTGCCCGCGATGGCGGACGCGGCCAGCTCGCCAACCCCCTCCTCGGTCGCCTGGTCGATGATCGCCCCCGTGACGTTGCTCGCGCCAGGCAGAAGCGGATAGGCGCTGGAGACTGCCTCGGCACTTTCCAATATCCACGTGAGCTCGTGAACCTCGCCCGCTTCCGCGAACGAGGCGGTCAGCGCGGCGGGGACGGCCCCGTCCGCCTGGGCGCCTTCGAGGACCGCCGGATGAATATGCAGCACGGACGCGATCGCGGGCCAGAAAGAGAGCGGCGGCGCCTCGCCGGCCCCTCTCGTCCACGTCCCAACGGCTCGTCGGTTGCAAAAGACGGTGGTGACGTCCCCCTCTTCGATCTCCTCGATCTCGATCGGCTGCGCCGACGACGGGAACCTGAGCCCGAGTGAGGATTGCTCGTCGCAGATGTCGGTCGGCCATTCGAGGCCGGCCCTTTGCGTGGCCGCGGCGAGCATGGTGCGGTTCTGGAGTTCGAGAACGCGCCCGGCGACCGGTGCGATCGCGTTGACTGAGGCGAACGCGCCCTCGTCGAAGAACTGGAACACCCGGCCGAGCCGGAAATCGTGGAGGTCGTCGGCCCCGATCGTGCCGCTGACATGCGCCCAGTCGCCTGCCGCGAGGACGACTAGCTCTCCCTCTTCGGGCGTTCCTCGATCGCGGATGGCGGTCGAGCGGTAGACGATCCGCAGCGTGGCCGGTGCGGGCGGGCCGCGCTGGGCCAGGATTTCCTCGGCCGTCATGAAAGGGTTGGAGAAGACCGGTTGAGCTACCGCCTGCCCGGCCGGTCCCGCCAGAAAGAGGAACCCGCTGACGAAGCCGACCAACCGTCCCTGCTGCACGTCCACCTCCCCCGGCGTCGTCCCCCCGGTTTGGCGCTACAGCCCAACCGTCGATTGAATTTGGAATGCCGAACCCGCCGCCGCAAGGTGCCTCGCATTTCCCGGTCCTGGCTGCCGGTCGCTCAAACTAACGTGCGCGCCGAGCCAAGAGTCGGTATCGCTGTGGACAGAGCCGCCCGCTGTTGGCAAGGTTTGCCGGCTGCCGTTGAGGCAGTCAGTTTGCCCGGACGCGCGGGCCAGCCGGAAGACGATGGACACTCCGACCAGCTTCTTCGAGGTCCTCCGACCAAGATCGCAGCGCATCCCCTTCGTCTACAACTCCCCGCACAGCGGCCGGATCTATCCGGCAAGCTTCCTCGCCGTCTCCCGCCTCGACGAGCGCACCATCCGGCGATCCGAGGACACTTTCGTCGACGAGCTCTTCATGCGCTGCGTCGAGCGCGGCGCGCCGCTCCTGCGCGCCCATTTCCCGCGCGCCTGGCTCGACGTGAACCGCGAGCCCTACGAGCTCGACCCGAAGATGTTCGCCGGCGACCTTCCCAGCTATTGCAACGTGCGCTCGACCCGCGCGGCAGGCGGCCTCGGCACGATCGCCCGCGTCGTCGCCGAGCACCACGAGATCTACGCCAAGCCCCTCGAGGTGACCGAGGGACTCACCCGCATCGAGAGCGTCTACCGCCCCTATCACGAGACCCTCCGCCGCCTCGTCGCCGAGACCCACGCCAAGTTCGGTCTCGCGGTGCTAGTCGACGGTCACTCCATGCCCTCGAGCGTGAAGAGCCGTGAGATCCGCTCGCGCCCCGACTTCGTCATCGGCGACCGCCACGGCACCAGCTGCGCGCCCGAGATCAGCGAATCAGCAGCCGCCTTCATCCGCGCCCGCGGCTACTCGGTGACGCTGAACAAGCCCTATGCCGGCGGCTTCATCACCGAACACTACGGCCGGCCCAAGCGCGGCCTCCACGCCCTCCAGATCGAGGTCAATCGCGGCCTCTACATGGACGAGCTGCGTTTCGAGAAATCCCCGGGTTTCAGCCGGTTGCAAGGCGATATCGGCGAGCTCGCCGCAACCCTAGCGCGCGTCACCATCGACCTCGCCGCCTTCCCCGAAGCGGCCGAATAGCCAAAAAAATAGGCCGGTCACTTTGCGGGTGACGCGGCCTAAGTCTAGGGAGGAAACGCCCAAGGAGGGCAACAGCAACGACGTGTTGCTGCACTGCAATAATGTTCTCCACCGCACCCCGCTTCAACCCCCTGCGGCAATTTGCATAGGAATTGTGCTAAAGATGCAACTGCCGGCTAATCGATCACGCCACACACAACCCATTGGACAAATTGAGGTTATCTGAAGTGACCGCGGGCGGCGCCGACGAGGCTTTCCTCAACCTCCTCGCTGACGCAGCAGGTGATGCGATTCTGCCACACTTCCGCCAGGGAGGGCGTGTCGACAGCAAGCACGCCTCGCGATTCGACCCGGTGACGGAGGCCGATCGCGCCGCCGAGGCGGCGATGCGCCGGCTTATCGCCGCGCGCTTTCCCGACCACGGCATCGTCGGCGAGGAGTTAGGAGCCGAGCGCGCCGACGCCGACTATGTCTGGGTGCTCGACCCGATCGACGGCACCCGCGCCTTCATCTCCGGCGTTCCGGTATGGGGCACGCTCATCGGCCTCCTCCACGAGGGCCAGCCGATCCTCGGCATGATGGCGCAGCCCTTCACGCGCGAACGCTTTTTCGGCGACGGCCGTTCCGCCCGCTACACCGGTTCGGACGGCAGCCGCGCCCTCCGCACGCGCTCCTGCCGCGATCTTGCGGAGGCCGCCCTCTTCACCACCGACCCGCATCTCTTCGCGGCCGACGAGAAACCGGCCTATGCGCGCGTCGAAAGCGCCGTCCGGCTCCGCCGCTACGGCTGCGACTGCTACGCCTACTGCATGGTCGCCATGGGTTTCGTCGACCTCGTCGTCGAGGCCGGCCTCCACCCCTACGACATCGTCGCGCTCATCCCGATCATCGAGGGCGCCGGCGGCCGCGTCACCGACTGGACCGGCCGCCGCGCCGCCGCCGGCGGCCGCATCCTCGCGGCGGGTGATCCCACGCTCCACGCGAAGGCGCTGGAGCTGCTGCGCGTGTGATGGCCCGCCCACCCGCTCGCCTTGCCGGAGTTCCCGGCGCGCCCTCTGCACCTTAACCTCCCCCTTGCGGGGAGGTTAAGGTTCAGCCCTACGGCACGAACGCGTCGAACGCGTCCCACAGCTGTTGGCGGATCGGGTCGCGTTCGATGAGCAGCGCATGCCGCCCGCCCGGGATCACCAAATGGTGGCCGGCCTTGAGACGGCGCGCGAACTCGCCGGCGGCCGGCGTCGAGATGACCTTGTCCTTGCTTCCGCCGATCATCAGCACCGGGGCGGTAATCCTCTCCGCAAAGTGCGGCCCCCGCGCCCGCCGCCTCGCCTCGGCAAAAGCGTGCATCCATCCGAACGTCGGCGGCCCGATCGCGAGCTGCGGCGCGCGCTTCAGCACCTCCGCGTGGCGCGCGAACCGGCTGCGATCCGACGTCGCCCGGTTGCCGATGAACGGCCTTCGGTCGTGGGCGAAGATCTCGTAGCCCGGCACTGCCCGCTCCGTCAGCCCGAAGCCGACCAGGCGCTCCCCCGCCCGGTCCATCGCACCCCCGAACGCCTCTGGAACGGCGAACGCGAACGCCGGCGCCGCCATCACCAGGCGCTTGAACGGAAGCTTGCCACGCGCGGCCGCGGTGATGGCGATCAGCCCGCCCATCGAATGCGTGAGCGCGTAGTAGGGCGAGGGACAATTCGGCAAAACCACCTGCTCGAGGAAGGCCCGCAAATCCGCCTTGTAATCGTCGAAGCTGCCGACATGGCCCTTCCGCGAATGCGGCAGGAGGCGCTGCGACCCGCCCTGCCCACGCCAGTCGAACGTCGCCACCGCGAAGCCGCGCCGGCGCAAATCCTCGACCACTTCGAAATAGAGCTCGATCGTATCCGCCTGCCCCTGCAGCACGCACACCGTACCGCGCGCCTTCCCGATCGCCGGCCAGCGCGCGGCGCGCAGCGCCACGCCGTCGCTCGCGCGGATCGTCGAGACGATCGCGCCGCGCGGAATGGGGTTTCGTTCGGTTGCGACCAGCTCCACGCGGCATCCCTTGATCGGACGTCCGCTAAGGTGGAGACGCTGGCATCCCTCTGCAAGCAAACTGGCGGTGTCCTTGCGAGACACCGCCAGCTGCGGGAGTCGGCACCTGAGGGGGGCGGAAGAGGCACCGACTCACTACCCGTGGCCCCGGCCGGAGCCGGGACGGAAGGTCAGTAGTTCGGGCCGAACCCGCCGAAGAACCCGAGGCCCGGATAGAGCGGATAGGCCGGGTAGGTCGGGTAGGTCGGGTAATAGGCCAGCACCGTCGCGTCGAAGGCGCTGACGGTCAGCGTGTAGGGCTGCCCGTACCAAGTCGCCGTGACGTGATAGGTCGTGGCGTCGCGGCCGACGATGTCGACGTCCTGCCAGCCCTGATAGCGGAGCTGATGCTTGACCTGGCCCTCGCTCAGCGTGTGGCGGGCGCCGCCATCGTTGAGGTAGAGGCCGCCATACGGCCCCTGCAGGCTGAGGCTGAAATTGACCGACCCGGCGTTGGCCGGAGACGCGGCGAGGCCGGCGGTGGCCAACGCGGCGGCAGTGAGAATGGTCTTCAACATGGTGGTCTCCTCGGCCGCTATCCGGAGGGAGCGGCCCGTTGTCATGTTGCGACCTTGATCCCCGCGCGCTGAACGTGAGCCGAAGCTCTCATTCATCTGTCGTTCAGGCGGAAAACCCGGCACGGCACGCCTTCGTGAGGGGGCGGGCCGAAGGGCCTGAAACCTCTTGAAAACGGGGCCTTCATCCCCATCTCGAAGTCACGGACGCCAAAATGGGTCCGAAGCCGTCACGAACCGCCAGGAATGGCGGAAACCGGGCGGTTCAACTCTCAGATCGCTCAACAGAGGAACTGACGCTATGCGCCAATTTGATCTCAGCCCGCTCTACCGCTCGACGGTCGGCTTCGACCGCCTTTTCTCGATGCTCGACTCCTATGCGAGCCCCGACGCCGGGCAGACCTATCCCCCGTACAATATCGAGCGCACCGGTGAGGACGCTTACCGCATCACGATGGCCGTCGCGGGTTTTGCCGAGAACGAGCTTTCGATCGAGGCCAAGCAGAACAGCCTGACCGTCCGCGGCGAGAAGACCGACACCGACAGCAAGGACCGCGAGGTTCTCTACCGCGGCATCGCCGGGCGCGCTTTCGAGCGTAGATTCCAGCTCGCCGACTACGTGGAGGTGCGCGGCGCCAAGCTCGAGAACGGCCTCCTCCACGTCGACCTCGTCCGCGAGATTCCGGAGGCGATGAAGCCCCGGGCCATCGCGATCAACGGCCGCGGCGCCAAGGTCAGCACCCTCGAGACCAAGGCCGCCTAAGCAGCCGTCTCACTTCTCCGTCCCCGAGCGCCCCGGATTTCCGGGGCGCTTTTCTTTTGGGGTCGACCAGAGCCTGATGAGTTGAGCCGCGGCCACCACTCGCTCGAACCTCACCTCATAGGAAGCAGGGCCCAGCGTGCACGACCGCCGACCTGCTCCCTCTCCCCGGCGGGGAGAGGGTTGG
>CAYOET010000184.1:0-2612 GCA_964402985.1 uncultured Bauldia sp. | reverse complement strand
GCTACCGTGCGCCGCGCGATGTCGATGCCTTTTTCGCGGAGGATATCGACGATGCGGTCGTCGCTCAGGATATCCGCTTCGGTCTCGCCGTCGATCAAGCCTTTGTTCTGGTGACGCACGGCCTCGGCCGAGTGGGCTTCGCCGCCTTCCGACGACTGGATGGCCGAGGTGAAGAAGAATTTCAGCTCGAACACGCCGCGCGGGGTGGCCATGTACTTGTTCGAGGTCACCCGGCTGACGGTGGATTCGTGCATGCCGATGGCGTCGGCCACGGTCTTCAGGTTCAGCGGCCGCAGGTGCTCGACGCCGAAGGCCAGGAAGCCGTCCTGCTGGCGCACGATCTCGGAGGCCACCTTCAGGATGGTCTTGGCGCGCTGGTCGAGGCTCTTCACCAGCCAGTTGGCGGTCTGCAGGCATTCGGCGAGGAACGCCTTGTCCTCGCCCTTCTTCGCGCCGCGCTGAACGGTCGTGTAGTAGGTCTGGTTGACCAGTACGCGCGGCAGCGTCGTGCTGTTGAGTTCGATCAGCCACGACCCGTCCGGCGCCGCCCGCACCAGGACGTCTGGGATCACCGGCTGCACCATCATCGGCCCGAAACCGCTGCCTGGGCGCGGGTTCAGCGATTTGATCTCGCCCACCATCAGGGCGAGGTCCTCCTCGTCGACGCCGCAGAGGCGCCGCAGAGCGGCGAGTTCGCGCTTGGCGAGAAGCTCGAGATTGGCGATCAGCGCCGCCATCGCGGGGTCGAGCCGATCACGCTCGCGGAGCTGGATCCGGAGGCACTCCGCGAGGTCGCGGGCGGCGATCCCCGAGGGCTCGAAGCTCTGCACGAGCGCGAGCGCCGTCTCGACCAGCGCCGTAGGGGCGCCCAGCCGCTCGGCGATCTCCTCGACCTCGGCGCGCAGATACCCGGCCTCGTCGATCTCGTTGATGATCGTCTGGCCGATGATGCGGAGGGCCGGGTCGGCCGTCGCCACCATCAGCTGGTCGACGAGATGGTCGCCGAGCGTCTTCTGCTCGGCGACGAAGGCCTCGAGATTGTAGTCCTCCGAGCTGACCGTCTGCCGCGAGGGCGCCTTCGACCAGCTGTCGGCGGGCAGGGTAGGCGCCACTTCCTGAGCGCCGACGCCCGGATCGTCGGGGAAGACATTGCCGAGGTCGGAATCGAGCTTGGTGGCGATCGTCTCGGCGCTGGTCTCGAGCCTTGTCTCCAGCCAGTCGGCGTTCTCGCCGTCCGCCGCCCCGTTTGCGTCGGCGCCGCCGTCGACCTCGCCCTGATGCTCGCCGGCGTCGACCGCGTTGCCGTCGGAGCTCTCGCCGTCACGCCCCTCGCTCGCCTCGTCGCGTTCGAGCAGCGGGTTCCGCTCCATCTCCGCGTCGACATAGGCGACCAGATCGAGGTTGGAGAGCTGCAGCAGCTTGATGGCTTGCATCAGCTGCGGCGTCATCACCAGCGACTGGCTCTGGCGGAGCTCTAATTTGGCAGAAATGGCCATTGTCAATACGCTTGGAACTAAATTGGTCCAATTCTTGCTAGGACCGAACGTAGCCCAATCCGCGCATCGATCAAAGCGTGAATTGCTCTCCGAGGTAAAAGCGCCGCACCTCGGGGTGATCCACGATGTCGCGCGGCCGCCCTTCCATCAAGACCTTGCCAGCGTAAATGATGTAGGCGCGCTCGATCAGCCCGAGCGTCTCGCGGACGTTATGATCAGTGATCAAGACACCTATGCCACGGCTGGTGAGGTGTTTCACCAGGGTATGGATATCGCTCGCCGCGATCGGGTCGATGCCCGCGAACGGTTCGTCGAGGAGAATGAACGCCGGCCGGCTCGCCACCGCGCGGGCGATCTCGCAGCGCCGCCGCTCGCCGCCCGACAGCGCGATGGCCGGGGATTTCCGCAGCCGTTCGATGCCGAACTCCTCGAGGAGCGCGTCGAGCTGATCCTCGCGACGGCGCCTGTCCGGCTCGACCAGCTCGAGCACGGCGCGGATATTCCCCTCGACCGTGAGGCCGCGGAAGATGGAAGCCTCCTGCGGGAGGTAGCCGATCCCGAGCCGCGCGCGCCGGTACATCGGCATGTCGGTGACGTCGTTGCCGTCGATCTCGATCGTTCCGCGGTCGGCGCGGACGAGACCGGTGATCATGTAGAAGATCGTGGTCTTGCCGGCGCCGTTCGGCCCGAGGAGGCCGACCGCCTCGCCGCGCCGCACCGCGAGGCTCGCCTCGTGCACCACCGGTTTCCGCTTGTAGGCCTTGCCCAGTCCCTTCGCGACCAGCCAGCCCGGCCCGCCGGGATTGGCGATGATGCTCGAGATCGTCGCCCCCGGCGCCGCGGTCGTCACCCGGCTCGTAGCGCCGGCGCTCGCGGCGTTGGCGCCGCGTTGGGCCTGATCGAGGGTGGCGCTGGTCGGGTTCAAATCGGCGTCGTTGAGTTGGATTGTTGCCCGCGGAGAGAAGGATTCTCGTCGGGGCGAATGCCCTTATAACCTCCCCATCGAGGGGAGGTCGAACCCGCGTAGCGGGTTCGGGAGGGGGGAGCCGGCATTCCGCAATGGGGGACGCCGCGGGGACCCCCTCCCGAAGCTGCTCGGCCATAGGCCTCCCACCT
>CAYOET010000183.1:0-17733 GCA_964402985.1 uncultured Bauldia sp. | reverse complement strand
TCGAGTCCCTGTGCTTGGATGTCAGCTGGAGCGAGTCTACGACGCTCAGGATATCGTAGTAGTTGCGGCCCTCTGAGGCCGGGTACTACATCTTCATCTTGACCTTCTTGTCCGGGCCGATGACGAAGACCGAGCGCACGGTCGAGGTGTCGGCGGCGTTGGGATGGATCATCCCGTAGAGCCGCGAGACGCGCCGGTCGGTGTCGGCGATCATCGGGTAGTTCGGGGCAAAGCCGGTGACGTCCTTGATGTCGTTCGACCAGCTGTTGTGCCTTTCGAGCGGGTCGACCGACAAGGCAAAGACCTTGACGTCGCGCTTGGCGAACTCGGGCTGAAGCTTCGCGGTATAGCCGAGCTCGGTGGTGCAGACCGGCGTGAAGTCGGCGGGGTGGGAGAACAGGATGGCCCAGTGGCCCTCGATCTCCTTGTAGAAATTGATGCGGCCTTGGGTGGTGTCGGCGTCGAAGTCGGGCACCACGTCGCCAATGAGCAGCGTCACGGGGGTCTCCTTCCGAAAGTGGGCAGGCACTATATCGGCGCCGGGCCGGGCATTCACAAGGAAGCTGGTTCCGGCCGGGGCCGGTATGGCGCAAAGATATTGCGCCGCCGGTGCTCAGTACGCCCGGCGGCGGAAGAGCTCGTCGGTATTGCCGTGCCACTCCGTCTCGTAGTCGCGGAGAAGGCGCTCGGCCGGGGTCTCGCCGCTCGCCACGATCTCCTCGAGCGAGGACAGGAACACCGACTCGTCGGCGCCGCCCTCGTTGAGGCGGGCGCGGCGGCGGAGGCCCTCGCCTGACAGCGCCACGACCTCGCGGGCGAAGTCGCGGACGGTGCGGCCGCGGAAGCTCGCCTTCATCGCCAGCGTGGGCACGTCGGCGCGGAGCGCGTCGACCTCTTCGTAGGTCCAGTCCTTGACCATGTCGTAGGCGGCGTCGAGGACGCCCTGGTCGTAGAGGAGGCCCGTCCACAGCGCCGGCAGGCCGCAGATCTTGCGCCATGGGCCGCCGTCGGCGCCGCGCATCTCGATGTAGCGCTTCAGCCGAACTTCAGGGAACAGCGTGCTGAGGTGGTTGTTCCAGTCGGAGATGGTCGCGCGCTCGCCGGGCAGCTGCTTCAGTTTGCCGGCCATGAGGTCCCGGAACGAACCGCCGGTGACGTCGCGGTAGCCGTCGCGCTTGACGAAATACATGGGCACGTCGAGCGCCCAGTCGACGTAGCGCTCGAAACTGAAACTGTCCTCGAAGGCGAAGGGGAGAAGGCCGGTGCGATCGCGATCGGTGTGGCGCCAGATCTCGGCGCGGAAGGAGAGATAACCGTTGGGCTTGCCTTCGGTGAAGGGCGAGTTGGCGAACATCGCCGTCACGATCGGCTGGAGCGCCAGGCCGACGCGCATCTTGCGGCGCATATCGGCCTCGTCGGAGTAGTCGAGATTGGCCTGGACGGTACAGGTGCGGAACATCATGTCGAGGCCGAGCGTGCCGACCTTGGGCATGTATTTCATCATGATGCCGTAGCGGGACTTCGGCATGATCGGCGTCTCGGCGCGGGTCCATTTGGGCGAGAAGCCGAGGCCGAGGAAGCCGATGCCGAGCGGGTCGGCGCATTCGCGGACCTGCGCGAGATGGGCATGCACCTCGCGGCAGGTCTGGTGGATGTTGTCGAGGGGGGCGCCGGAGAGCTCGAACTGCCCGCCAGGCTCGAGGGAGATGGCACCGCCGCCGACCGGGTCGGAGAGGCCGATCACATTGTCGCCATCCATCACCGGCTTCCAGCCGAGGAGGCCCTCCATCAACTCGAGGAGGCGGCGGATGCCGCGCGGGCCGTCATAGGGGATGGGCGAGAGGTCGCTGATGCGGAAGCCGAACTTCTCGTGCTCGGTGCCTACGCGCCACTTGTCTTTCGGCTTGGAGCCCGACGCGATGAACGCGACCAGCTGGTCCCGAGTCTCGACCGGGGTCGCGTCGAAGGCGTCAACTGACATGAGGGCTCCGCCAAGAGGATGGCGGCGCGTATGTAGTCCTCCGGTCGGGGTAAATCCACTCCGCCTCTAGCGGCTCCAATCGCCGCACACCGACTGGACGAGCGCCAGAGCCGCTACGGCCGCGGTGTCGGCGCGGAGGATTCTGGGGCCGAGGGGGAGGATCGCGACATGCGGGAGGGCGCGGAGTTCGGCGCGTTCGGCGGCGGAGAAGCCGCCTTCGGGGCCGATGAGCACCGCCAGCGGGCCGCGCGGCACTTTGTTCAGAGCCGCGATCGGGTCGGTCTTGTCGGAGCCCTCGTCGGCGAAGATCAGCGGGCGGGCGGGGTCCCATCCGCTGAGGACCGTCGACAGGGGCTGCGGCTCGTCGATCCCGGGGATGGAGAGGATGCCGCACTGCTCGGCGGCCTCGACGGCGTTGGCGCGCATGCGGTCGAGGTTGAGGCGGTGCACCTGGGTGTGTTGCGTGATCACCGGGCGGAAGCGCCCTGCCCCCATCTCCACCGCCTTCTGGACCATGTAATCGAGGCGGGCGTGCTTGAGGGGGGCGAAGAGGTAGTGGAGGTCGGGGGCCTTCGGCTGCGGGCGGGTTTGAGTCTCCGCTGTCAGGGTCGCGCTCTTGCGGCCATCCTGGCCGAGAGTCGCGCGCCATTCGCCGTCGCTTCCGTTGAAGACGAGGAAGGCGTCGCCGGCCCGGAGGCGAAGGACGTTGAGGAGGTAGTTGGACTGGGCGCGATCGAGGGCGACCGTCGCGCCGGGCGACAGGGGCGCGTCGATGAAGAGGCGGGTGGCGGTGAAGTCGTGATCGGTCATGCGGTCTGGTTATGACCTGCTGCGCGCATTGAGCAAGGAGTCGGGACGTGACGTGGGTCCTTGCACCTTCGGGATCCGGAGGGTTCGCGACCTACCACCCTCCCCTTGAGGGGGAGGGTCGAGCCTCGGCGCAGCCGAGGATCGGGGTGGGGTGGCGCCGAGCGGCAAGCGAGGCTGCGAAAGGCTTGGAGGCTGTCGTCTAGGTCAGACCGGGATTCTTCCTCGCTCGCCGCTCGGCCACCCCACCCCGTCGCGCTTCGCGCGCCGACCCTCCCCCTCGAGGGGAGGGTAGAATCCTCGAGGAATTCGAAGTTGAGGTTTGAGTTCCAAGAGGTTGGCGAAATGGATAAAATCGCCGCCGACACAGGATTCAGCATGTACCAGCAGCCTGCCTTTCGCGACGACAGTCTCGACGCTCAGCACGACATCATCCGCCGCGTTCCGCTCGGGCGGCTGATCACCGCCGGGCCGGGCGGGCTCATGGCGTTTCACATGCCGTTCACGCTCTACCCGGGCGAGGGCAGCGCATTCGGAACGCTGCGGGCGCATGTCGCGCGCGGCAATCCGGTCCTCAGAGAATTCGGCGCGATCGAGGAGTGCCTGGTCGTGTTCGAGGGGCCGCAGCACTACGTGACGCCCTCCTGGTATCAGACCAAGCGCGAGACGGGGCGGGTCGTGCCGACCTGGAACTATGTCACCGTGCAGGCGTGGGGGAAGCCGACCGCGATGGACGACGCGGCGTGGCTCCGGCGCCAGCTCGGCGACCTCACCGACCAGATGGAGAAGGGCCGCGCCGAGCCTTGGGTGATGTCCGACATGCCGACCGACTACACGGTGTCGCAGCTCAAGGGCATCGTCGGGATCGAGATGCCGGTGACGCGCTGCGCTGGCAAGTGGAAGGTGAGCCAGAACAAGGCGGAGATGGATCGCGCGGGTGTGGTCGATGGGTTGACCGCCGAGGGCGGAGACACTGTGGAGGCAATGGCCGCGCTGGTCGCCGAGCGGGGCGGGATCGTCCGGAGAGGTTGAGCTGCCCGGGCGCCTTGCGAAAGTCACGCCGCGAGAACGAAGGGGATAAACCTCCTCCTCGAGGGGAGGCCGAAGGCGCGAGGCCTTTGGCCGAGTGGCTTCGGGAGGGGGGTGCCGGCAAAGCCGGCGTCCTGTCCTCGTCCGTAAGCGCCCCCCTCCCGAAACCGCTGCGCGGTTTCGACCTCCCCTCGAGGGGGAGGTTAACCGTTGTCTCGCTTGACCGACCGGGCTGATTGGGACCAAGCAGAAGCAATGGTCGATGCCGCCACCAATGTCGCCGAATACACCGTCTCGGAGATCTCGAACCGGCTGAAGCGCACGGTCGAGGAGACCTATTCCTATGTCCGCGTGCGCGGCGAGATCTCGGGCTTCAAGGGCCGGCACAGTTCCGGCCATTGCTATTTCTCGCTCAAGGACGAGAGCGCGCGGCTCGAAGCGGTGGTGTGGAAGACCGCCTTCGCGCGGCTGAAATTCAAGCCCGAGGAAGGGCTCGAGATCATCGCGACGGGGCGGCTGACGACCTTCCCCGGCTCGTCGAAATACCAGATGGTGATCGAGGCGCTCGAGCCGGCCGGCGCCGGCGCGCTGATGGCGCTCCTCGATGAGCGGCGGAAGCGGCTCGCCGCCGAGGGGCTGTTCGACGAGGCGCGGAAGAAGCCCCTTCCCTACCTGCCGCGGATCATCGGCGTCATTACCTCGCCGACCGGGGCGGTGGTGCGCGACATCCTGCACCGGCTCCGCGACCGCTTCCCGGTGCGGGTGCTGGTGTGGCCGGTGCGTGTGCAGGGAGAGACCGCGGCCGAGGAGGTCGCGTTCGCGATCCGCGGGTTCAACAATTTTCCGGTCGAGGGGAAGCTGCCGCGGCCGGACGTGCTGATCGTCGCGCGCGGCGGCGGGAGCCTCGAAGACCTCTGGAGCTTCAACGAGGAGATCGTGGTGCGCGCGGCGGCCGCTTCGCGCATCCCGCTCATCTCGGCGATCGGCCATGAGAGCGACTGGACGCTGCTCGACCACGTCGCCGACCGGCGCGCGCCGACGCCGACCGGCGCGGCGGAGATGTCGGTACCGGTGCGCTCGGAGCTGATCGCGGGAGTCGGCGCGTTCGGGACGCGGCACCGTGGGGCGGTGGCGCGCTTCTTCGAAACGCGGCGGCGGGATTTCCGGAGCGCGGTGCGTGCGCTGCCGCGGCCGGAGGATTTCCTGTCGGTCAAGCGGCGGCGGCTCGACGAGGCAAGCCGCACGCTGGGCAGCGGGCTCTCGACCAACGTGCTCGCGCATCGCGCGGTGTTCGGGCGGGCGGCGGCGCGGCTTTCGATCGGGCAGCTGACGCGCGGGCTGATGCGGGCGCAGGAGCGGCTCGCGGCGGTCGGCGGGCGGAAGCTGCGCGCGCTGGAAGTGCACGCCGAACGGAAGCGGGCGCAGCTCGGGTCGGTGACGCGGCGGCTCAGGATCGAGCCGATCGCCGAGCGGCTGGCGGCGCAGCGGCGGCGGCTCAACGAGGCCACGGCGCAGGAGGAGAAGAGTTTCTTCCGCTGGCTCGACAGCTGCTATGTGAGGCTCGGCAATCTCGCCAAGGTGCTGGAGACGCTGTCCTATCGAAGCGTGCTCGCGCGCGGCTTCGCGCTCGTGAAGGACAAGGACGGGACGCCGATCCGCCAGGCCGAAGGAATGAGCATCGGCAGCGCGCTGGCGATCGAGTTTCATGACGGCAAGGTCGGGGCGGTGGCGACGACGGGCAGCGTGCCTCGGTCGAAGCCGACGATCGCCCCGCCGCGGCGCCGGCGCATCACGACCCCCAACGCCGACCAGGGCAGCTTGTTCTGATGACGGCGATACGAGGCGGGCCCGGCCGATGACCCTCGCGCTCCGCCTCGCCCTCGGCAGCATCGCGATCGGCCTTCTGGTGCTCGCCATCAAGGTCGCCGCCTATTTGATGACGGGCAGCATCGCGCTCCTGTCGGACGCGCTGGAGACGGTGGTCAACGTCGCGGCGGCGCTCGCGGCGTCGATGGCGATCTGGCTCGGCGAGAAGCCGGCCGACGCCAACCATCCCTACGGGCATCACAAGGCCGAGTATCTCTCGGCGGTGCTCGAAGGCGTGCTGATCGTGATCGCCGCGCTGCTCATTTTCCGCGAGGCGTATTTCGGCTTCGTGCGCCTCGCATCGCCCGACTTCGCGCCTGCGGGACTCGGCCTCAGCGCACTCGCCAGCGTGGTTAATGCCCTGTGGGCCCGGCTGCTGGTGCAAGTCGGAAGACGCGTGCGCTCGCCGGCGCTCCTCGCCGACGGCCGCCATCTCTTCACCGACGTGTTCTCGTCGATCGGGGTGCTGGTCGGCCTCGTCCTCGCCAAGCTGACAGGCTGGGCGTTTCTCGATCCGGCGCTGGCGGTGCTGGTTGGGCTGGGCATCTTGTGGACCGGCTGGGAGCTGACGCGCGGCTCGCTCAGCGGCCTCATGGACGAGGCGGTCGAGCCGTCGGTCCTCGCCCAGATCAAGAAGACGATCACCGAAACCGGGATCGGCGCGATCGAAGCGCACGACCTCCGCACGCGGCGGGCTGGCCGCGCGACGTTCATCGATTTCCACCTCGTGGTACCGGGGACGATGAGCGTCTCCGACGCGCACGACATCTGCGACCGGATCGAACGGGCGCTCCGCGACACGACGCCGGAGCTGATGATCTCGATCCACGTCGAGCCGGACAACAAGGCCAAGCACTCCGGCATCATCGTGGTCTAGGGGAGCGGCGAACCGGCAGGCCCATTCTTAACCTCCCCCTCGAGGGGAGGTTATGGTCTTGCGCATCACGGTGCGGCGGGTGCCGGCGGTGCCGACCTTCTCGAAGCCGGCCTTGGCGAACATCGGGACGAAGCCCATGAAGCGGTAGCTGGGGGCGTCCTCGGCGACGGGGTAGGACTCGACGAGCGTGGCGCCGTGCTTCCCGGCTTCGGCGATGGCCGCGGCGACGAGGAGCGGGGCGACGCCGCGGCTGCGGAAATCCTTGCGGACGAAGAAGCAGACGATCGACCAGATCTTCTCGCCGTCCGCGGCCTCCGGGCCGCCGAGCGGACGGTAGGATTCGCGGGGGGCGATCGAGCACCAGGCGACCGGCTCGCCCTCGGCGTAGCCGAGGATGCCGATCGGGGTGCGGGCGTCGACGCGCTTCTTGAGCGCCGCCTTCCGCGTCGCGTTGGTCGCCTCGCGCCGCTCCTCGGCGGTCGAGCGCCAGGCCATGCACCAGCAGTATTTCGGCGCGCCCCGTCCCTCGAAGAGGGTCTCGAAATCCGGCCAGCGCGATTTGGTCACCGGGCGGAAAACGAGTTTCGGCGCGGATTCGCTGCTACGATCCAATTTGCTCTTGGCTGGCTTCGTCGTCATTCTCCCGGCCTTTCGCACCCTCGGGGCCGCGAGGCCACCCGAAAGATCGCCGACCCTAGCGACCAAGAAGAGACCATGCCGACCGAACTGCCCGAGACCAAGCCGACGACAGAATTCAAGGTCAGGCGTTTTCGCCTCGCCGCCTATCTCGTGTTCGGAGCCGTCTCGGCGTTCCTCGGCCTCATGATCGCCATCTGGCTGGTCGCGTTCAACACCTACGGGCTCAGCATACCGACCGCGATCGGCGTCATCGTCTCGGTGTCGTTCCTCGTCTACGGGGCGTGGCTCGCCTGGTACTCCTACCGCCGCCTCGCCCAGGGGGACCCGGCGATCGTCGTGGCGACGGCGGGGCTGACCGACCGCATCCTGCACGATCGCCCGATTCCGTGGGCGGATATGGACAAGCCGAAACTCCGGCCAAGCTCGCGGAGCAGCTGGCAGCTGATGTTCGACCTCACGCCGGAGACAGAGGAACGGCTCGGGATCGACGAGAACCGGCGGAAATATGCCGCTCTCGCGCGCTCGTTCGGCTACCGCAGCTACCGCTCGAACTTCCTCGGCACGACCGCCACGCAGAAGACAATGGGCGCCGCGCTCGCGCCGCATGTCGATGTGGCGCGCTCGACGCGCATGAGCCGTCTCCTGATGGGCGAATAGCGCCGCGTTTTCGCCCGCGTCGCCACGCTTTCTTCACCGGAGAGGCTATGATTGGGCTTCCGTCCCGATGGAGCGCGCCATGCTGAGAACCGCAATCCTCTCCGTTTCCGGCCTTGCCCTCCTCGGCGCAGCGGGAGCGCTGGCGCAGGACGATCCGCCGGCCTTCCCCACCACCGAGTTCGCCGAGGGTGCGAAGACGGCGAGTGTCGAGGCGGACGGGATCACCGCGACGGTGAGCCTGCAGCGGCGGCTGTCGGTCGACCCGACGATGGACGTGCCGGTGCTGACCGTGACGGTCGGCGGGCGGACGGTGCAGGAGGTGTTGGCGACGCCCTCGGGCTTCGACTTCCCGGTGTCGGAGGCGAGCATCGCGGAGATCGACACCAGCAACGAAACGCCCGAGGTCTATTTCTCGAGCTACACCGGCGGCGCGCATTGCTGCAACGAGGTCTATGTGGTCGAGGCCAGCGGCCGGGGGTGGATCACCGTTTCGGTCGGCTCGTTCGACGGCGGCGGCAATTTCCTCGAGGACGCGGACGGCGACGGCGTCGCTGAGATCGTCGCGGTCGACAATGTGTTCCTCTACCAGTTCGACTCCTATGCCGGGAGCGCGGCGCCGCTGCAGATCCTGACGGTCGAGGCGGGCGAAGTGGTCGACGTATCGACCGACCCGCGCTTCGGCGACGCGCATCGCGAGTGGCTCAGCGAGATCGAAGGCTGGGCCGTCGGTCCCGAGCGCTGGACGATGTCAGGGTGGATCGCCGGGTGGGTCGCTGCCAAGGTCCGGGTGGGCGAGGGCGAGGAAGCGTGGCAGGAGCTTCAGGCCAACTGGGTCGCCACGCCGGACAATTCGGTCGAGGTTTGTCTCGACGGCGGCGACAGCTTCAGCTGCGCGCCGAGCCGCGTCACCAAGCTGCCGTTCCCGGAGGCGCTCGCGGCGTTCCTCAACGACCACGGCTACGAGATCGCGACGGTGCCGTCGCCCGGCGGGAAGCAGCGGCGCTAACCCCGGCCCTTAACCTCCCCCTTGCGGGGAGGTCGAAACCGCGCAGCGGTTTCGGGAGGGGGTGTGCGATGGGGAGGTGGAAGAACGCGGGCTTCGCCGCGCTACCCCCTCCCGAAGCCGTTCGGCCCGAGGCCTCACGCCTTCGATCGGACGGGCCTAGCGCGTTCTCCGCTCGATCGGCACAACGGTGAAGCGGCGGGGCTTGCCGAAGCGCAGCACATCGAAGGTCAGCTCCTGGCCGATCCGCTCGCCGGTGAGGAGGCGGATCAGATCGTCGGCGCCGGTGACCGGATGGCCGGCGACGGCGACGATCATGTCGCCGGTGAGGAGGCCGCCGGTGCTCGCCGGGCTGCCCGGCTCGATCGAGGCGAGCGTCGCGGCGCTGTCCTGGGTGATGCCGGCGGCGATCTGCAGGCGGCGCGGGAGCGGGGTCTGCTGCGCGCTGACGCCGACGAAGGCGCGGCGCACCCTCCCCTTCCCCATCAGTTCGGCGAGGACGAAGCTCGCGGTGTTGGCGGCGACGGCGAAGCAGATGCCCTGCGCGCCGCGGATCATCGCCGTGTTGATGCCGACCACCTCGCCGTTCGAGGCGACGAGCGGGCCGCCGGAATTGCCCGGATTGAGCGCGGCGTCGGTCTGGATCAAGTCCTCCATCAACCGGCCGGTGCGGGCGCGCAGCGAGCGGCCGAGCGCGGAAACGACGCCGGCGGTGACGGTCGACTCGAAGCCGAGCGGGTTGCCGATCGCGACCACCAGCTGGCCGCGGCGGAGGCGCTTGGAGTCGGCGAGCCGCGCAGCCGGCAGGGTCTCCGACGCGTCGACTCTGAGCAGCGCGAGGTCGGTGTCGGGGTCGTTGCCGATGACCCGCGCCGACAGGGTTCGGCCGTCGACCAGCGTGAGGTCGGCGCGCGAGGCGCTGCCGACGACGTGGCTGTTGGTGAGGACGAAGCCGTCCGGGGTTACGACGAAGCCCGAGCCGCTGCCGTTGGGGGCGTTGTTGCGGCCCCTGGTGGTGACCTTGACGACCGCGGGTCCGATGCGGTCGGCAATGTCGATGACCGCCTCCGAATAGGCGTCGAGAAGCTCGCGATCGCGGGGCGGGATCGGCGGGGCGAAAGGCTGCTGGTCCTCGCCGACGGTTTCGGCGAGGGCCAGGGAAGCGAGGGCTGTGTCGAGCATGCGCGTGGCTCGCGGCTGGAGCGCGGAGGTGCGCCGGTCCCTTAGATGGGGACGCCAAGGCCGACACAAAAGAAGAGCGGCCCGAGAGGGGCCGCAGTCGTGGATGGAGACGAGGAGAAAAGACCTACTGGCCGCCGAAGCGGTAGACGATCGCGCCGCGCACCGACTGCTCGGTGATGTCGGCGGTGGTGGTCCCGGAGCTTCCGGGAGCGGTCCCGCCGACGCTGGCCGCGCCGAAATTGGTGTAGCGGTATTCGAACCGTGCCGAGACGTGCGGGCCGAACATGGCCTCGACGCCGAGGCCGGCGGTGATGCCGCCCACCCAGTCGGTGCCGGCGTAGGTCAGATTGGGGTTGGGGATAGTGTCGTTGTAGCTGAGCGCAACCTGCGAACCGCTGAAGCCGACGAGCCCGTAAAGGAGGGCGCGCGGCGATATCAGCCAGCCCGCGCGGCCGGCGATGGTCCAGACATTGCCGAGTTCGACACCCCAGCCCTGGCCTGGGTTCGGGGCGAAGAAGAAGCCCTGCGAGTTGAAGTCGTAGGAGGCAAAGAGGCCGGCCACGATCGTCGGCGTGAACTGCCAGTCGTAACCGGCGAGGAGGCCGAACGAAGTGCCGTTGGCCTCGGCGCTGAAGCTGCTCGTCTCCGGCCCGACCAAGGGCGGATTGCGGGTCTGGCCGACGTCGAAATCCGCCCAGGATCCGGAGACGCTGGCGCCGACATAGAAGCCGGTCCAGGTGACGACCGGGGAGATGCTGCCGACATAGTCGCCGCCGGGGGCCGGAGGCGGTGCGTAGAGCGTCGGCGAGTAGCTGACGACGCGCGCCGGTTGGGTCCTGACCGTCGTCGGCCCTACGGGTGCGGGATTGGCCTGGGCGACGACGATCGGAGCGGCAGCCGGGACCGGCCCGACGGCGCCTGCCACCAGCGGTTCGGGATCGGCGGGCGGTGCCGCCGGCGGTGCCGGGGATAGTGCCGCGAGCGCCGTGGGTGGCGCCACGCCGCCTTCCGGCGCGGGCGTGAAGCTGGGCGGCGGCGGCTCTTCGCCGAGCGGCGCGGGAGCGAGCGCGGTCGGCCCTGGATCCGGCGCGGCGAGCGCATAGGTCGCGGGGGCCTCGATGGGCCCGGCGGGGGGAGGCGCCGCGAAAGCGGGCGCTGCCGTGCGCGCCTCAATCACGGGCGGCGCCGGCTCCTCGGTCAGGAGAGGCTCCTCCACCGCGGCGGGCGCCCAGGCGGCCGACATCGGCGCCGAGGCGCCTTCGATCACTCTTCGTCCCTCCGGTTCGGCGAGGTCGGACACCACCGGCGGCTCGACAAGCTCGGGTGGAGGCGGGTCGATGATCTCAGGGATCGTCTCGACGACCTCACCGACCGTTTCGGTGGTGGTTTCCGCGACCTCGGTGGTGGTCTCGACCGTGGTCTCGACGACGCCTTCGGCGAGCTCGCCGACCTGCGCGGTCGCAGGTCCGGCGACAAACGCGCAGCCAATCAGCGCCGCGGCTGCAAACTTGGTGGCCTTCATCGTACGCAACGCTCCGGGGGTTCCGCCAAGTCATCCCAAGCGCACCCAGTTAGGGGGGTTGCGTGCGTCCGCTCAAGCGCGAATCCGCTTCCGGCCGTTAATGAGGCGTTAACTGTGACCTCGCCGCCACGATGTGCTTGGCGTTCTGTCCACAATCGGGACGATAGTCCGGCCACGCCCGAGCTTGCTCGTTCCTGGCAAACGAAACCGGATGCGGTTCGGGATCGTATCGATAGGCGAAGAGGCGGCCGCGGCTCACTCGAGCGTGACCGTGCGGGCGTCATCTTTCGTTTGAGGCGGAACGCGCGCCGCCGCATGGTGCGAGGGGGAGGCGACTCATGAGCACGGTCAGCGACAGCGATGCGGTTCGGGCGGTGGTTGGCGGGGACGCCAGGGGCCCGCTGGTCTACCGGCAGACGCTGATCACCCGGATCACCCATTGGGTGTGGGCGGCCTGCCTCTTCTTCCTTCTCCTCTCGGGCCTGCAGATCTTCAACGCGCACCCCAACCTCTACATCGGGCAGGAATCGGGGTTCGAGTACGACAACGCGGTGCTCAACATTTACAGCACCAATGCCTCTGGGCAGTGGCGCGGTTACACCCGCATTCTCGGCCGTGATTTCGACACTACCGGTGTTCTTGGCCTGAGCGAGGAAGATGGCGTTCTCACTAGGCGCGCCTTCCCGACGGATTTCAGGATACCCATCCACATTTGGAAACTGAACACGGCCGTCTCAATCCCGGCGACGATCCCCTCCTCCCACGACCTCGCGACCGGGCGGGTGGTGCATTTCTTCTTCGCGTGGCTGTTCGTGGCCACGCTGTTCGTCTGGTTCCTGGCGAGCGTCGTCAGCGGCCACCTTCTCCGCGACGTGGTGCCCAAAGGGGCCGATGTCCGCGCCCTTCCGCGCGACATCGCCGACCACGCGCGCTTTCGCCTCCATCATGGGCGGAGCTACGGGGCGTTGCAGAAGCTCGCTTACAGCGTCGTGTTCTTCATCCTCTTCCCGCTCATCGTGCTCACCGGAATCACGATGTCGCCGGGCATGGACGCGGCGTGGCCGTGGCTCCTCGACCTCTTCGGCGGGCGGCAGACGGCGCGCACCATCCACTTCGGGACGATGGTGCTGCTCGTCCTCTTCTTCATCATCCACGTGGTGATGGTGGTGCTGGCGGGGCCCTTCAACGAGCTCCGCTCGATGATCACCGGCTGGTACCGGGCGAGCCCGGATACGACGCGGCAAGCGCGCGACAGGTAACGGTAGCGGTCCCCCAACGTGTCGGCATCCCGCCGCCAACAAAACAAAGACCCCGGCCGAGCCGACCGGGGTCTCTGCATTCGTGTCGAGGGGTTCTGACGGCTAGGGCTTTTCGTAATGCAGCCACGGCATGAAGCCGAGCACCGGGTTGGTGAGGTCGGTGACGAGGTTGCCGCCGGCCGAGCCCTGGCTGTGCAGCTCGCACTTCATCGGAACCCACTCGACGGCCTTGCAGGTCAGGTTGCTGGTGCACATGAACATGCAGTAGCCGGCCGTCACGTTCTCGTAAGTCGCGATCGGCGTCGCGTTGACGCGGCCGATGACGGGCGTCGAGTAGTTCGGCGCGAGCGCCGCCTGCATGCCGGGGAGGTCGAGCGGCGCGATGGCCGCGCCGTCGCCGTATTGCGGGGAGAACACCGTGCCCCAGATCTTGAGGTCGTTATACTGGCTCGGCGTGCCGATGTAGAAGATCTCCTGGATGTTGCCGTCACCGGCGATCTCGCCGGCGATCGAGACGGCCGCGCCGGCGAAGGCCGGGGCGGCGGCGGCGATCACCGGGCAGGCGGTGCCGGCCGAGCCGACGCAACCGACCGCGCCGGCAACCGCGCCGACGACACCGATGATCGTGGTCGCACCCCAGACGATGCCCTTGATCACATATTCGCCGCCGACGATGCGCACCACGGCGGTGCGCGGTGTGACGCTGTCGTTGCACGAGGAGAAGCCGAGCGTGATGGTGTCCTCCTGGACCGCATCACGGCCGGGACGGATGTTCAGCACCAGGCTGCCGGGATCGATGACGAGGTCGTTCGGCTCGAACCAACGGACCTCGGCGACGTAACCGGCCTCGTTGTAGACGCACTGCTTGGCCTCGGCCTCGCCGGCGAAGGACATGAACGGAAGTGCAGCAAGCAAGGCGAATGACGACCTTGCCAAAAGGCGCTTCATGACGGGTCTCCGGGGAGAGGGAAAGCACGGGCCGCCAACCCCCGATGGCGGGCCGTGACTGGGATGGCCCGCCCACCTTCCGCGGCGCGAGCCGAGGGGTTCAGCTTAGCCGAGGCGTGGCGCGTTAACCACGGAATTACTCGCGCGAGGTGTCACAAATCCTTGCAGTCTCTGCCCTCGTGCTGGGCAGCGTTCGTGGGGCGGCGTGACTGCTTGACTTGGCGGGCACCGGCGGTAGCTTCCGTGCATGGGGACCGCCGCGGTCTCCCCATGAGGCTCCGGCCAAAGCATCGCGCCCCGCAACACCAAGGGCGCCTCGTGGCCTCACTCAACTCGATCTCAGCGCAGAAGCTCGCCCGCCTCGTCGGAACGACCAAGGCGCCGACCCTCGTCGACCTTCGCTCCGACGCCGAGTTCGACCGCGATCCCCGCGTGCTGCCGGCGTCGCTTCGCGTCGCGGTGGAGGAACTTGAAGCGCGTTTCAGCGCGCTGTCGACGCCGCGCGGGTTGGTGGTCATCGGCCACCACGGCGACGCCAAGAGCGAGGGCGGGGCTGCTCTCCTGCGCCAGGCGGGCGTTGCCGCCGAGGTTCTCGAGGGCGGGCACGAAGCCTGGGCCGAGGCCGGCCTCCCGCTCGTGCCGGTGGCGAAGATCCCGCCGCGCGACGCGGGGGGACGGACGGTATGGGTGACGCGGAGCAGGCCCAAGGTCGATCGCATCGCCTGCCCGTGGCTGATCCGGCGCTTCATCGATCCGGCGGCCTCGTTCCTCTACGTGGCGCCCGCGGAGGTCGCCGGGGTGGCGAGGGAGTTCGGCGCCACGCCCTTCGACATGGAAGACGGGTTCTGGACGCATCGCGGCGAGTCCTGCACCTTCGACACCATGATCGATGAGCTCGGACTGAAGACGGAGCCCCTCCTCCGGCTCGCTTCCATCGTGCGCGGCGCGGATACCGACCGGCTCGACCTCGTTCCGCAGGCCGCGGGCCTCCTCGCCGTCTCGCTCGGCCTGTCGCGGATGTTCACCGACGACTCGGCGCAACTCGAGGCGGGCCTTCCGCTCTATGATGCGCTCTATCTGTGGTGTCGCGACGCCAGCGAGGAAACCCACGACTGGCCGCCGCGGTCGCCGCGGCCGAAAGGTTGAGGATTTGCCCATGAGGAGGATCATCGTCGCCAGTCTCGCCGTGCTGTGGTCGGGCGGGGTCGAGGCGCAGGCTCCGGGGTGGGTGCTCGACTTCGAGGATCAGCCGCTCGGGCCGGCCAAGGTCTGCGCCGGCGGTCTCACCGGAGGGGGCGGCGGAGTCGACTGGCGGATCATCGAGGACGCCGACAGTCCGGCCGGTTCCCGAGTCCTCGCCGAGCTTGGCGGGGACAGCACGAGCAACCGGTTTCCACTCTGCATCTTCCCCGATGTCGCGCGCGACGTGGACATCACGGTCGCGTTCAAACCGGTGTCGGGGAGCATCGACCAGGCCGCCGGCATCGCGGTGCGCCTTCAGGACGAGGAGAACTACTACGTCGCGCGCGCCAATGCCCTCGAGGGCAATGTCCGCTTCTATATCGTGAGAAACGGCGTGCGCCGGGAGCTTGCCGGGGTCGACGTCGCTGTCGCGGGACAGCTGTGGCAGACCCTCGGCCTCCGCGTCAGCGGAACGACCGCCGAGGTGCGCCTCAACAACCGGACGCTATTCAGCTTTGCGGAGGTGACCGAGTTCGGGGAGGCGGGCGGGGTGGCCCTCTGGGTCAAGGCCGACAGCGTCACATATTTCGACGATCTTGCGGTCATCCCGCTGGACTAGCGGAGCCGGGTCAAAGGGAGGAAAGACGATGCTGTCCTGGATGGTGATCCTCTACGGCGCGGTCCTGTCGGCGGTCGCCGCCGCGGCGCTCAATTTCCTCGCGGCGCAGGCGCCCAAGGCGCCGGTCGCGGCCGGCGCGGCGGTGGCCGGTTTCCTGGGGCCGCTGGCGTGGAACGCGATCCTGGTGTTCACCGCCGCCAACCAGTTCTTCGTCGACGCGCCGATCGCGGTCTTCCCGGTGAGCTGGCAGGACACCGGGTCGGGCGTGTTCGCGCTCGCCGCGGGCGCGCTCGTCCTCGGCTTCGGGCCGATGGCCGGGCGCACGGGGCGCGACCTCGCGCTCGGCGCGCTCCTGACCGGGGTCGCGGCGCTCGTGGTCGACGTGTTCCTGTACTGAGCTCGGCCGGCGCGAAGCGCCGCCGGGACGGCAATCGGCTAGGACCGTTCGAAGCGGACATCCTGAGCGCCGTGCCAGAGGGCCAGGCGGCCGATTTCGGGCAGGAGGTCAAGGCCCGAGGTCAGGGTGAGGAAGTGGTTGCCGGCGAGCTGGCCCATCTTGCTCGCGAAGTGGACCCCGCCATAGGCGATGAGGATCTCGGTCTCGCTGATCCCGCCGGGATAAAGGATCACCTGGCCGGGCGCCGGATAGCTGGTGTGGTTCTCGTAGCCGACGCCGAAGGCGTAGTCGCCGAGCGGCATCCACACCGCTTCGCCGCTCCAGCGGACATGAACCGCCTTGCCGACGAAGGGGAGGCGCGCTGCAAAGGCCGCGCAGGTGGCGGGCGCCTTGTCGCGTTCGAAGCGGGCGTCGAACTCCATTCCGGCGATCGTCACCTTCAGGCGATCGGTCATCGGCTGTCCTCGTGGTTGATGTGGCGGGCCCGCGGGCGAGTTGCGTTCGAGCGGCAAAGCGTGCGGAATGGCATCGCCGACCGGCCGACGACCCGTCGGTCACGACGACGCCCGCCAGCCGCATGACAATCCCTCCTCCGGACACCGCCCCCGCCCAGGCAAGCAGCGCCCTCGGCAAGAATGTCGCCGACCGCCTCGACGAGCTCGCCCGATTCACCGACGAGCCCGGCAAGCTGACCAGGCTCTATCTCGGCGCCGCGCATCGCGCGGCCGCCGAGAGGGTCGCTGCCTGGATGCGCGAGGGCGGGATGACCGCCAGCATCGACGCGGCAGCCAATGTCGTGGGCCGCTACGAGGGGACGGCGCCGGGAGCCCCTGCCCTCCTCCTCGGATCGCATATCGACTCGGTGCGCGACGCCGGCCGCTTCGACGGTCCGCTCGGGGTGGTGGGCGCCATCGCGGCGGTCGCGGACCTTGCCCGGCGCGGGCGACGCCGCCCCTTCGCGATCGAAGTGGTGGCCTTCGGCGACGAGGAGGGCATCCGCTTCCCTACCACGCTCACCGGCTCGCGCGCCTTCGCAGGCCATTTCGACAGGCGCTGCCTCGACGAGGTCGACATGGACGGCGTCTCGCGCCGCGACGCGCTCCTCGCCTTTGGCTGCGATCCGGCCGGCATCCCCGCGCTCGCGCGAACCGGCGGACGCGCCCTCGCCTATCTCGAGGCGCATATCGAGCAGGGGCCGGTGCTCGAACGGCGGCACCTTCCGCTCGGCATCGTCACCGCGATCAACGGCGTCTCGCGCGGCGCGGTCGAGGTGAGCGGCGAGGCCGGCCACGCCGGCACCGTGCCGATGGATCACCGCAAGGACGCGCTGGCGGGCGCGGCGGAGATGGTGCTCGCGGTGGAGAAGGCCGGTCGCGGCGGCGTGGTCGCGACCGTCGGGCAGCTCGCGGTTCCCGAGGGCGCCGTCAACACGGTGCCGGGCCGCGTGCGTTTCACCTACGACGTTCGCAGCGCCGACGACACACGGCGCCGGGCGGCGGTGGCGGCCATCCATGAAGAGGTCGCGGCGATCGCCGCGCGCCGCGGACTCGCCGCCACGATTTCGCGCGGGCACGAGGGGGATGCGGTCCCCTGCGACGCGCGCCTGTCGGAGACGCTCGCGCGCGCCGTGACCCGGCAGGGGTTCGAGCCGCTGCGCCTGCCGAGCGGCGCGGGGCATGACGCGATGGCCTTCCATCGGGTGCTTCCGCTGGCGATGCTGTTCGTGCGCTGCCGCGGCGGGGTGAGCCACAACCCGGCCGAGTTC
>CAYOET010000182.1:0-2792 GCA_964402985.1 uncultured Bauldia sp. | reverse complement strand
AACCTCCGGCTCAGCGAGACCGACATCCTCCTCGAGCGCGGGGTCATCCTCGAGGAGCGCAACTTGCGCACCGAGAGCGAGCCCGGCGCGCTTCTCGCCGAGGCGATGGCCGCCGCGCTGTTCCAGAACCATCCCTACGGCATCCCGGTCATCGGCTGGCGCCATGAGATGGAGGCGTTGACCCTCGCCGACGCCGTCGCCTTCTACGACCGCTACTACACGCCCAATAATGCGCTCGTCGTCGTCGCCGGCGACGTCACCCTCGACGAGGTGCGCGCCCTCGCCGAGGCGACCTACGGCCAGCTGCCGCGCAGAGCCGAGCCCGGCCTCCGCGTCCGCCCGCTCGAGCCGCCCGGCGTGGCGCCGCGGTCGGTGACCCTCACTGACCCGCGCGCCGGCCAGGCGGTCGTGCAGCGGCTCTACCTCGCGCCCTCGCGGCTCACCGCCGAGAACAACGAGGACGGCGTCCTCGCCCTGATGGGGGACATCCTCGGCGGCAGCGTCACCGGGCGCCTCTACCGCGCCCTCGTCCTCGAACAGGGCATCGCCCTTTCGACGGGCGCCAGCTACTCGGGCGGCGGCATCGACTACGGCCAGCTCATGGCCTTCGCCATACCGAAGGAGGGCGTCGGCTTCGCTGAACTGGTCGCCGCGATGGACGCGGTGATCCTCGAGCTGCAGACCGACGGCGTCACCGAGGACGAGCTCGCCCGCGCCGCGCGCCGCTACATGGCGGGCGTGATCTACGGCCAGGACGATGTCGGCAACCTCGCCTCCTTCTTCGGCTCTGACGTCGCGATGGGCCTGCCGCTCGCCTCGGTTCAGAACTGGGGCGCGCGGTTCGAGACGGTCACCGCCGCGGAAATCCAGGCGGCGGCGCAGAAATATTTCGACCTCAACGCCTCGGTGACCGGCTACCTCATTCCCGAGGGCGACGCGGGCCCGGGCGCCCCCGAGATATCCGCGCCATGAGCATGCCTCTCCACCCCCGCTCCCCGCTTCGCCGCCTTGCGCCCCTGGTGCTGAGTCTCCTCGCGCTCCTCGCTCTGGCCGCGCCGGCGCGCGCCATCGACATCCAGCGCGTGGTCAGCTCCGGCGGCATCGAGGCCTGGCTGGTCGAGACTCATTCGGTCCCCATCGTGACGGTGCAGTTCGCTTTCGCCGGCGGCTCCGCACAGGACCCGCCTGGCCTTCCCGGCGTCGCCAACTTTCTGAGCGCGACCCTCGACGAAGGCGCCGGCGACCTCGACAGCCAGGCCTTCCAGGGTCTCATCAACGATTACTCGATCCCCCTCGGCTACTGGGCCAGCAACGACGATTTCTTCGGCACGATGTACACCCTGACCGAGAATGCCGACCTCGCCTTCCGCCTCCTCCGCCTCTCGCTGACCGAGCCGCGCTTCGACGAGGAGCCGGTCGAGCGGATGCGCTCGCGCATCCTCGCGAGGGTCAACGCCGCGCTCTCCGACCCCCGCGCCATCGCCGGGGAGACCATGCTCGGCGCCCTCCTGCCGGACCACCCCTACAGCTGGCCGGTCGATGGCACGCCGCAATCGGTCGCGGCCATCACGGTCGAGGATCTGCGCGCCTACCGTGCCCGGGTCATCGCCCGCTCCGAGCTGCGCATCGCCGTGGTCGGCGACATCGACGCCGCTACCCTCGCGGCCCGTCTCGACGAAGTCTTCGGCGCTCTCCCCGCGACGCCAGACCTCACGCCCGTGCCCGATATCCGGCCGGTCGAGGGGCTGCGCATCGACATTCCCATGGACATCCCGCAGACCTCCCTCCAATTCGCGACCGCCGGCATCGCCTGGGACGACCCCGATATCTACGCCGCGATCGTCGCCAACTACATTTTCGGCAGCGGCGCCCAGTCGCGGCTCCTCACCGAGCTCCGCGAACGCCGCGGCCTCGTCTACACGGTCGGCACCAACTGGTTCGGCCTCGATCACGCCTATGCGCTTTACGGCGCCACCCAAACGCGCCCGCAGAGCGCCGACGAGGCCCTTGCCGTGATGGAGGAGGAACTCCGCCGCTTCATCGCCGAAGGCCCCACCGCGGCCGAAGTCGAGCTCGCCAAGGACTACCTGACCGGCTCCTACCCGCTCGGCTTCACCACCTCGAGCGCCATCGCCGAACAGCTTCTCGGCATCCAGCTGGAGGGCCTCGGCATCGACCACGTCAACCGCCGCAACGCCCTCATCGCCGAGGTCACGGTCGACGACGTGAAGGCCGTCCTCCAACGCATCCTCGCCGGCCACGAGCTCACCGTCGTCCGTGTCGGCCCGGCAGCGCCTTCGGCTCCGCTGCCCTAAGGGCCGCGCTTCTTCGGCTTGAACGGCTCCATGCCCTCGCGCGCGAGCTCGTCGGCGCGCTCGTTCTCCTCGTTGCCGGCATGGCCCTTGACCCAGTGCCAGTCGACCTCGTGGCGGGTGCGCGCCTCGTCGAGCCGCTGCCACAGCTCGGCGTTCTTGACCGGCTTCCGATCCGAGGTCTTCCAGCCGTTTTTCTTCCAGCCGTGGATCCACTGCGTGATCCCGCCGCGCACATAGGCCGAGTCGGTCCAGAGGTCGACGAAGCTCTTGCGCTTCAGCGCTTCGAGCGCGGCGATCGCCGCCATCAGCTCCATGCGGTTGTTGGTGGTCTCCGCCTCGCCGCCGGAGAGCTCCTTGCGGTGCCCGTTCCAGATCAGGATCGCGCCCCAGCCACCTGGCCCAGGATTCCCCGAACACGCCCCGTCGGTCCAGACCGTGATGCGGCCGGTCATGTGACGACGACCTCTTCTCCCTCTC
>CAYOET010000181.1:0-3007 GCA_964402985.1 uncultured Bauldia sp. | reverse complement strand
CGCGGCCGCTCTCCTTCGGCGCGATGAAATCCGACAGCGCCACGTGCCGGCGCTTGTCGCTCGACCGCGCCATTTGCTGCCGCAACGTGTGGAGGCGGTGGATCTCGACCTTGCGACCCTCGTCCGCGTAGAGGGCGATATCGTCGCCGACGGCGTTGGCCGGCCAGAAGCCGATCACAGCGTTGGCAGAAATCCACTTCTCCTCGACCATGCGCCTCAGCATCGCCTGAGCGTCGCTGATCAGCGACCTTGCCGCCGGACCGGCCGCCGGATCGTCGAGCACGGCGGGATAGGTGCCGCGAATCTCCCAAGCGGCCAGGAACGGCGTCCAGTCGATGTAGCGAACGAGCTCGGCGATCGGATAGTCGCGGAGGGCGCGGACGCCGAGGAAGCTCGGCCTCGGCGCCTCATATCTGGTCCAGTCGATCGCGTAGCGGTCGGCGCGAGCGCTGGCGAGGGTGATGCGCTTCTTGTCGATATCGGCCGCCGCGTGCTTGGCGGCGATGCGCTCATATTCCTCGCGGACGTCGCGCGTGTAGGTTCCGCGCCCCGATCCGAGGAGGCTCGAGGCGACGCCGACGGCGCGGCTAGCGTCGAGGACATGCACCGCCTGACCGCGCCTGTAGGCCGGGTTGATCTTCACGGCGGTGTGGACGCGGCTCGTCGTCGCCCCGCCGATCATCAGCGGGAGGTCGAGCCCCTGCCGTTCCATCTCGGCCGCGGCGTAGACCATCTCGTCGAGCGAGGGCGTGATGAGGCCGGAGAGGCCGATGATGTCGACCTTTTCCGCGCGCGCCGTATCAAGCACCTTCTGCGTCGGGACCATCACCCCGAGGTCGATGACCTCGAAATTGTTGCAGGCCAAAACCACGCCGACGATGTTCTTGCCGATGTCGTGGACGTCGCCCTTGACGGTGGCGAGGAGGATCTTGCCGGCCGACGACATTCCCGTCCCGCCGAGGAGCGCCTTCTCGGCCTCCATGAAGGGCATGAGATAGGCAACCGCCTGCTTCATCACGCGGGCCGACTTCACGACCTGCGGAAGGAACATCTTGCCGGCGCCGAAAAGGTCGCCGACCACGTTCATACCGGCCACCAGCGGCCCTTCGATGACGTGCAGCGGGCGCTCCACGCTCTGCCGCGCCTCCTCGACGTCGACCTCGATGAACTCGGTGATGCCGGCGACCAGCGCGTGCGCGAGCCGCTTCGCGACCGGCCAGGTCCGCCAGGTGAGATCGGCCTCCTTCTTCTGGGCGCCGGCGCCGCTATAGCGCTCGGCGGCGGCCAGCAGCCGCTCGGTCGCATCCGGCCGGCGGTTGAGGATCACGTCCTCGGAAAGCTCGCGGAGTTCGGGCTCGATCTCCTCGTAGACGGCGAGCTGGCCGGCGTTGACGATGCCCATATCCATGCCCGCCTGGATGGCGTGGTAGAGGAACACCGAGTGCATCGCCTCGCGCACCTTCTCGTTGCCGCGGAACGAGAACGATAAGTTCGAGACCCCGCCCGAGACATGCGCGTGCGGGAGGTTCTCCTTGATCCATCGCGTCGCGTTGATGAAGTCCACGGCGTAGTTGTTGTGCTCCTCGATGCCCGTCGCGATGGCGAAGATATTGGGGTCGATGATGATGTCTTCGGGCGGGAAGCCGACCTCCTCGGTCAGCACGCGGTAGGCGCGCGCGGAGATCTCGGTCTTCCGCTCGAAGGTGTCGGCCTGGCCCTTCTCGTCGAACGCCATGATGACCGCGGCGGCGCCGTATTGCAGCACCTTGCGTGCTTGCGCGATGAAGGCGGCCTCGCCCTCCTTCATCGAGATCGAGTTCACGATCGACTTGCCCTGGACGCATTTGAGACCGGCCTCGATCACGGTCCATTTGGACGAGTCGATCATCACCGGGACGCGCGCGATGTCGGGCTCGGCGGCGAGGAGGTTGAGGAAGGTCGTCATCGCCTTCTCGGAATCGAGCAGGCCCTCGTCGAAATTGACGTCGATGATTTGGGCGCCGTTGACGACCTGGTCGCGCGCGACGTCGACCGCGGCGGCATAGTCGCCGGCCTGGATGAGCTTGCGGAAGCGCGCCGAGCCGGTGACGTTGGTCCGCTCGCCGATATTGATGAAGGTCGCTGCAGGGGCGGGCATGAACTCGGCTTCACTCTTCTCTCAGGTCATGAGCCAACAAGATTAACCCTCCCCTTGCGGGAGGGTCGAAGTCTGCGAGGCTCGCCGAGCAGACTTCGGGGCGGGGTAGCGGGCGAAGCCCGCGTCCTTCTTCCGTCTCGGCGCTCCCGGCTCACCCCCTCCCGAAACCGCTGCGCGGTTTCGACCCCGGATCAAGTCCGGGGCAGGCTCTCCCCGCAAGGGGGAGGTTAAGTCTCGCGTTTTTCGAAATGTCTAAGCCGCCGCCTCGAAGGGCTCGAGGCCGGCGAGGCGGAGCTTCGGGGTAATCGCCGGGATGACGCGCGGCCGGACCCCCGCCACCGCGTCGGCGAAGGCGCGGATGTGATCCGGCGTCGTCCCGCAGCAGCCGCCGACGATGTTGACGAGGCCCGAGCGCGCGAATTCCTGGATCATCTCGCCCATGGTCAGCGGGCTCTCGTCGTAGAGCCCGAACTCGTTTGGCAGGCCCGCGTTGGGATAGGCGCAGATCAGGGTGTCTGCGACGCGGCTGAGCTCGTCGATATGGGCGCGCATCTCCTTCGCGCCGAGCGCGCAGTTGAGCCCGATCGAGAACGGCCGCGCGTGGCGGAGCGAATACCAGAAGGCGGACGGCGTCTGGCCGGACAGCGTGCGGCCGGAGAGGTCGGTGATCGTGCCCGACAGCATCAGCGGCCAGCGCCGGCCGCGCCGCGCGAACTCCTCCTCGATCGCCACCACCGCCGCCTTCGCGTTCAGGGTGTCGAAGATCGTCTCGACGAGGAGGATGTCGGCGCCGCCGTCGAGGAGGCCGCGCGCCGCTTCCGTATAGGACTCGCGGAGCTGGTCGAAGGTCACCGCCCGGTAGCCGGGGTT
>CAYOET010000180.1:0-5047 GCA_964402985.1 uncultured Bauldia sp. | reverse complement strand
GATTGCGAGTTAGTCCCGTCCCTTAGGGCCCAAACAAGGATGTCAGCTCCGAACACTGAGTTTGCCGCGGCCCGACCACTCCCGTCCAGAAATGGATGATGAGGAAGAAAATGCCCGATCATCTCTGAGTATGCAGTATCGAGGTCAGCCCGCGCTAAGTTGTGGACCGGAGGTCGCGGCGCGCTAAAGATTCTATAGAGAAGCCAAGAACGCTGTTCGTCCGGTCCATAGAGATTCAGTGATGACAGTTGAGATGCGTCTTGCGGGAACTGTTCATAGAGCTGAGCCTGCAGCTTCATTTGCTCTCGCAGCAGGATTGCGGCAGAGACTGCATCTATCAAATCAACTTGAGTTTCTCCCTCCAAGTGGCGGGCACTCGGATTCAACTCGTTCTCGTCTAAGGCGAACGAACAGATGGCATCCAGAACAGGTGCGTAGCCGATGAATCGTTGGCTGTCCTCACCAGCGGCTGACGCTAGTCGATTGCGGACGTCTAAGGCCAGATCCTCAAAAGAGGCGCGGTAATTGCCAAATGCGTTGCGGACGGCAGGGATTTGTTCCGAGAGCGCGCGAAGCTTTGTCTTGAGATACTGTTGGGCACGGTCATCGTCGAAGAATTCGATGGCGATCTCGGCGGCTGGAACTCCGATTTCGGTGAGTATGAGCCATGCTTCCTCCGCCACTAGTGAGCGCCCAAATAGAACAACTGGCAGGGCGTTCGTGGATCGGACGATTGAGGCGATATCGTTTAGTCCCGCGGTGAATCCATCGGGCGATGCTCGGAGTTGTGCCTCATCTAAAGCATCGACTACGAGTCCCAGCTTCCCCTCTGATGCCAAGACCGGTGCGTGAAGGCCGAACGCGTTGGCTAATCCGCCCGTGAAGAAGTTCCCGCCAAGTGGAGATGTCTTTGCGAGGTCCACGTAGGCGAACCGACAGGCATGCGCGATCTCCCTCGCAAGCGTCGTCTTTCCAACAGCTCCCGGAGCAGCAACAATTAGGATTCTTGCTGACTCGGGATCGCCCTCTCGAGTGGAAAGTATGGGCTCAATGAACGAAGCAAGGGTAGATACATTCGCCTCCCATCCGGAAAGAGCACTGGGAGGCGGCGACCCGTTGGCCTTCAGCCGACGCGTCCAGAATCCGGAGATAGAAAGGTCCATGCGGTGATCTCGCGCGCAGCCGCGGGCTGCGTCTGTTCAGAATAGTGAACGAAGCTGGCGGGATTAGCGAGTCAACCCCAGCGCTTCTCCACGTACGCGTTGACCATCACCCGGAACTCGTCAGCGATCCCCGCGCCCCGCAACGTGGCGGCCTTCTTGCCGTCGATGAACACTGGCGCGGCGGGGGTTTCGCCGGTGCCGGGGAGGGAGATGCCGATGTCGGCGTGCTTGGATTCGCCCGGGCCGTTGACGATGCAGCCCATCACCGCGACTTTGAGCGCCTCCACGCCCGGGTACTTCTCGCGCCACACCGGCATCGCAGCGCGAAGGTCGTCCTCGATGCGCTTGGCGAGTTCCTGAAAGACCGTCGAGGTGGTGCGGCCGCAGCCGGGGCAGGCGGCGACGACCGGGACGAAGCTCCGCAGCCCCATCGCCTGCAGCAGCTCCTGCGCGACACGCACCTCGCGCGTGCGGTCGCCGCCCGGCTCGGGGGTGAGCGAGATGCGGATGGTGTCGCCGATCCCCGCCTGGAGGAGGATCGCCAGCGCCGCCGAGGAGGCGACGATGCCCTTTGAGCCCATGCCCGCTTCGGTGAGGCCGAGATGGAGGGCGTGGTCGCTGCGCCGCGCCAGCTCGCCGTAGACGGCGACGAGATCCTGCACCGAGCTGACCTTGGCGGAGAGGATGATCCGGTCGCGGGAAAGGCCGAGCTCCTCGGCCCGCGCGGCGGAAAGAAGGGCGGACTGGACGATCGCCTCGCGCGTCACCTGCGCGGCCGAGAGCGGGGTCGGGCTGGCGGCGTTCTCGTCCATGAGGCGGGTGAGGAGCGCGCCGTCGAGCGAGCCCCAGTTGACGCCGATGCGAACCGGTTTCGAGTACCGGATAGCAAGCTCGATCAGCGTCGCGAACTGGCGGTCCTTCTTCTCGCCGAAGCCGACATTGCCGGGGTTGATGCGGTACTTGTCGAGGGCCTCCGCGGCGGCGGGATAGTCGGTCAGCAGCGTGTGGCCGATATAGTGGAAGTCGCCGATCAGCGGCACGTGGACGTGCCGGGCTAGCAGCTTCTCCTTGATGCGCGGGACGGCGGCGGCCGCCTCGGGGCGGTCGACGGTGATGCGCACCAGCTCGGAGCCGGCGGCGGCGAGGGCGGCGACCTGGTTGACCGTGGCGTCGATGTCGGCGGTGTCGGTGTTGGTCATCGACTGGACGACGACCGGCGCGTCGCCCCCCACCTTCACCCCGCCGACGGAGACCGCCACCGAGCGGCGGCGCGGCTGGGGGACGAGAGTCGCGGAAAAGGTGCGGAGCGGCGTGGTCATCGAGGCAGGTCGTAGCCGACGGGTAGATCCGGATGGAGACGCGCACTCCGCCCTCCCCTCGAGGGGGAGGGTCGGCGCGCGTAGCGCGACGGGGTGGGGTGGACGGGGGTGCGCTCTGGCGAGTGTTCGTCCAGGACCACCGCCGTCCACCCCACCCCGGACGCCGGCAGAGCCGGCCTCCGACCCTCCCCCTCAAGGGGAGGGCGGGAGAAGCGGCCTTGGTTGGCGATGGGATTGAGGAGGCGCGGCAAAGGGGCTGGACCGGCAAGGGGTTCGGATGCTGAGATAATCCTCACGCGGGGCTTCCGCAAATTGTCGAGCGCTGACTTGGCGGAACAAGGGTGCTGATTCGCCGGTTGATGGTTAAAGCGTCGCGGAGGAGGCAGATTTGAACGCGCTCGAGCGGATCGGCAATGCGGTTGGCGGCGCACTCGCCAGTGTGGCCGCCACGCTTGGCGGAGGCGACAGCCAGCCGCCGCCGCGGCCCGTTCCCTCGATCGTGATGCCGCAGACCATGCCGGTGCCGACGCCGCGGCCGGATTTCGAGGTCGCGGCCCTCGCCGCGCCAGGCGCCGCGCCGAGCGCGGCAGAGGCGGGGGCGAATGGGGCGAGCAGCCTCGCCGCTCCTCCGTCCACGGGTGCGCCGGCCGTTACGATGCCGGGGGACGAGCTGGCGGCAGCGGGAGTGGCGCCCGTCGCGCCGTCTGTGCCGGTCACGCCGCCTGACGCCAGCGCGGAGGCGACGGTCCTCGCCGCGCTGGGCTGCCGTTTCCGCCACGCCGGCCGAGCGATCTCGCCGGTGCCCCGGCCGAGGCCGCGCCGGGCGGGGCCACGCCGGGCGGGGCCGTGCCGGCTGTGGTCGAGGAGGGGGACGCGTCGCCGCCCGGCGGCGACGTCGTGAGTTCGGCGCCGGGGCCGTCTCTCGCGCCGGCGATGCCGGGTGAGCCGACTCCGAGCGCTGCCCTCATGGGGGATGCGGGCGGCGTGCTCGCGCCGGCAGCTCCTGCGGCGCCGGCCGCTTCCGTCCAGCAATTCGCCTTCGCGCCGCCGGCGAGTCCGGCGGACGCCGTTCCGTTCGGCGCGGTTGTCGGGATGACTCCGTCGGCACCCGGGTCGGAGCCCTCGGCGGCCACCGGGCCGGGAACCACGCTGGCGCCGCCGTCTCCCGTGGCTGCGGCCGCTCCCCCACCGGTGCTTCCGCCGGGCGCGGATCACCGGGGCGGGCTCGGCGGAAACAATGCGGCGGCCGGTGACGCCGATCTCGGCGCGGTCGTCGTGCCGACTCCCCGGCCGGTGATCCTCGAAGCGTCGGAGCTGCCGCTCGGCGCGGTCGTGGTCTCGATCCCGCCGCCGCGGCCGGAGCCGGGCGCCGACGCGCCGGGCGGGCCATCCTATGTCGTCATCCAGGCGCCCCCAACGCAGCTGGCGGCGCTCGAGCCGCGGGTGACCACGCCGGCGCTGATCGCGCGGCTCAACAACGATCCGCCGAACCCGGCCTGTATCGCGCGGCTGCGCGAGCTCGGCGTCGAGTTCGAGATCCTCGACCCGATCGCGACCGATACCGGGTGCGGGACGTCACAGCCGCTCCGCGTCCGCGCGCTGCACAACGGGGCGGTGCAGCTCAATCCGCCGGCGACGCTCGACTGCGGCATGGCCGAGACGCTAGTCGCGTGGGTCGACGGAGAGGTCCAGCCGGCCGCGCTGGCCGAGTTCGAGGCGCGGGTGACCGGGCTGCAAGTGGCGGCGTCCTATTCGTGCCGCGGGGTGAACGGGGCGCGCTCGGGGCCGCTCAGCGAGCACGCCTATGCCAACGCGCTCGACGTGTCGGCCTTCGAGATCGGCGAGGAGACCAAGGTCGCCGTGCTGGCGTCCGAAGAGCCGGACGCGCCGGGGGCGATGTTCCTCAGCGAGATCCGCACCGGCGCGTGCGACCATTTCCACACCGTGCTCGGCCCGGGCTCGGATTCGGCGCACTGGAACCACTTCCACCTCGATCTCGCGCCGCGCGGGCGGAACGGGGATTCGCGCTTCTGCCAATAGGCCTCGCGGTTTCGCGAAGGGCGACGGCGGTATGGCGTTGGTGGCGGCGGATGGCGGATGAGCCTATATTCGCGGCTAACCTCGAAAGGATTCTGGCCATGGATCGCGCTGGTCCGATACTCATCGTCGTTGCCCTCGCCGCCGTCACGGTGGTGCTGATCGCGGGGCTCTTCAACATGATGCGCGGCGGCTCGGCGAACACCTCGCAGAAGCTGATGCGGGCGCGCGTCCTCTTCCAGTTCGTCGCCGTGATCGTCGTCATGACGATCTACTACTTCTCGACGCGCGGCTGACCCCGCGTCGATGGTCGCTCTCAACCGGATCTACACGCGGCAGGGGGACGACGGCACTAGCGGCCTCGTCACCGGGGCGCGGCGGTCGAAGGCCGATCCGCGCTTCGACGCGATCGGCACCGTCGACGAGACCAACGCCGCGATCGGGCTGGCGCGGCTTCACGCCTCGGCGCTCGGGCCGAGCCTCGATGCGGTCCTCGCGCGCGTGCAGAACGACCTCTTCGACCTCGGC
>CAYOET010000179.1:0-5325 GCA_964402985.1 uncultured Bauldia sp. | reverse complement strand
GGGCGGGATCCGGGTGAGGGGGGCTCCACCCCTCCGGATGGACCTGTACCCCCTCACCCCAACCCTCTCCCCTCCGGGGAGAGGGGGCTTGGTTCAGGTTCCGGTCTGAGCGGCCTTCTTGAGGATCATGCGGTCGCGGCTGGAGACGCCGAGGAGCTCGGCGACGCGCCAGACGATGCTGTCCTCGAGCTCGTGCACGGCGCCGTCGGCGTAGACCATCCGCCACATCAGGCCGACGATGTTGCGGCGGCCCTCGTCGTCGAGATGCGACTTGAGGAGGCTGGTGAAGCCGTAGAGGTCGACCGCGTCGCGATCGGCCTCCGCGGCCTCGGCGATGAGGTTCTCGCTCTCGGCTTCGCCGAGGGAGAATTCCGCCATGAGGAGCGAACGCAAGCGGGCGCGCTCATGGTCGTCGACGACCCCGTCGAGGGCGACCACATGATAGAGGAGCGCGGCCGCGGCGAGGCGGTGGTCGCTCGCCCCGACGCGGGAGTCGGCGGGCGAGGCGGCGAGATCGGAGACGAAGCGGCGGATGGCCTTCAGCATGGCGACTAGCTAGGGGCGGGCCGCCATGAAGACAACAGGTCGTCGCGGGGACTAGCCCTGGCGGCGGCCGATGAGGGCTTCGCGGAACTCCTCGACCGAGTGGTGGTCGGAGTCGCCGGGCGGGAGGGGGACAGAACCGGCGAGGATCTCCTCGAGACGCGCGCGGGCGCGGGAGACTCTACTCTTCACCGTGCCGACGCGGACACCGCAAATCTCGGCGGCCTGCTCGTAGGAGAAGCCGCTCGCGCCGACGAGGATGAGCGTCTCGCGCTGCTCGTCGGGGAGAAGCTGGAGGGCTCTGAGGAAATCCTCGAGCTCGAGCCGGCTGTCCTGCTGGGGGAGATCGGAGAGCTGCGCGGCCATGGCGCCGTCGGCATCCTCGACCTCGCGCTTCTTCTTGCGGCCTTCCGAATAGAACTGGTTGCGAAGGATGGTCACCAGCCAGGCATGAAGGTTGGTGCCCTCCTGGAACTTGTCGCTGTTGGCGAGCGCCTTCAGCACCGTCTCCTGGACAAGGTCGTCGGCGCGGTCGCGGTGGCCGGTGAGCGAGCGTGCGAAAGCGCGGAGGACGGGGAGAGCCCCGATGAGGTTCTCCTTCATCGTGCCGGAGGCATAGGTCACCGGCCGGTCAGAGGCGGCGCGCGTCACGGCTGGTCGGACCCATTGCTGCTCTTGGGCTTCTCGACCGTATCGAGCTGGTCGAGAAGGCTCATGATGTCGTCAGGCACCGGCTCGCGGGCAACGTCCTCGAAGGCGCGCTGCAGCTGGCGTCCGATCCAATCCTGTTTTCTGGAGTTGGTTCCGGTCGTCCCGGACGGCCCGCTCCCCCCACCCCGGGCCTTCGACGGCGCCGAGGGTTTTGCTGGCTTTTCCATCCCCGAACTCTTTGGAGTGACTTCTTTAGTCAATGGCATGAACCCCCATAACGTCCATCCGAGCAAAACGTTCCTATTGCGTGGAACCTATTTTTGACGCTTCCGTTTAAGGCAGGACGGCCCGGAGCCCAGCCTGGCCGGAGGGGAGAATTCATGACTGCCACTCTTTCGCAATCCCTTGCCCCGCACCTGCCGCTTCTCCGACGCTACGCCCGGGCGCTCACCGGTAGCCAGACGAGCGGCGACAATTACGTGCGGGCGTGCCTGCAGACGCTGCTCGCCGATCCATCGGTGTTTCCGGGGGATCTCGACTCGCGGGTCGGGCTCTACCGCATCTTCCACATCCTGTGGTCGGGCACCCGGCTCGACTCGCCGGGCGTCGCCCCCGCCGGGGGGAAGCTCGAGCAGGTGGCGCAGGAGCGGCTCGCCGCGATGCCGCCCGACTCGCGCCAGGCGTTGCTGCTGACCTCCATGGAAGGGTTCAGCGACGCGGACGCCGCGATCATCATGGGGCGCGACAAGGCGGAGGTTCCGCTGCTCGTCGACCAGGCGGTCGCGGAGATCGACCGGCAGATCAAGGCCAAGGTGCTGATCATCGAGGACGAGCCGCTGATCGCGATGGACCTTTCCGGCATCGTCGAGGATCTCGGTCACGAGGTCGCAGCCGTGGCGCGGACGCGCGGCGAGGCGGTGGCCGAGGCCGAGCGGCATCGGCCGGGCCTCATCCTCGCCGACATCCAGCTCGCCGACGGCTCGTCGGGCATCGACGCGGTCAAGGACATCCTCGGCAGCTTCTCGGTGCCGGTGATCTTCATCACCGCCTTTCCGCAGCGGCTCCTCACCGGCGAGCGGCCGGAGCCGACCTTCCTCCTCACCAAGCCGTTCGACCCGCGCACCGTGCGCGCGGCGATCAGCCAGGCCCTGTTCTTCCGCTCGACGGCCTCGATGGCGGCGTAGGAAAGAATAACCTCCCCCTCGAGGGGAGGTCGAAAGCGCGTAGCGTTTTCGGGAGGCGGGAATGGCCTCAGCGTCGGCCCGTGGTTGGCCGCGATGCCCCCGCCCCGAAGCTGCTCGGGCAAGCCCTCGCACCTTCGACCCTCCCTCGAGGGGAGGGTTATTCCCGGTTGGAACGATCCTTAGTGCTCGCGGCGGCGAAGGCCGCGGGCGAAGCCCATCGCGAAGGCGGTGGCGATGGTCGGGAAGCCGGCCGGCTCGGTCTCCGGCGCGTAAGCTTGATGAGCGGCGACGCGACGGGCGCGTGCGCGGTTGTTGGCGAGGATGACGAACACCGTCCCAACCACCGCAAAGAAGCCGGCCAGCGACAGTTGAGCGGCGATCGCCCCGTAGTTGTCGCGGATCAGCGTGTAGAGCGCGGCGAAGACGAAGGCTGACGCCACCAGGAAGGCGGCGCCGCCGACGATCATCAGCGCGGTGCGCTCGGCGAACGCGCTCGCGCTCGCCTGCGCCTCGTGCACGGCCGGGCCGGCGAGGGCTCTCAGCCAGGAGGTCATGGCCGGCCTCAGTGGTGGCGGGACATCATGCCGGCGACGTAGCCGACGCCGAGCGCGACGAGGACCGAGGTCAGCGGGTTGCGGGTGATGGTCTGCTCGACCTCCTCGGCGATGTGCTCGCCGCGCTGACGGGCGTCGGCGGCGGTCATGCGCATGCCTTCGCCGGCACGGTCCATGGCGTGGCGGGCGGCGGTGCCGACATGGTCGACCTGCTCCTTGCCGAAATGCTTGAGCGTGCCGGTCAGCGAGGCGAGGTCCGACTGGATCGCCTTCATCTGCTTCTGCAGATCGGCCATGGTGGCCTCTGCGGTGGCTTCCATTTCATCGATGACGGTCTTGGCCATTTGTCCCTCGGATTTCTTTGAATCTGTCGGGGTCGGGCGCGTCCTGACGCGCAACCACCCCGGTTGTCCGTGAAAACCGCTGGCAACAGCAAAGGTTCCGCTGGTTAATCGCCGCTAGCGGCGATTGCGGACTCGGCCGATGAGCGCGGCGGCCTCGCGGGCGCTCGAGAGGGCGGTCAGCGAGAGGCGGGCGCGGAGGGTCGCCGCCCACTGGAACTCGGACGGCAGCTCGACGATCGAGCCGCGCTTGCCGACCAGGCCCTTCTTGAACTGACGCAGGCCCTCCTCGCCGGCTTCGCCGCCGAGGTCGTACCAACGAGCGCCGCTATCGCGGAGGGCGCGGAGGATCGCCCATTGCACGGCGTAGCCGGCCTTGAGCGGCAGGGCGTCGTCCGCGCTCGCGCCGAAGAGGTAGTAGGCGGTGTCGCCGTGGAGGCCGAAGATCGCGCCGGCGACCGGGCGGCCGTCCTTGCGCGCCATCATCAGGCGGGGGCGAGCGGCGGGCGAAAGGGCCTCGCCGAGCGCGGGCAGGAGGTCGACCTTGTCGGTGCTGGCCCCGTCGCCCTTGCGCGCAATCATCGCGGCATGGAGGGCAGCAAAGTCGGCGAAGCCGGCAGCGCTCTCCTCGCGCAGCTCGAGGCCGGCGGCGTTGGCCTGCTTGAGATTGTAGCGCCATTTCTGTTCGAGGCTGGCGAGCTGCTCGGCCTCGGACAGCGTGGCGTCGACGAGGTAGCGGTTGGGGTCGTCCATGATCCGGCCCGGCCTGAAGTCGAGCTCGGCCATGACCTCGCGCTCGACGGGGTTGGTGACCGGGTTGGGGCGCTGGAGGATGAGGAGAGCGGCGCCGCCGCGCTTCCCGTATTCGGCGATGAGGGCGTAGAGGACGTTGCGGTAGGTGCGGGCGTCGGCCGGCTGGCCGCCCGCGGCGGGGACGCCGGCGACGTGCCAGAGCGGGCCGAACTTCATGAAGCGGACGTCGAGCGGCACGCCCTTGGGAGCGATGCGCACGAGCACCGCTCCGCCGATGAGCCGGCCGGCGTGGCGGACCTCGACAGCCTCGACGCGCTCCTTGCCCCAGCGGCCGGTGGCGTAGAGGGCGCTCTGCTCGAAACTGGAATCGGTGAAGCGGTCGAGCTGGCGGTCCCACTCGTCGTGAGCGACGGTGGTCACCGAGGTGCCGACCGAGGAGAGGGCCTTGGTGCCGGCCTCGCGGCCGGTCTCGCCGATCGCGCGGACGCTCACTCGGCCTCCTCCTTCGCGGCCGGGGCGGCCGATTTGCCGGCGGCCCTGCGGCGGGCGAACTGGACCGCGCGGAGGAGCGTCGGGTTGGTCTTGATGAAGCGCTTGGTGGCGTCGAGCGAACGGTAGGCGAGGGCGGGCGCGGCGCCGGCCAGGCTGATCGCCGAGGAGGTGGTGAAGAGCGCCTCGGAGCGCTCGCACCACATGCCCTTGTAGTCCTCGTTGCCGATGGTGAAATCGAAAACCGTGACGCCGCGCTCGATGCACCATTGCATGAGCCGGTACATGAGGTGCTTGCCGGGTGAAGTGCGCTCGATCTCGCCGTCGGCATAGGCGTGCATGACGTAGTAGTAGCGGTCGCCGCGGACGAGACCCCAGTTGGCGGCGACGATCTCGCCGTTCGAGACGAGCGCGGAGAGATGGGCCGGGCCGTCGGGGTGGGGGCGGAGCGCGACTGCCTCATAGAAGGAGCGCACCGCCTCGGTAGCGAAGAGGTCCGGGACGCCCTTCGCGGCAAGGGCGCGGCGCTTGTCCGCGAAGAGCTGCGCGAGGATCGGGCGGGCTTCGTCGAGGGTCTGCGGGACGACGAAGCGGAGCTCGCCGCGCTCCTCGAGCTTCTTCAGCTTGCGGCGGTCGGTGCGGCGCGAAGATTGCGAACGCTTGCCGGCGTAGTAGGCCTCCCAATTCGTGCCGAGCTCGGTGTGGAAGGCGTCTTCCGGATTGCGGTGGCGGGCGCCGATCGAGAAGGGATTGCGGTGGGCGCCGATCAGCTCGGGCTGACGTTCGAGGCGCGCGGCGTCGGCGTGGCCG
>CAYOET010000178.1:0-12620 GCA_964402985.1 uncultured Bauldia sp. | reverse complement strand
GATGGCTACAGCAACGGGTATTACGGCATCCAAGCGAACTACTTCCTCCCCAGGATGGATGTCGGCGCCTGGGTGGGCATCGAGACCAATGGCCCGGACGACGACAACCACAATATCGGGGCGTTCCTCGCCTACTACCTCAATCCGAACACCGCGGTGGGCGGCAGGATCTGGTGGGAAGGGGACGATTTCTGGAGCAAGCATGCGGTCGGGGCGTTCGTCGAGCACCGCTTCACCCGCCCGTTCAGCATCTGGGCCGATGCGGAGTTCGGGCGCTACTCAGACCCCATGATCGACTTCAACTCGTGGGAGACGAATATCGGGGTGACGTGGTTCTACGATCCGGCGGGGACCTCCCTGCAGGAGCACTACCACACGATGCCGTTCTAGGACGGCGCCCACGGCTCTGGAAATGGAACGAGCCTCCCCTTGGGGAGGCTCGCGACGTTTTACGGCAGGCGCCGAGAATCAGTCGGCGTCGTCGGCGGACTCGGCCTGGAGCTGGCCGTAGTTCTGGGCGCCGATCTCGCTGAGGAGCTGGAGCTGGCCCTCGAGGAAATCGATGTGGCCTTCCTCGTCCTTGAGGAGCTCCTCGAAGAGCGCCATCGAGACAAAGTCACGATGCTCGCGGCAGACCTCGCGGGCCTCGCGGTAGTAAGCGCGAGCCTCCTGTTCGCCAGCCATGTCGGCCTCGAGCACTTCCTTGAGGTTCTGTCCGATGCGCAGCGGAGCGATGGTCTGAAGGTTGGCGAACCCGTCGAGGAAGACGATGCGCTTCACCAGCTTGTCGGCGTGGTGCATCTCCTCGATCGACTCGGCGCGCTCCTTCTTGGCGAGCTTGCCGTAGCCCCAGTTCTCGGTGAGCCGATAGTGCAGCCAGTACTGGTTGACCGCGCCGAGCTCGAGCCGGAGTGCCGCGTTCAAATATTCGATGACCTTGGGTTCGCCCTTCATGTCCACCCTCTTTTTTAGAACGATTCCAGATTAACGTGAGCGCCGTGCCCGGTCAAACGGAACGACTTCGGCCGGACGCTCGCCGCGGTCGGTGAGGTCGGCCTCGGTCGCGAGCGGCTCGGGGCAGGTAAACGGCAGGCCGGCCTCGACGAAAACCGCGCGGATCACCGGGAAACACACGGTGCACTGGGCCTTGACGCTGAGCTCACGGAAGACCTGCGCCGGGGTGACCGGGCGTCCCGGCCGCTCGGCGGCAAGCTTCTGCGCGGTCTCGATGATTTTCGCGCGGGTGACGACGTTACAGGAGCAAAGGATCATCGGTTCAGGTCTGACGCGGGTCCGCGGGCCGGGTGGCGGATGTGGAGAATTTGGACGTTTTCCTTAACCGCTCGATAGAAGACGCGATAGCGCTATCTTCGGCTGATCTTAACTCGAATGCCCGGCTCGTCGGTCTCCTGTTCGATGTACGGCCGTTCGGCCAGTAGGTCGGTGGCCTCGCGAATATCTTCAAGCACCCTTACGGCGCCCTGCGGGCTTCGTTCGTGGAGGTATGTGGAGATGGCTTCGAGGTCAGCCGCAGCGAGCGGGCTGTACCGAACCTTCATCCGAGACGGCGCTTCCAGAAGGCGTCCATATCCTTCTCGGAAGCAAACTCGCCACGATCCGCCTCCGCCAAACCGACGAGAATGGCTGCCCGCTCGTCGTCGGAGAGTTCGTAAACGCCGCTCCGGCGGGCGCGTATCTCCTGGGCAAACGCCGCCAGTTCGGCTTGGTCGGATTCAGGCCAAGTGTCCGCTTCTTCGATCAGCTTCCTGAGTATCTGGTTCATGGTGGAAACCTTACCACGCGGCGCAGGCAAGCCCCTAGTCCGCGTCTCGCCGGACAAGCTCGAGGATCGTGCTGCCGTCCTCGCGCTTGAGGGTCATGAGAAGCGAGGTGATGGTCGCCTGGCGCGTCTCGCCAAGCTGGGCGAGGAAGGCGATCTCGGCGGCCATGATCTCGGGCGCGCAGGCCATCCGGGTCGTGCCGATGCGCTCGAAGGTGAATTTGTCGCCGTCGCGGGCGACCCCGCCGAACATCTGATTGCAGCCGGCGGAACCGCCGAACTGCGTGCCGTCGGCGGTAAACTGGACGAAGCGCTCCGGCTCGGGGTTGCCGGCGAGGCCCCATTCGGTGCCGGCGAGGGGGAATGGCGGGGCCGGCGGCGGCTTCTGCCCGCAGGCGGCGACAAGGACGACAGCCGCGAAGGCAGCGAGGCGAGCGAGCAAGATGGCGACTCCATTCGGGAATGCTCTCGCGCCCATCTCGGCGCGCGCGCGAAGGAACTCAAGCGCCGAGAGCGGTGAACGCTTATCCGCCGCGGCGCTGCCAGAAGGTCTCGATCTGGCGGTCGCGGGCGCTGCGGACATGGCCCGGCGAGGGTCGCTTCCCGGCGTCGGACACGCTCGCGGCGTGTTCGCGGCGAGCGCGGATCTTGCGCGCAAAGGCGGCGAGCTCCGCCTGGTCGCCGGCCGGCCAGTCGAGGATCTCGTTCATCAGGCGAGTCAAATCGGTCTTCATCGTCTCTACCCTCGCCGCCGGTCCGGTCTCATCGGCGGCGCTACACAACAAGAGAGGTCAGATCGTCTGGTTGTAGGCACCGACCTCGGGGTGCTGCCGGAGAGCGGCATCGACGGTGGCGAACATCTCGCGCATCCGCTTCTCGGCGACCGGGCTCTCCACTACTACCACAAGTTCAGGCTTATTGGAGGACGCGCGAACCAGGCCCCAGGTTCCATCGGCGGTGACCACGCGCACGCCGTTGACCGTGACGACATCCACGATCGGCTGGCCGTCGAGCTTCGCGCCCTTGTCGCGAAGGGCGAGGAAATGATCGCGGACCTGGTCGGCGATGCCGTATTTGGTCTCGTCCGAACAGTGCGCCGACATGGTCGGCGAGCCCCAGGTCTTGGGCAGCGCGCGGTAGAGGTCGGCGATCGACTTGCCGGGGTTGCGGTCGAGCATGTCGCAGACCGCGATGGCGGTGACCACGCCGTCGTCGTAGCCGCGGCCGATCGGCTTGTTGAAGAAGAAATGGCCGGACTTCTCGAAGCCGGCAATGGCGCTCAGCTGGTGGACGCGGCGCTTGATATAGGAGTGGCCGGTCTTCCAGTAGTCGGTGCTGGCGCCGAGCTGCTTCAAGACCGGGTCGGTCATGAAGAGGCCGGTCGACTTCACGTCGACCACGAACTGCGAGTTGGGGTGGAGCGCGGCGATGTCGCGCGCCAGCATCACGCCGATCTTGTCGGCGAAGATCTCGTGGCCCTCGTTGTCGACCACGCCGCAGCGGTCGCCGTCGCCGTCGAAGCCGAGGCCGACATCGGCGCCCACTTCCCGCACCGTGTCGGCGAGGACGTGAAGCATCTTCATGTCCTCGGGGTTGGGGTTGTAGCGCGGGAAGTTGTAGTCGAGCTCGGTGTCGAGGGGGACGACCTCGCAGCCGATCGCCGCCAGGACCTTGGGCGCGAAGGGGCCGGCGGTGCCGTTGCCACAGGCGGCGACGACTTTGAGCTTCCGCTTGAGCCTGGGGCGAGTGGTGAGGTCGGCCATGTAGCGGGCCGGGAAATTCTCGACGAATTCGTAGCTGCCGCCCGACTTCATCTTGTAGGCGGCGGCGAAGACGATCTCCTTGAGGCGGCCGATCTCCTCGGGGCCGAAGGTCAGCGGACGCGCGGCGCCCATCTTCACGCCGGTCCAGCCGTTCTCGTTGTGCGAGGCGGTGACCATCGCGACCGACGGAACGTCGAGCGCGAACTGCGCGAAATAGGCCATCGGCGAGAGCGCGAGGCCGATGTCGTGGACCTTCATGCCGGAGGCCATGAGGCCGGCGATCAGCGCGAGCTTGATCGAGCTCGAATAGGCCCGGTAGTCGTGGCCGACGACGATCTCCGGCTTCACGCCCATCTCCTGGATGAGCGTGCCGATGCCGATGCCGAGGGCCTGCACCCCCATCAAGTTGAGTTCAGGCTTCTTGGGGCTGTCGGGAACGCCGAACCACCAGCGCGCGTCGTATTCGCGGAAACCCGTGCCCTTGACGAGAGGCGTCACTTCGAAGGCGAGGCTGTTGGGTTCGAGCGACTCTGCCGGCCTCGGATACATGCGCACTCCCGGGTTTCCTGGATAGGCTCCACAGGAACACCCGGCGGCATCGGGATCAAGACTACTGGCTCAGCGTCAGACGGTCGCCCCGCATCTCGAAACTGCGGAGCTCGCTGAGGAAGTTCATCCCGAGGAGGTTCACGTCGAGGCCGTTGTCGCGGTGGACGAGGGCCCAGACGTTGCGGACGAGGATGCCCTCGATGCGGATTTCGTCGAGGAGGACCGGGGCGACGAAAGTGTTGCCGTTGGCCGTGCCGACGGGGACGGTGTACTCGGAGGCGAGCGGGCGGATATTGAGGCGGCGCGCGGTGTCGACGGTGAGCGCGATGTAGGTCGCGCCGGTGTCGACATAGAACTCGACGTTGCGTCCGTCGACCGAGGCGTCGACCAGGAAGTGGCCGGCCCGGTCGGCGAGGAGCTCGACCTCGTGGGCGCCGAGCTGGCGGCGCGGATCGCCCGTCGCGACGGGCGCCCTGCCCGTCGGGGCGTCGAGCGCCACGACGGCGGCGGGGCGGTCTCCGCGCAAGGCAGCCTGCCAGCCCGGTACGGCGTCCGCGAGGAACAAGGCCGCTCCGGCGAGGGCAAGACCAAGGAAGGCAAATCGGTAGAGCATGCGGACGTGGAACGGTTGATTTCCGCCGATTTTGCCATGCCAGTCGTGAAGACGAGGAAAACCCGATCGCTCGGTTTTCATGGCATTCATGCGGTGCGTTAGCTTGTCTTTGGGCTTTCCGGAGTAGACAGTCGGGCATGAAACCCACGGAAACCGCCAAAATGGCCCCCGAAACAACCGCTACCGTCAATAGCGACGGGCAGCGCGGCGTCGCTTCGCTGGACGCGGCGCGCGAGTGGCTGGCCGAGCGGCGCATCGAGGATATCGAGTGCATCGTGCCCGACCAGGCGGGCGTGGCGCGCGGCAAGATGATGCCGGTGCAGAAGTTCCTGGCCGGGCCGACCATGACCATGCCGGTCTCGATCCTCACCCAGACGATAACCGGCGACTACCCGGAGGACACCGAGGTCTTCCAGAGCGACCCCGCCGACCAGGACATCATGCTACGGCCGGATTTCTCGACGCTCTCGGTGGTGCCGTGGGAGACCGATCCGACCGCTCAGCTCATCCACGACGCGTTCCACCGCGACGGGCGGCCGGTCGAGATCGCGCCACGCCAGGTGCTGCAGAAGATCGTCCGGCTTTACGCTGAGCGCGGCTGGCAGGCGGTGATCGCACCGGAGATCGAGTTCTATCTCGTCAAGCCCAACAAGGACCCCGACTATCCGCTCGAGCCGCCGACCGGGCGCTCGGGCCGCGCCGAGGCGGGGCGGCAGTCGTACTCGATCGCGGCGATCAACGAGTTCGACGATCTCTTCGACGACATCTACGATTTCTCGAGCGCCCAGGGCCTCGAGATCGACACGCTGATCCACGAGGAGGGCGCCGCGCAGATGGAGATCAATCTCCGTCACGGCGACCCGCTGCAGCTCGCCGACCAGGTGTTCCTGTTCAAGCGGACGATCCGCGAGGCGGCGCTCCGCCACGACATGTACGCGACCTTCATGGCCAAGCCGATGAGCCGCGAGCCGGGCTCGGCGATGCACATCCACCAGTCGGTGATCGACGCTCGGACGGGCAAGAACATCTTCTCCGACGAGAAGGGCGAGCCGACGCCGGAGTTCTTCTCGTTCATCGCCGGGTCGCAGAAATACTTGCCGTCGGTGACGTGTATCTTCGCGCCCTACGTGAACTCGTACCGGCGGCTGGTGCGGTCCTCCTCCGCTCCGGTCAACGTGATGTGGGGCTACGACAACCGCACCGTTGCGCTGCGCGTCCCGTTCTCCGACCCCGCGGCACGGCGGCTTGAGAACCGCCTCCCCTCCTCCGACGCCAATCCCTATCTGGCGATCGCGGCGTCGCTGGCCTGCGGCTATCTCGGACTCGTCGATCAGCTCAAGGTCACCGACCCGGCGGCCGTCGGCGCCGCCAACGACGACTCGATCGACCTCCCGCGCGGGCTCCTCGAGGCGGTCGCCCTCTTCGAGGACAACGAGCCGCTGACCAAGATCTTCGGCAAGCCGTTCGTCTCGACCTACTCGGCGATCAAGCAGGCTGAGTTCGAGACCTTCATGCAGGTCATCAGCCCGTGGGAGCGCGAGTTCCTGCTGCTCAACGTCTGAGAGCCGAGATGCATCATCTGCAGCCGATCTCGCCGCGGGAAATCCTCCTCGAGGAGTACCTGAAGCCGCTTGGCATCAGCCAGAATCGGCTCTCGCGCGACCTCGATATTCCGGTGAGCCGGGTGTCGGCGATCATCCGTGGCGGGCGCGCGATCACCGCCGACACGGCGCTCCGCCTAGGCGAATATTTCGGCACGACCCCGGAGCTCTGGCTCAACCTCCAAGTCGAATACGACCTTCGCCGACTAAGAGCGAAGGTCCCCGAGATCAAACGCCGGGTCCGCCCGTACAAAGCCGCGTAGGCGGCGGACGCCAGGGTTGTCGACCAAGCACGCGCCGTCGCTTTACGCCGCCGAGGCTGATCAGGGGCTCGGCTTTCCCCGGCTCGAGGGCGAGGCGCGGGCGGACGTCGTCATCGTCGGGGGCGGGTACACCGGGTTGTCGGCGGCGCTGCATTTGGCTGAGCGGGGCGTCGATGTCGTCCTCCTCGAAGGGGCGCGTGTCGGGTCGGGGGCGAGCGGGCGGAACGGCGGGCAGATCCACTCCGGGCAGCGGCGCGACCAGGCATGGCTCGAGAAGGAAGTCGGGCGCGAGGATGCGCATGCGCTGTGGGACATGGCGCAGGAGGCCAAGGCGCTGGTAGGCGACCTCCTTCGCCGGCACGCGATCGATGCGAAATTCCGGCCGGGCCTGATCGAGCCGGTGCACAAGGCGCGGCTGGTCGCCAAGGCGCGGGCCGACGTGATGCGGCTGCGCGAAGAATACCGGTACGGCGAGATCGAGTGGGTCGAGCGCGAGGCGCTGCCGGCGCTGATCTCGAGCGACGTCTATTTCGGCGCCAAGCGCGATCGCGGCGGGGGGCATCTCGACCCCCTCGCCTTCGCGCAGGGGCTCGCCCGGGCGGCCGCGAAAGCGGCGGCACGCCTCCACGAGGACAGCGCGGTCGTCGCGGTCGATGAGCCGAGCGGCAGGCGGCGGGTGAGGACGGCGGGCGGGAGCGTCGCCGCGGACATCGTCATCCTCGCGGGCGACGCCGAGCTGAGCGGGATCGAGAAGCGGGTCGAGGCCCGCGTGATGGCGATCAAGAACTACATCGTCGCCACCGAGCCGATCGGCGCCGGCCGCGCGGGCGGGATCATTCCGGGCGGCGAGGCGGTGTCGGACTCGCGCTTCGTCGTCCACTACTGGCGGCCGAGCCCGGACGGGCGGCTCATCTTCGGCGGCGGCGAGACCTACACCAGGCACGAGCCAGCGGACATCGGCGCGCTGGTGCGGCCGCATCTGGCGGCGACCTATCCGGCGCTCAAGGACGTCCGCCTCGACTATGCATGGGGCGGGTCGGTGGGGATCACCTGGCACCGGATGCCGCTGGTGCGCCGGCTGCGCCCCGGCGTCTATTCGGCGGGCGGGTACTCCGGCCAGGGCGTCGCGCTCGCGCCCTACGCGGGCAAGCTCCTCGCCGATGCGATCGCCGGCGACACCGGCCGGTTCGACCGCTTCGCCGCGCTGTCGGCGCCGTCCTTCCCCGGCGGCAAGGTGCTGCGGCCGGCGGCGCTGATCGCCGGCATGACCTGGTACGCGCTCCGCGACCGGATCTAACCAGGCTCGCAGGGCCGTCTTCCGCGCGCCCCCTTGACCCGCGATCGGCCCCTCTTGCGGGTTCGCGCGCTTCTTCCTCGGCGTGTTCGTCCGGTGCAAGCACCTTAACCATACGATCGATTGACAATTTCAATCGTTCGTACGAATAAATATCTTGAACGCTACGAGGGAGCGGGAGAAACGCGTGGACGCGAGCACCCAACCGACACCTGGAAGGGCCTACCGGCGCGCCAAGCAGGATCGCGGCGCGGAGACGCGCGCGCGACTGATCGAGGCGGCACTCGACGTGTTCGGGCGTCAGGGTTTCGAAGGGGCGACGACCCGGCAGATCGCCAAGGCGGCGGGCGTGAATCTCGCGGCGATCGTCTACCATTTCGGGAGCAAGGAAGCGCTCTACGCGGCGGTCGCCGAGCACGTGGTCGGGCAGGTGTCGGGGCGGATCGCGCAGCCCTTCGCGGCGGTGATGCAGCGCGTGGACACGCTCGGTCCCGCCGAGGCGCGCGGGGCGCTGCGGCTCCTCATCGCCAACTTCGTCGAGGCGTTCCTGGGGAGCGGGGACGAGGCGGCGCGCTGGGCTCGGTTCGTGGTCCGCGAGCAGCTCGACCCGACGCCGGCGTTCGACATCGTCTACGCCTTCATGGGACGGATGCACGAGGTCGCCACCAAGCTCGTCGCCAAGGCGGCGGGCGGCGACCCGGAGAGCACCGAGATGAAGGTCAAGGCCTTCACCCTCCTTGGCCAGGGGATGATCTTCAGGATCGCGCAGGCGCTGGTGCTGCGGCGCCTCGGGCGCGCCGAGATCGGCGACGAGGAGCGCGCCATCATCAAGCGGACGATCATCGAGCACATCGACCTCACCTTCGACGGGAGCGCCAACGATGCGCGCCGGTAGACAAATCTGCGAAGGGCCAGAGCTCGACTTAACCTCCCCCTTGCGGGGAGGTCGAAACCGCGAAGCGGTTTCGGGAGGGGGGAGTCGCCGCGAACCAATCGATCTGACACAGCGAAAGGCGCACCCTCGGCGCCCCCCTCCCGAAGCTGCTCGGCCGGAGGCCTCGCTCCTTCGACCTCCCCTCGAGGGGGAGGTTAAGGATCGGGGGCGAGGATCGGAGCCAGCATCCCCAGCACTCCGTAGGCGGCGCGCGCTCGTGGCGGTGCTGTTGCCCCTCCTCCTCGCGGCCTGCGACGATGGGGGGAGCTCGGGGGTGCTCAGCGGGTATGTCGAGGGGCGGTACGTCTATGCGTCGGCGGAGAGCGCGGGGCGGATCGAGGCGATGCCGGCCGCTCGTGGCGCGCGCGTCGAGGCCGGCGATGTGCTCTTCCGGCTGACGAGCGCGGAAGAAGCGGCGCAGGTGGCGCAGGCCGAGGCGCGGGTGGCGCAGGCCGAGGCGCAGCTCACCAACCTTCGCTCCGGGATGCGCCCGGAGGAGATCGCGGTGCTCGAGGCGCAGGTCGCCGAGGCTCAGGCCGCGCTCGATGCCGCGACGCGTGACGCCGAGCGGGCGCGGACGTTGCGCACGCAGAACGTGGTGGCGCAGTCGCAGGTTGACGCCGCCGAGGAGACGCTGCAGGTCGCGACCGCCCGAATCCAGGCGGCGCAACGTCAGCTCGCCGTCGGCCGGCTGGCCGCGCGGCCGGAGGAAATCCTCGCGGCGGAAGGCAACGTCGACGCTCTCCGCTCGGCGCTCGCGCTTGCCGAGGCGATGGCGGCGAAGCGGACGGTGGTCGCGCCGGCGAGCGGCCTCATCGAGGAGATTTTCTTCGAGGCAGGAGAATATGTCGGGACGGCACAGCCGGTGGTCTCGCTCCTCCCCGACGAGGGGCGGCTGGTGCGCTTCTTCGTGCCGGAGCCGCTGCTTGGAACCGCCGTTGCCGGGCAGTCAATCGGCGTGTCGTGCGACGGGTGCGCGAGCGGGCTGACGGCGCAAATCAGTTTCGTCGCGACCCAGCCGGAGTTCACGCCGCCGGTGATCTACTCGCGCGACAACCGCGAGAAGCTGGTGTGGATGGTCGAAGCGCGGCCAGTGGGCGACGCCGCACGGCTGCCGGTCGGGCAGCCGGTCGACGTCAGGCTCAACGGGGCAGCGCCGTGAACGGGGCGCCGGTCATCGCGGTCGAGGGGCTGACCAAGAAGTTCGGCCCCAAGACGGTGGTCGACCACATCTCGCTGACCGTGAACCGGGGCGAGATCGTCGGCTTCCTCGGGCCGAACGGCTCGGGCAAGACGACCACCATCCGGATGATCTGCGGGCTGCTGAGCGCCGACGACGGCACCGGGACGTGCCTCGGCTACGACATCCGCACGCAGTCGTCCGAGATCAAGCGCGAGGTCGGCTACATGACCCAGCGCTTCTCGTACTACGAGGACCTCACGATCCGCGAGAACCTCGACTTCGTGGCGCGGCTCTATGGGCTCTCGCCGCGGAAAAAGGTCGTCGACGCGACGCTCGAGCGGCTGGGGCTGGCGGCACGCCAGGGGCAGCTGGCCGGCTCGCTCTCGGGCGGGTGGAAGCAGCGCCTCGCGCTCGCGGCGAGTGTGATGCACGAGCCGCAGCTCCTCCTCCTCGACGAGCCGACGGCGGGCGTCGACCCCAAGGCGCGGCGCGAGTTCTGGGACGAGATCCATGCGCTCGCCGCCGACGGGCTGACGGTTCTGGTCTCGACCCACTACATGGACGAGGCCGAGCGCTGCCACCGCATCGTCTACATCTCGTCGGGGACGATCGTCGCGCGCGGCACCGTGCCCGAGGTCATCGAGGCTTCGCACCTCTCGACCTACGTCGTGACCGGGGGCGATATCCCGGGCCTCGCCAGGCGCCTCCGCGGCATGCCCGGCGTCGAGCAGGTCGCTTCCTTCGGCAACGACCTCCACGTGGTCGGGCCGGACAAGGCGCTGCTCGGGCGGACGGTCGAGGCGGCGGTCGCGGGTACCGGATCGCGGGCGGCCGAGGACGCGACCAGCCTCGAGGACGTGTTCATCCGGCTCATGGAGACCACCCAGCCGAAGGCGGGGACGAAAACATGAACCGCGTCGCCGACCGCGCCGCGATCGTCACCGCCGCCGAGCCGGTCGCGCATCCGCGCCGGCATGGCGGAGCGTGGTCGCGCATCGTCGCGGTGATGGTGAAGGAATTTATCCAGATGCGCCGCGATCATCTTACGTTCGCGATGATCATCGGCGTGCCGATCATCCAGCTGATCCTGTTCGGCTACGCGATCAACACCGACCCCAAGCAGCTGCCGACCGCGGTGGTCGCCGCCGATCAGGGGCCGATCGCGCGCTCGATCGTCACGGCCCTCGCCAACTCCGGATATTTCGGGGTGTCGTCGGAGACGGTGAGCCCGGCCGAGGCGCACGAGATGCTGGCGCGGGGCGACATCGCCTATGCGCTGACCGTTCCCGCGGGGTTCGAGCGCGACCTCGTGCGCGGCGAGCGTCCACAAATCGTGATCGAAGCGGACGCCACCGACCCCGCCGCGTCCTCGGGCGGCATCGCGGCGCTGCCGACGCTGATCGCCAATGTCGCGGCGCAGTATGCGAGCGGGCCCCTGGCGGGCCTCGCGGTCGCCCCTCCTCCGGTCGAGGTCGTGATCCACCGGCTCTACAATCCGGAGGGCATCACCCGCCACAACATCGTGCCCGGCCTCCTCGGCACGATCCTGACCATGACGACGATCCTGATGACCGGGCTCGCGCTGACCCGCGAAGTCGAGCGCGGCACGATCGAGAACCTCATGGCGACGCCGGCCCAGCCGTTCGAGATCATGGTCGGGAAGATCATCCCCTATATCGGCTTCGCGTCGATCCAGGTGGGGGTGATCCTGATCGCCGCCGCGATCCTCTTCCGCGTGCCGATGATCGGGCCGATGAGCGTCCTTCTCTCCTGCACGTTCCTCTTCGTCGCGGTGATGGTGACGCTCGGCTACACGATCTCGACCGTCGCGCGCACGCAGATGCAGGCGATGCAGATGACGTTCTTCTTCTTCCTGCCGTCGATCCTCCTCTCCGGATTCATGTTCCCGTTCCGCGGGATGCCGGGCTGGGCGCAAGTGATCGGCGAGGCGATCCCGCTCACCCATTACCTCCGCATCGTGCGGGCGGTGATGCTGAAGGGCGCGGGCTTCGTGGAGGTCGCGCCGAACATCTGGCCGCTCCTCCTGTTCTGGCTGTTCGTGGGCAGCGTCGCCCTCGTCCGGTACAGGCGGACGCTGGATTAGGGGATTGGGGATTGGGGATTGGGGATTGGGACGAAGCGGAGGCAAGCCGGTAGACTCGCCGTGCTGACCCCAACCCCTAGTCCGTAGTCCGTAGTCCCTAGTCCCTAGTCCCCAATCCCCCGATGTCGAAGCCGGCGCTGTCGATCAGTTTCCACAATTTCCATGCGGGGTTCAGCCCGAGCGACAATGTTTTCGTCGGGGCGCTGCGGAAGCGCTTCGAGGTGCTCGTCGAGCCGGCCGGGCGAGACGTGCAGATGTCGAGCGTCGCGGGGCGGGAGCTGCTGCCGGCCGTGCCGGGGCACCGGCCGCTCCGCGTATGGACCACCGGCGAGGCGGAGGACCCGGCCGGGCAGTTCTTCGACCTCCATTTCGGGTTCCAGCCGACGACGCTGATCGGGAAGCGGCGGTGGTTCCGGTTCCCGCTGTGGATCCGCTACCTCGACTGGGAGAATCCCGAGGCCGAGATTTCGGTCGCAAGACTGCTCGCGCCGCGGCGGCGGACGCCGCGCCAGCGCTTCTGCAATTTCATCTATTCG
>CAYOET010000177.1:0-3348 GCA_964402985.1 uncultured Bauldia sp. | reverse complement strand
GCGAAGGCGTCGGGGTTGATCGCGGCTCTCAGCCGCGTCCCCTCCGCCACGTCGAGGGTCACGCGGTCCCGGGTAGCGAGCGCGCTCTGGAAATCGCGGACAACGATGCTGAGGACGGGAAGGAGATCGCTGGCGGTGTCGATTCGCGCGAAGCCAGCCTCGAGCCGGGAGAGTTGGAGCAGCTGCTCGGCGAGCTGCGAGAGGTTCTTGAGGCCGCTTTCGATGTCCTTGATGCGCTCGGCGCGGGGGTTGCCGGCAAGCTCGCTCGCCAGCTGCTGCGTCTGCGCCAGGGCACCGGCGATCGGCGTCCGCAGCTCGTGGGCGCTGCTCGCCGCGAAGGCGCGCTCGGAATCGAGCGCCGCCCGAAGCCGGTCGAGGAGCGCGGCCACTTCCTCGGCGATCGGGGCGAGCTCAACGGGCTGTCCAGCGGCGTCCGGTGGCGCGAGATTGCGGCCGCCGCGAAGCGCTATATCCTGGCTGAGGCGCTGCACCGGCCGCATGCCCAGCCGCACGGCATACCAGATGCCCAAGACCATCAGCGGGATCAGGGCGGCGAGTGGCAAGGCGAGTGCCGCGAGGCTCCCGGCGATGGCGCGACGCCGCTGGTCGTCCCTCTCCACGACGATGATGCTGTAGCCGTGCCGCGGGTCGGTCGCTGCAAAGACCCGGCGCCCCTCGACTTCCGAGAACCCGTCCCGGACGTCGGCGATCGGAAAGTCCCCCGGCGCATCCTCCGCGCGGACAACCAGCTCGTTGTCCTCGTCGCGGACATAATAGGTGAAGTATCCCTCATCGCTGTCGAGGACGCCGACCGGATTGAGCGGCCGGCGGCCGCGATCCTGGCCGGGGAGTGCTTCGCTATCGTTCTCGGCAAGCTCGTGCGCGAGGGGGAGGAGGCGAAGCCCGCTCTGGCGCAGCACCTCGTCGAAGGACCGGTTCAGCTCGGCCTGCATGATGGAAATGGCGATCGCGACCGCGGCGAGCCAGAAGAGCGCCATGCCGGCCGAAAGGCCGAGGGCAAGGCGCCACGCGATCGACCAGCGGCGCACCCTCATGGCGCGATCAGGTAACCGAGCCCGCGTGCCGTCCGGATGGAATCGCGGCCGAGCTTCTTCCTAAGCCGGCTCACATAGACCTCGACAGCATTGCTCTCGACCTCGGAGCCGAAGGCGTAGAGCGACTCCTCGACCTCGCCCTTGGAAACATAGCTGCCTCGGCCGCGCAACAGGCGCTCAAGCACCGCCCACTCGCGCGCCGTGAGCGGCAGCGTCTCCTCGCCGACGCTCGCCGTCTTTCGCGCGATGTCGACCGCCACGTTGCCGATCCACGCCACTGGATTGGGGTCGCGGGAATAGCGGCGGGCGACTGCCGCGACACGGGCACTCATCTCGCTGAGGTCGAATGGCTTCACGAGATAGTCGTCGGCCCCCGAGTTGAGCCCTTCGATGCGCGTCGCCACCTGGTCCTGAGCGGTGAGGATGATGACCGGCACGTCGTTCCGCGCGCGGCGGAGCCGCCGGAGGAGGTCGAGACCGCGGCCGTCGGGAAGGTTGAGGTCGAGGAGGACGAGCTCATAGAGCACCGTGTCGAGGGCGAGCTGCGCCTCGTCGAGGCGCCTGACCCAATCGGCGCCGTGGCCCGAGGATGCGATGTGGTCGCGGATCGCCGCCCCCAGAACGTGATCGTCCTCGATCAGCAATACGCGCACTTGCTCGCCCTTGTCGTGGAGACCCCCGATGGTCGGCCCGGAAGCTGACACGGAGCTGAATGTGGAGACGGTTCTCCTTCAGCGCCACGTCAGCCTGAGCTGATGTCCTCAGGGCCTAACCCACCTCCCGGGGACATCCATGAAGAAGCTACTCGCCGCTCTCGTCGTTACGACCGCCCTCATCGCCCCGCAAGTCGCCATGGCGCGGGCCGTGACAATCTCCGGCCAGATGGCCACCTACCGTGGCCCCGAAGCCTACTTCGCCATCTACGTCACCGACGCCGCCGGCACGTATCAGCGCACCCTTTACGTCGCCGGCACCAAGACGCGCTACTACCGCGACCTCCGCACCTGGGCCCGCGGCGTGGCCAGCGTCGGCCGGATCGACGGCATCACCGGCGCGAGCGTCGGCAGCGGGCGGACCTTCTCGGTCAGCGTCGAGATCGCAGACGCCCTCGTCGACGCGGGCTACCAGATCCGCATCGATAGTGCAGTCGAGCACGGCCAGGTCTTCGCCGCCGACCCCACGATCCCCCTGGCGAGGTCGAGCTCCGGCCAGACCTTCGCCGGCAGCGGCTACGTCGCTGCCCTGACCGTCGACATGTGAGTGCCGTCCAATGTCCCGTCGGGTTCACGCCGCCCTGGCGCTGGCTGCATCCGTCCTCGTCTGCTTCCTCGCCCTCACCGGCGCCGTCCTCTCCCTGAAGCCCGCTCTGGAGACGGTCTCCGCCGCGGCGCGGCCGGGCGGCGGACTGAGCGTCGCGGACGTGGCGGCCGCTGCCTCCCGCCTCTACGGCGAGGTCGAGCGCATCGAGCGCACCGCTTCCGGCAACGTCATCACTTATGTCAGCGGCGCCGATGGGACCGCGGCCGCCTATCTCATCGACCCGGTCACGGGCGCCGCCGCCGGCACACACGACACCGGCGGCTTCTTCGGCTTTTTCACCGAGCTGCACCGCTCCCTCTTCATGGGCGACGGCGGCCGCATCATCGCCGCCCTCGGCGCGGCGGCGCTCGCTTTCCTCGCCGTCTCGGGGGCGGGGCTGCGCGTCCGCCGCCTCGGCGGCTGGCGCCAGCTCCTCGGCCGCGGCCGAGGGACCGCGCCGCAGCGCCTGCACGTCAACGCCTCGCGGCTCGCCTTCGGGGCGCTACTGCTGTCGGCGCTGACCGGCGTGTACCTGTCGCTGGTGACGCTCGGTATTCTCACCGACGGCTCGGACACCTTCCTGCCGTTCCCGGAGGGCGTCACGGGCGGCGAGCCGGCGCCCATCGCCACGCTCGCCGCGTTGCGCGACACCGGGCTGTCCGCGTTGCGCGAGTTGGTCTTCCCTCTCCCCGGCGATCCTTCCGACGTCTTCACCCTGACGACCTCGGACGGCGTCGGGTTCGTCGACCAAGCGACCGGTGCGCTCCTCGACTTCATCCCGAGCGGTCCCGCCCAGCGGCTCTACGATGCGCTCTATCTCCTCCATACGGGCGAAGGCGCGTGGTGGCTCGGCCTTCTCCTCGGCGTGGCGGCGTTGAGCGTGCCGGTGATGGCGACGAGCGGCATTGTGATGTGGCTGCACCGGCGGCGCGGCCTGCCGCGCCTCCGGTCCAACGTCAGGCCTGCCGCCGCCGACACGGTGATCCTCGTCGGC
>CAYOET010000176.1:0-13187 GCA_964402985.1 uncultured Bauldia sp. | reverse complement strand
ATCCTCGACGTCGCGGCGGTCTCCGCTGCCTACCAGCTGCCAGGTCCTTTGGTGCGGTTCGGCAGCGTCCTGTCGCAGATCGGGCGCTCGGTCTGGTTCCTGGTGGCGAGCGGGGCGCTCGGCCTCGTCTTCTTCCTCGGCAATTGGCGGCGCGTCCGCACCTGTCTCCGGCTCGCCTGGTGGGAGATCGGCGCGGTCGCCGGCTACGCGTTCGACGCCTTCGCGAGCGCCGGCATCCTCGTGAACATCCTCAAGGTGATCTTCGGCCGCGCCCGCCCGCGCCTCATCCTCGAGACCGGCCCGTTCGGGTTCGATTTCATCGCCTTCGGCTACTCGGCGGCGAGCTTCCCCTCCGGCCACTCGACCGACATGGGCGTGTTCATGGTCGTCGCCAGCATCCTCTGGCCGAAGTTTCGGGTCCTCTTCGTCGCGCTGGCGATCCTGTTTGCCTCCTCGCGCGTCGTGGTTCTCGCGCACTACCCGAGCGACGTCGTCTCTGGTCTGACGTTCGGCGCGACGGTGGCGTATCTCGTGGCCCGACTGTACGCGCGGGCCGGGTATGGCCTTGCCATTGGTCCGCAGGGGAGGATCGTGACGCGGACGCCGGCGCTGCGGCGGCTCATCCGCCGTCCGGCGGCTCGACGCCTCCTCGCGCGGGCGCTGCCGACCGCGCTCTTCGGGCGGCCGGCCGCGGAAGCGGCGGTGGCTACGCTTGCGCCGCCTTCTTCAGCGCCGCCGCCAGATCGGTCCTGAGGTTGTCCACGTCCTCGAGCCCGATATGGAGGCGAATGAGGGCGCCGTCGGCCTTCCACGGCACGGCGGTGCGGTTGCGCTCGGGGTTGCCCGGCACGGCGAGGCTCTCATAGCCGCCCCACGAATAGCCGAGCCCGAACAGCTCGAGGGCATCGAGGAAGCGCGCCATAGCCGCCTGATCCCAGCCGCGCCCGACGAAGCCGAACAGCCCGGTCGAGCCGGTGAAGTCCCGCTTCCACAGCGCGTGGCCGGGATGACTCGGGAGCGCGGGGTGCAGCACCCGCGCGACCTCGGGCCGCGCCTCCAGCCAGGCGGCGAGGTCGAGGGCGGAGCGCTCGTGCTGTCTCAGCCGCACCTCGAGCGTGCGGAGGCCCTTCAGCGTCGAATAAATGTCATCCGGCCCGGCGGTGAGGCCGAGTGCGCCGTGCGCCCGCTTGAGCCGCGGCCACGCCTCCTTGTTGGCCGAGACGACGCCGAGAAGGACATCGGCATGGCCGCCCAGATATTTGGTCGCTGCCTGCACCGACACGTCCGCGCCGAGTTCGAGCGGGCGTTGGAAGAGGGGGGTGGGCCAGGTCGCGTCGGCGATCACCACCGCGCCGGCGCGGTGGGCCTGTGCGCTCAGCGCGGGCAGGTCCTGGACCTCGAAGGTCAGCGACCCCGGGGACTCGACGTAGACGACGCGCGTTCGGGGCCGGAGGAGGCCCGAAATATCGGCGAGCGTGGGATCGTAAAACGTGACCTCGATGCCCAGCGGTTTGAGCATGGCGTCTGCGAAATGTCGGCCCGGCTCGTAGATCGTATCAGGCAGGAGGCAGTGGTCGCCTGTTTCGAGGAAGGCGAGGAGCGACAGCGACACCGCGCTCAGCCCCGAGGGCGTGAGCACCGCCCCTTCCGCCCCCTCGAGCTCCGCGACCGCGCCTTCGAGCGATCGCGAGGTCGGCGTGCCGCGCCTGCCATAGACATAGGGCGCCTTGCCCGACAGCATCTCCGCGGTGTTGGCGAAGAGGACGGTCGAGGCGTGCACGACCGGCGGGTTCACGAATGGCCCGGTCAAGGCCTTGGCGCGTCCCGCCCCGACGAGCCGCGTGCCAATGCCGCGCGTCCGACCGCCCGATCCGTCTGCAGCCATTCCGGCGTCTCCCGATTCTTCGACAGCACAACGATCACGCTTCGGTGCCGGGTCGAAATGACTCTCCCAAATCATTGAGATTGGGCTAGAAATCCGCCTCGGCGACCTCCGATCGCCTGCATGGTGGAGCGTGGTGACAGCGAACAGAGGCCATTTCCGCCCACTGGTCCGAGCGGCCCTCGGCTTAGCTGCATTTCTCCTTGCCGGGCAAGCCGCCGCGGCGACGCTGGACGATGTCCGGGCGCGCGGCGAGCTGCGTTGCGGCGTCCATACCGGGCTCGCGGGCTTCGCCGCGCTCGACCGTGACGGGATCTGGCGCGGCTTCGAGGCCGATTATTGCCGCGCCATCGCCGCCGCGATTTTCGACGATCCGGACAAGGTCGACTTCCTGCCGCTCGGCGCCGGCGAACGCTTCGCGGCCCTCCGCGAGGGGAGGGTCGACGTCCTCGCTAGGACCACCGCCTGGACGATGTCCCGGGAAACCACGCTCGGCCTCGATTTCGCGGCGACGATCTTCTACGACGGCCAGGCCGTCATGGTGTCGCGCGCGCTCGGCGTCGCCTCGCTCCTCGAGCTCTCCGGCGCCTCGGTGTGCGTACAGGCGTCGACCCCGGCCGAATTGTCACTGGCCGACTACTTCGACGCTCATCACATGCAGTTCCGCGCCGTCGCCTTCGGGCGGGCCGAGGAAGCGCTCGCCGCGTACGAATCCGGGCAATGCCTGGCGCTGACCGGCGACGCCTCGGCGCTCTACGCGGCGCGGCTCGGCCTCGCCGACCCGGGCGGCCACGCGATCCTTCCCGAGATCATCTCCAAGGAGCCGCTCGGCCTCGTCGTCCGCGAGGGCGACGATGCCTGGCTCGACATCGTTCGCTGGGTGCATTTCGCGCTCCTCGACGCGGAGGAACTTGGGGTCACCGCCGGCAACGCCAGAGGCGCGCGCGCCTCGGAGAGCGCAGATGTCCGCAGCCTGCTCGGCGTCGAAGGCAGCTTCGGGACTACGCTCGGGCTGAGCGCGGACTGGGCGTACCGGGCGATCGTTGCCGTCGGGAACTACGGCGAGATCTTCGACCGCAACCTCGGCACTGGCTCGCCGATGGACATGCCGCGCGGTCTCAACGCGCTGTGGACCCGGGCGGGCGGCCTGCAGTACGGCGCGCCGATCCGATAAGCCGTTGCTCATAAAGAGAAAGCCCGGCCTCTCGGGGGGAGAGAGACCGGGCTTTGGGGGGTGAACGGCATGGCGCCGTTCGCTCAAACAACTCGGACGACCGCGATCGGTTCCAAGAATAATCGAGGCGCTGGAAAAATATGTGCCCGGTCCTCCGGGGGGAGAAGGACCGGGCAACGGGGGGCGAACGGCACTGCCGTTCGCGGTGGTCAACCGGCGAAACCGGTGCGGGTTCCGATCGTTCACGATTATTTTTGCAACAGCTGCGGCGGCGGTGCCCGAGGGTCACCCCCTCTTAAGTCGTCGCCCTTACGATCCGGCCGATTCACGCCGGAGGCCGCGAGGCACCTACCGCTTGCCCAGCCCAGCACCAGAGACCGCGGAACCGCTTCGCATCCTGCACGTCGTTCGCGCGCCGATCGGCGGAATCTTCCGGCACGTCATGGACCTTGCGATCGCGCAGGCCGCGGCCGGTCATGCCGTTGGCGTGGTTTGCGATTCCTCGACCGGTACGGCCTTCGAGGAAGGCTGGATCGCCAGGCTCGAGCCGCATCTCGCCCTCGGAATCCATCGCCTGCCGATGGCCCGCGAAGGCGGGCTCGCGGACCTTCGCTCCGCGCGCTCGGTGGCGCGACTCGCCAAGGTGCTTGCGCCGGACGTGGTGCACGGCCACGGCGCCAAGGGCGGCACTTATGCCCGCCTGGCCGGCACGCTGCTGCGCTTCTCCGGCCAGCGGCCGGCGCGCGTGTACACCCCGCACGGCGGGGTGCTTCATCTGCCGCCGACGCTGAAGGGCCGGGTGTATTTCGCGATCGAGCGGACGCTCGGCCGCTTCACCGACCATATCGCCTTCGTGAGCCGGTTCGAGGAAGCGGCCTATGCCGACAAGATCGGGCGGCCCAAACGCTCGGCGGCCGTGGTGCATAACGGCCTTCGCCTCGAGGAATTCGAGCCGGTGCCGCTGCGCCCGGACGCGCGCGACTTCCTCTTCATCGGTGTCCTCCGCGCCCTCAAGGGCGCCGACCTCTTCCTCGAGGGGCTCGCCCTCGCGCAGCAGGAGCTGGGCCGCCCGCTCACCGCCTACATGATCGGGCCCAGCAATATCGGCGAGGGCGAGGGTCGCCCGATCTTCGAGAGCCTGACCGAACGGCTCGGCCTCGTGGGGGTCACCTTCCACGGGCCGCTGCCGGCGCGCGAAGCCTTCGGCATGGCGCGCATTCTCGTCATTCCCTCGCGCGCCGAGTCGATGCCCTACATCGTGCTCGAGGCGGTGGCGGCGGCGAAACCGCTCCTCGCCACGCCGGTCGGCGGCATACCCGAGATCATCCCGATGGGCGATCCCGCGCTGATCGCCGAGCCGAGCGCCGAGGCGGTGGCGGCCGCCATGGTGGCCGCGCTCCGCGCCGGTCCCGAACTCGACGCCCAGGCCCGCGTCCGCGCGGACATCATCCGCGGCCCGTTCTCGATCGCGACGATGGCCGCCGAAATCGAGCGCGGCTATCGCGGCGGGCTCGCCAAGCGGCGTCGGCGCCGGGCGAGGCAGTCGGTCGCGAAATCGGCCGTTTAAGCCTCTCCCGCCGTCGGGCTGGTCTTACTCTCTGGAATTGCTACAGTTTCGTGACGTCGGAACGGGTCCGCGGCGGAACCCGAAGCTGAGCGGGAGTGGCACGACCTCGATCTGGATTCGCGAGAGGACTCATGGCCTTAGACGAGAAGCGCAGCGTTTCGGCGATTGTCCCGGCCTATAACGAGGCCTGTCGCGTCGGTCCCGTCCTCGACGTCCTCAAGTCCCACCCGGGCCTCGCCGAAGTCATCCTCGTCGATGACGGCTCGACCGACGACACCTGGCGAGCCGGCCGCGCGGCGGGTGTGCGGGTCATCCGCCACGCAAGGCGTCTTGGCAAGGCGCAGGCGATGGAGACAGGGATCGCCGCAGCCTCGAGCGAGGTGCTGTTCTTCGCCGACGCCGACATCAAGGGCCTCACCCACTGCATCGTCGACGCCATCGTCGAGCCGGTGCGCGCCGGCGAGACGGAGATGTTCATCGGCATGCGCAACCGCACCATCTACTACACGCGCATGGTGCTCCGCTTCGTGCCGCTTCTCGGCGGGGAGAGAGCGCTGACGCGGAGCCTCTGGTACGAGATCCCGCCCGCCTTCCGCCGCGGTTTCAAGATCGAGACGGCGCTCAACTATTTCGCTTCGCGCGAGGGCCGGACCTTCCGCTACGAGGTCTTCGAGGGCCTCACGCAGGTGATCAAGGAGCGGAAATACGGCTATGCCAGAGGGAAGGCCGCGCGCATAAACATGTACCGGCAGATCGTGCTCGCCAATCTCCAGCTGCACCTGCCGCCAGCGCGCGCCTCGCTGATCCGCCGCGCCGAGGCGGAGAGCGCCGAGCCCGGCTAAGGCGCCGTCAGCGGCCGGTAGACCGCGCCCTCGATCTCGTAGCCAACCTCGCCGAAATCGGCGGCCGTCACCGCCACGCGAAGGACGCCCGTCACCACCACCGGGTCGAAGAGATTGCCCGGCATGACGCCATCGGCCGCAGTGACCAGCACGATCTGGTTGGCGGGCGGCGGCGGGACGTGAACGCAGGCGCCGAAATAGGGCACAAGCAGGAACTCGGTGATCTTCTCGCCCGCGAAGGCGAGCGGGGTAATGAAGCCGGCGATCGCGACCTCGGTTCCGTCGAGGTCGGTGCGAAAGCCGCTCGCGGGGGGCTGGGTCCAGTCCTGCGTCGCGGGCGGCGCGCCCCAGGGCACGCGGTCGGCGAGCTCCGGCGTCGCGGCGACGTCGAAATGCGTGACCTCGCCGAAAGCAACCGACCCGTCGCGCCTCTCGAGCGGCGCCTGGTGCACCGCCGCCGGGATGAGGCTCGCCCAGTCGAGCGTCACCGTAGCGGCATGAGCCGACAGCGCGAGGGGAAAGGCGATCGTGGCCCAGAGGGGCCAAGGAGGCAGCTTCTTCAAGGCTATTCTCCGCCGTTCAGGTTTTGACGATGATGCCGTCGGCGAGCGAGTTCCAGTAGGCGCGGAGCGCCGGAATCGCGCCCGCTACGATGCCGGACAGGACCACGATCCCGAGAACGATCCATTCGCGCGGCGTTGGTGCGGTTATCGGAAGATAGAGTCCGAACCGCGAGTCGACGATCGGCCTGAGGATGACGAGTGCCACATAGAGGAGCGCGAGGCCGAGGGCCGTGCCGATGAAAGCGAGGAGGCCGGCCTCCGCCACCAGCAGCCCGAAGATGTGGATCGGCCGCGCGCCGACCGCGCGGAGGATCGCCATCTCGCGGCGTCTCTCGTTGAGCGTGGACAGGATGGTGGTGATCATGCCGAGGATGGCGGTCGCCACGACCATCGCCGAGACGGCGATCAGCGCCGTCTCGGCGGCTCCGAGAATCCCCCACAGCTCGAACAGCGCCACGCCGGGCAGGATCGCAGTCAGCGCCTCCTCGCGGTACTCGTTGACGTAGCGCTGCAGCGCGAAGATCCCGAGGCGCGACTTCAGCCCGACGAGCGCGGCGGTCACCGATGTCGGGGTGAGGTCCATCGCCCGCACCTCCGTCGCCGGTGTCGCCTCGCCCGGCCGCGGCGGGCCGCCCGACGCCCAGTCGACGTGGATCGCCTCGATCGCCTCCATGCTGATATGGACCGAGCGGTCGACCGGCGTCCCGGTCTTGGCGAGGATGCCGGAAACCGTGAACGGCTTGTCGTCGTGCTTGGCGATGCCGAGCCGGTCCATGCCGTGAGAAACGATGATTTGGGTGCCGACCTCGTAGCCAAGGGCGGCCGCGACGTCGGCTCCGATCACGGTGTCGAAGAGGTCGCTGAAAGCGCGGCCGTTCGCGAAGGCGAGCGGGCTGTCGCCGCGATAGTGATAGCGCTCGAAGAACTCCGCGCTGGTGCCCACCACCCGGAACCCCTCGTGGGAGTCGCCGAGCGCCAGCGGGACGATCCAGGCGACCTGCGGCTGCGCGGCGATGTCCTGGTAGCTTTGCCAGCTCACGTTGTTGGTGGCGTCGCCGATCCGGAACACCGAATAGAGGAGGAGCTGCACGCCGCCCGAGCGGGCGCCGACGATGAGGTCGGTGGCGGAGATCGTATCGGTGAAGCTCGCCCGTGCGCCCGTGCGCACCTTCTCCACGCCGAGGAGCAGCATCACGCTCACCGCCACCGCGATGATGGTCAGGAACGCCATGCCGCGGCGGTTCCAGAGGCTCTTCAGCGACAGGCGCGGGATGATCATTCGGCCGCCTCGGCGACGGGGAGGGCGATGTCCTTGAGCGGCACGACGCGGTCGAACATCGGCGCCAGCGACACGTCGTGGCTGACCATGAGGAGCGCCGAGCCCGCCGCCGCAACCTCCTCCTGGAGGAGTTCCACGAAGGCGAGTTGCATGTCCCGGTCGAGCGAGGAGGTCGGCTCGTCGGCGACGATGAGGTCGGGCCGGCCGATCAAGGCGCGCGCCGCAGCGACGCGTTGCTGCTGGCCCACGCTCATCCGCGAGGCGGGCTTGTCGGCGTAGAGCGCCGGGTCGAGACCGAGCCGCGCCATCAGGCGGCGCGCCTCGACCGGCGAGCCGTCGCGGCCGCCGGCGCGCTTGTTCCGCTCGGGGGCGAAGCCGAGCGGGAGGAGGACGTTCTCCAGGCAGGAGAGGTAGGGGACGAGGTTGAACATCTGGAAGATGATGCCGAGATGGTCCGCCCGGAAGCGGTCGCGTTGCGAACCGGGGATGGCCGTGAGGCTCGTCCCCTTGATGCGGATATCGCCGGCATCGGGCACCGCGATCCCGCACAGGAGGCTGAGGAAGGTCGACTTGCCCGACCCGCTCGGCCCGATCATCAGGACGCGTTCGCGCGCGCCGACGGTGAAGGTTGGGATCCTGAGCTCGAAGGGGTCCTGCCGGCGCCACTTGAACCGGACGCCGGCGACCTCGACGACCGGTTTGCCGTCGGTCGCTGTCGGAGGCGCGGCTGCAGTGGCGACGTTCACGACCTCAACCATGCGAGTGGACCCGCCCAACGAACCGCGCGATCCTAGAGGAGTCCGGCCAGCGATACGACCGGGTTCTCCCGCGCCACATCGAAAGTTGATTGTCCGCGGGCGGTCGCCACTTCGACATCGACCACCCTGGCGTTGGGGAAGGCGGCGAAGAACCCGAAGGTCAGCCTCTCGATCGCGCCGACATTCGCGCAGGTGATCTCGTAGACGCCCTCGAATCCGGTGTGGTTGGTCACTTGACCTGGCGCCACGCCCGCGGGTGGCGGAGCGTCGTCGCCCTCGACCAGGAACTCGACTTCGGCAGAGGTGACGGTGCAACCGGCCGCGACGCCGAAATCAAAGAGGCCGGGGAGGGGATCGCGCAGCTGCGCCAGCGCGTCGTCGATCGCCGCCTGATCGGCCGGCGTCGAGGGGAGGTGCTCGAAGCCGACGACGTCGATGCCGGTGGCGTCGAAGTCGATCGCCATCTGGTTGCCGTCGACGGCGATAAGCATGGCGCTCTCGCCGTGGACGTGTTCGGCGACTTCGCGCCGCTCGACTGGCTGAGCCATCACCTGCCCGGCCGAAATCCCAACCACCGCGCCGAGTGCAACGAGCTTCTTCATGGTTCTCTCCCCTTTTCCCGCCGCTTCCCATCTGTGAGGCGAGTGTTATAATATAACAAGACCATTACATTGTAACAGTCAAGGGGCGATCGATTTGGTCGGTCCAGGGTTTTCCCGGCGAGAGCGAAGGCCTTATGATCGCAACGATTCAACCCCATCTAGACACGATGACCGCTCATCACCACCCCGTCCCGCTGACCAAGAATCAAGCGCTCGTCCTCGGGGTGCTTGAGACCAGCGGGAAGGCGATGGGCGCCTATGACATCCTCGAGTTCACCCGCGCGGAGGGGATCAAGGCCGCGCCGCAGATCTATCGCGCGCTCGAAAAACTCCGCGATCTCGGCCTCGTCCACCGCCTCGACAGCATCAACGCGTACCTGATCTGCGATCACCACGGCCCGCATGACCCGCACGAGGAGGTCGCCTTCGCGATCTGCGAGAATTGCCGGGAGGTCGCCGAGATTCCGGTTCCCAAGCTCGACGCCTCGCTGAAGGCGCCGCTTGCCGACCGCGGCTTCGCCCTCCGCGAGACCCATCTCGAAATCCTCGGCGAGTGCGAGACCTGCGCCGCCAAGGGCTGAGCTAGACTAGGCCGCCAGCGCGGCCAGCCGCTCGGCCAGTGCGTCCGGCTTCGCGCCGTCGAAGAACATCCGCAGCCACATCTCCGACCCGACCAGCTGGAAGCGGAAATGCGCGTCCTGGCGCGCGATCGCGACCATCTGCTCCGTGAAGGCGGCCGACCAGCCGAGTTGATCGGCGAGCATCCCGTCTGTCAGCAGCGCCTCGGCACCGCGGGTGTACTCGTCCGGTACCGGAAAACCCTTTTTGCGCGCATGCACGACCTGTCGCGGCAGAACCTTCCGGGCCGCCTCCTTGACCACCCATTTGTTGGTCCGGCCCTGGAGCTTGGCGCGGCGCGGGAGGTGGAGGGCGAGGTCGATCATCGCGTTCTCGATGAACGGGACGCGCATCTCCATCGACGCCGCCATGCCGACCCGGTCGTGGCGGTGCAGGATCCAAGCGATGTAGTCCGTCACGTCGAAGAGCGCGTGGGCGAGATGCGCCCGGTCGGACATCGGTTCGACCGGCCCGAGCTTCTTGAGGATGCGGTCGGCGTAGAGCTCGCGCTCCCCGTCGAGGAAGAGGAGGAGGCGCCGGCGAAGGAGATGCGCGCGCGCCGCGAGCATGGTCGAGAAGGGGGCCGTCGCGAGATCGCGCGCCAACCGCCGGCGCCTCGGGGTGAACAGCCGGCGCGGCCATTCGAGCCGCCGCCAGGCCTGCCACGTCGCGCGGTACCACCCGTAGCCGGCGAAGAGTTCGTCCGAGCCATCGCCGGTGAGGAGCACCTTGATCCCGCTGTCGCGGCAGGCCTCGGTCACCGCGAGAAGGGCGGCGTCGCTGGGATGGGTGGTCGGCCCGTCGGAATGCCAGACCACCCGCGGCCAGCGCTCGAGGAGCCGCGCCCGGTCGACCAGCACGCGGCGCACCGGCACGCCGAGATGTCTGCCGACCCGTTCGGCCTGCGCGGCCTCGCCGTCGGGGACGGGGATGTCGGCAACGAACGCCGTGAGGTTGGGGAGCGCCTCCTTCGCATAGGCGGTGATGAGGCTCGAATCGACACCGCCGCTGCACATCGTGCCGAGCGGCGCGTCGCTCACCAGATGGAGCCGCGTGCTGGCGCGAAGGGCGGCCGCGAACGGCTCGACGAAAGTGGCCGGGTCGGCCGTCCCATTGGCGAGCAGCCGGTCGATGTCGACCGCTTCGAGGGGATCGAAGTAGCGCCCTCGCTCGATGCCGCGTTCGCCGATCTTCCACCATTCGCCGGGAAGCACGCTGTCGATGCCGGCGAAGAAGCTGGTGCTCGAATCCCACGATCGGCCGAGAAGGTACCGGTCGAGCACCCGCTCGTTGATCCGCCGCTCGAATCCGGGATGAGCCAGGATCGCCTTTGCCTCGGAGGCGAAGAGGATGTCCCCGCCGGTGTCGGCGACGAGCAGCGGCTTGATTCCGATGCGGTCGCGCGCCAGCCACAGCGCCCGCTCGCGCCCGTCGAAATAGGCGAGGGCGAACATCCCGTTGAAGCGCGGGACGGCGCGCGCCGGGCCCCAGCGATGGAGCGCGTGGAGCACCACCTCGGCGTCGCCGCTGGTCGCGAAGCGAGCGCCCTCGCGCTCCAGCTCCGCCCGCAGCTCCCGGTAGTTGTAGACCTCGCCGTTGTAGATGAGGACGCCGAGGCCATCGTCGGTCGCCATCGGCTGCCGCGAGGCATGGCTGAGGTCGATGATGCTGAGCCGGCAATGGCCGAAGCCCACCTGACCGCCGAGCCATTCACCGCTGTCGTCCGGCCCACGATGCGCGATCGGCGCGATCATCGCCGCAATCTCGAACCGCGCCACCGGCCCGCCTGCGCGCCGCCAAATCCCCGCCAACCCACACAAATCACGATCCCCAACCGATCCGCGGCAACGCTATCGCGCCCGACCGTCGCAGCCAAATCGGAGTGTGCGCATGTTGGACGGGCCGGCGCAGCGGTGCGCGAGGCTACTCCGTCGCCAGGGAATCGACCGGCATATCGACCTCGAAGACCACGCCGCTTGGCGGGAACGTGAGCCGGGTCGTTGCGCCGAGCTGGCTTGGCAGGCTGTCGACAATCAGCCGAGTGCCCAGCCCCTTGCGTTGCGGCTCGCGTACCAGTGGGCCGTCCCGTTCCGTCCAGCGGATGCTCAGCCGCTGGCCCGAAGCGTCGACGGTGGCGGTGATCTCCACCCGGCCGTCGCTGTTCGACAGAGCGCCATGCTTGGCGGCGTTGGTGGCGAGTTCATGCAGGATGAGCGTGAGCGACTGGGCGGTACGCGAGCCGACCATGACGGCCTCGCTTTCGATCAGGAAGCGTCGCGGGCCGAAAGGCTGTGTGGCGGTACGCAGGATCAGGTCGATCGTAGCGTTCGCCCAGCCGGTGCGAAGGAGGAGATCGTGAATCCGGCCGAGGGCGGAAAGCCGTTCGCTCAGCGTGACTCTCGCCTCCTCCAGATTGGGGGAGGTGCGCAGCGTTTGAGAGGTGATGGCCGCCACCACCGCAAGGTTGTTCTTCAGTCGGTGATGGAGTTCTTCGAGCAGGATGCGATGAAGGCGCGCCGCCTTTGCATGTTCGGCGGCGTCAAATCCAGCCTCCGCCAAAAGCCGGCGGAGGTCGATATTCTCGGCCTCGAGGCGAAAATCCTCCTCGTCGAGTGAGTAACTCTGTCGGAAAGACGTGTTGCCGCCTCACGCGCGGGGTGCGAGCGATCGGATGATCCGAACTCAAGTTCAACGCGATGGTACGATTATGTACCGTTCCAGCGCCGAGCGCCATGGAGCGGCGCCGTCGCCCGCCCGCAATCGGCGCAGTGGCTCTCGGCAGGAGGGGCCTATGATCGACCGGATTTGGCGCCGTTGCTCGCAAGCCGGCCCGAAATCCTCACGATGGGCCCGCCGCTCCGGAACGGCGCTGAGGCGATGGTGCCGGATGAGAGGATTGAACTCCCGACCTTCGGTTTACAAAACCGCTGCTCTACCGCTGAGCTAATCCGGCTCGAATCGAGGCGTACCAGCACCGCCGCGCCCCCACAAGAACGGTTGGGTGAGGTCTGTGGACTCGGCCTCCACACGGTGGGCTGTGCAACCTGGGGCTAGGCCTGGCCGTTGGTGAGTCCGCGAGTCGGGGCGGCTTTTTGGGTTAGGCTCGAACCAGTGAAATTGGTGGTTCTTCTCAATGGCGGCGCGGGAGCGTGCGCTCGCGACGGCGCCGAAGGCTTGCGCGCGCGGATCGTGGCTGGCCTCGAATCGCGCGGGATCGCTTGCGAGGCGACGCTTCTCGGAGGGGCAGAACTCGCCGGGGCGGCGAAAGCGGCGCTCCTCTCAGTTCAGCGCGGCGAGGCCGACGGCATAGTCGTCGGCGGCGGCGATGGATCGGTGAGCCAGGTCGCCGGTGTCCTCGCCGGGACCGGCGTTCCGCTCGGCATTCTGCCGCTCGGCACGCTCAACCACTTCGCCAAGGATCTCGGCGTGCCGCTCGTGCTCGACGATGCGCTTTCGGTCATCGCTGCGGGCGAGAAGCGGGCGGTCGACGTCGCCGAGGTCAACGGAACGGTGTTCGTCAACAACTCCTCGATCGGGGTCTACGCGCACATGGTCGTCGATCGCGACCGCCGCCGCGCGCTGCACGGCATGTCGAAATGGCGCGCGATGGCCTGGGCGGCGATCCGGGTCCTCCGCCATCCGCCGCTCCGGCGCCTGCGCATCCGCGCCGAAGGCTCGGCGCCCCGGCGGCTGCGCACGCCCTTCGTGCTGGTCACCAACAATGCCTATGACCTTCGCCCGACCGCGGCGCGGAAGCGTCAGCGGCTCGACGCCGGCCTCCTCACGATCAATGTCGCCAAGCGCGAGAGCCGCGCCTCGGTGGTCTGGCTGGCGGTGCGCACGCTGCTCGGCATCGTCGACACCGCGCGCGATCTTGAGTCGCTCACCGCGATCTCGGTCGA
>CAYOET010000175.1:0-17626 GCA_964402985.1 uncultured Bauldia sp. | reverse complement strand
CACCGAAATCGCCCCGATCAACCCCGCCAGCACCGCCATCCGCTCGGGCGTTCCCGCGAATCGACTTGCCGTCGCGGCGGGAATGATGAGGAGCGCGGTGATGAGGAGGACGCCGACGATCTTCATCGCGAGCGCGACCGTCAGCGCGATCATCAGCATGAACGCGACTCGCGCCCAGCCTGCCGGCAGCCCCTCGGCCTGGGCGATGTCCTCGGCGACGGTCGCGGCGAAGAGCGGCCGCCACAGGAGGACAAGGGTCGCGAGGATCGCGGCCGCCGTGAGCCAGATGAGGACGAGGTCGCTGACCGAGACCGCGAGGATGTCGCCGAACAGGTAGCCGAGAAGATCGACGCGCACCCAATAGATCATGCTGATCACGACGAGGCCGATCGCGAGCGCGCCGTGCGCGAGGATGCCGAGGAGCGCGTCCGACGGATGCCGGTTGAGGCGCTCGAAGAGCAGGAGCAACCCCGCGACCAGGATGGTGACGGCAAGGACGCCGAGCGTGGTCGCGTTCTCGAAGAGGAGCCCGAGCGCGACGCCGAGGAGCGCGGCGTGGGCGATCGTGTCGCCGAAATAGGCCATCCGCCGCCACACCACGAAGCAGCCGAGCGGCCCCGCCGCCACAGCGACGCCGATCCCGCCGAGGATCGCGCGGAAGAAGAAATCATCGAGCATCGGCGGCCGGGTGCTCGTGGTGGTGATGGCCCTCGTGGCTGTGATCGTGGCGGTGCCCGTCGCCGTGATCGTGGTCGGGCGGCTCGCCGCCACCGCCAAGGCCGTGCGTGTGGTCGTGGTGGTGGGCGTAGATGGCGAGTTCCCCGCGCGGGCCGAAGAGGCGCTGATAGGCGCTGTCGCGGCTCACCGCCTCGGGGCGCCCGGCGCAGCACACATGCTGGTTGAGGCAGATCACATGGTCGGTCGCGGCCATCACCACGTGGAGGTCGTGGCTGACGAGGAGGATGCCGCAACGGTAGCGGTCGCGGATCTCGCCGATCAGCCGGTAGAGGTCGGCCTCGCCGGCGAAGTCGACGCCCTGCACCGGCTCGTCGAGCACCAGCCAGTCGGGCTTGTGGAGGAGCGCGCGGGCGAGCGCCACGCGTTGGAACTCGCCCCCCGACAGGCTCTCGACCTGGCGCTCGTAGAGGTGCGCGACACCGGTCTCGGCGAGCCCGGCGCGGATCGCCTCGGCGCCGGCATGGCGGGTGAGGGTCATGAAGCGCCACACCGGCAGCGGCAGCGTCGGATCGAGCGCGAGGCGCTGCGGCACGTAGCCGATCTTGAGGCCCGCTTGGCGTTTCACCGTGCCGGCGTCGGGCGCGAGGAGGCCGAGAAGGGTCTTCACCAGCGTCGACTTACCCCCGCCATTGGGACCGATCAGGCTGACGATCTCGCCGCGCCTTATGGTCAGCCCGACATCGTCAAGAATGACCCGCGAGCCGCGCCGGACGGTCAGATGCTCGGCGGAGACGAGGAGGTCAGAATCAGGAATCGCACTCATTTTCAGCAGCTTATCCGGTCTCTTCGCAACGCGCTCAAGTCCACGGTACGAAGCTCGCGGCAACCGTAGTTGTGTTACATTATAACATCATCTATATAGCCTGACATCAGTTTTCGCGGAGGCCCCGTGCCCGGTTTCCAGTCTCGCCTGCGCCGGTTTCTACCGGCGCTTTTCGTGCTCGCGCTGGCGGGGATCGCGCCGGCCCAAGCCGCCGCGCCCCGCGTCGTGGCGACCGTCGCCCCGATCCACTCGATCGTCGCCGCGGTCATGGCGGGCGTTGGCGAGCCGACCCTTCTCCTCGGCCCGGGAGACTCGCCGCACACCTATTCGTTGCGCCCCTCCGATGCGGCCGACCTCCAGGACGCCGACCTCGTCTTCCAGGTCGGCCTCGGCCTCGAATCCTTCCTCAGCCAGTCGCTCGCCGTCCTCGCCAAGGACGCGCGCATCGTCACCATGGCGGACCTTCCCGGCATGCATCTCCTCGCTCCGCGCGACGAGGCTGAGCACCGCGCCGCCGAGGGGGGCCTGGCGCACTACGGCGCCTTCGATCCCCATCTCTGGCTCGACCCGCGCAACGCCCGCGCTCTCGCCGCCGGCGCGGCTTCGGTGCTGAGCGAGCTCGACCCGGAGAACGCGGACGCCTACGCCGCCAATGCCCTCCGCGAGGACCAGCTTCTCGCCGCGCTCGACGACGAGCTCGAGCGGCTGCTCCGCCCGGTCGAGAGCCGGCCCTTCCTCACCCTTCACGACGCGTTCCTCTACCTCGAGCGGCGCTACGCCCTGAACGGCCTCGGCGCGCTGATGATCGGCCCCGACCGGCAGACCAGCGCCAACGGCGTGCAGGACCTTCGCGACCTCATCCGCGCCACCGGTACGGTCTGCATATTCGCCGAGCCCCAGTTCGAGCCGCGGATCATCGGCACGGTGGCCGAGGGCCTCGAGGTGCGCTTCGGCGTCCTCGACCCGATCGAGGGCGGCGTGCACCCCGGCCCCGACTTCTATCCTGAGATGATGCGCGCCAATGCCGCTGCGCTCGTCGAGTGCCTGGCCGGCTGACCGTCGTTCGTTCTCTACAACGAGAAAGCGTTGCTCTGCCGCGACTTCGCCACGCGATCCACAGGGCGGAGAACTTGGGCGGCGCGAGCGGTTGCCGGGGCCGGGCGCTCCGGCATAATCGCCGCTGAACTCCATCCGAACATCTTGAGCTTGTCCAAGGCGGGCGGGCGGCGCGGTAGCTTGTCCGCGCCCTTGCGCCGCGGTCGATCTCGCTATTTGATAGGATGGTGTTAACAGCGCGTTGACCATCAGAGAGGGTCGGCAGTGAGCGAGTCGACGACCGAACGCCAGGGCGGCAGCCCGCTGGGCAATGTCCGCAGCCTCACCGACGCGCTCCGCAAGGTGCGCCTCGCCGAAACCGAGCGGGCCGACGTCGTGGTCGAACTCCGCGAGGCAGAGCGTGCGCGCCTCGACATGCTCGCCGACGAACTGCGCGGCGTGTTCACCGACATCCCGGCGGAGAACGACCAGTTCATCTTCCAGGTCATCCCCGGCAACCAACCGCGCCTGTGGATCGACATGACCTCGTTCGCGGTCCTCGGCCGCGACCGCCGGACCTATCGCTTCCTCAAGGACACGCGGCTCGGCCGCACGGTCATCCTCGAGACGCCCAATCTCGACGACATGGCCGACTGCATCACCAACTACGTGGCCGAGCGCATCATCGAGCGCGAGCGGGCGATCGAAGCCGATTGGCTGGTCAAGCGCATCGGCAAGGACGGCGAGCTGGCGTTCAAGGACAAGGCCGCGATCCCGGAAATCCCGGCCGCTGCCTTGGGGGGGGCCAATCAGAACATCGGCTGGGTCGCCTCGGCCTTCCTGCTCGGTCTCCTCCTCGGCATCATCGGGCTCCTCGCCTACGCTTGGGTGCGCGTACCGGTCTGATCAGCCGGACAGCACCCGCTCGCCGAGAAGGCTGATCGGCTTGGTGAGCTCCGTGTAGCCGAACGATCGCATCGTGCACCGATAGACGCCCGCCTTGCCGTCGATCTCGTAGAGGTTGAAGGCGGCCGCCGGGTGACGCTTGCCGCCCGGCGCGTTCGACGCCGACGGCACGCCCACCACGGGCACCGGTCCGTTCGGCCCGTCGATCTTGCCCACGCTCGCGATGTGGGTGTGGCCGTGCAGGATCAACTCGCAGCCCGCGCGCTTGACGGCGCTTCGCAGGCGCTCCGAGCCGACCAGTCGCTGGTGCCAGTCGACGACGTCCTTCTCCGGCGGGTGGTGGATGAGGAGGATGCGAAAGCGGTCCTCCTCGCCGAGCTGCGCGAGGGCCGCCTGGATAGCGACGATCTGGCGGTCGCTGATATGGCCGGTGGCGAGGCCCGGAATGCTCGCCCGCGCGCTCGACGCCCCGACGATGCCGAGCGGCCCGCGCCGCCTTATCGAGGGAAAGACCAGCGGCGATGGCGGCCCGTCGCCCGCCAGATACGGCGCCCACAGGCGCTTGTGCCGCCGCAGCGCGCCCGGCACGTAGGCGTCATGATTGCCAGGGACGAGCGTGACGTGCTCGGGGTCGCCGAGAGTCTCGAGCCAGGCGCGGGCGAGCGTGCCTTCCTCGGGAAGGGCGATGTTGACGAGGTCGCCGGTGACGGCGATGTGGTCGGGCTTGGCCAGGTGGATCGCCGCGACGAGGTCGACGAGGATCTTGGGCTGCAGCGCTCGCGCCCGCAGTGCCTGCCAGTTTACGTAGCCGACGACGCGCTTGGACAGGAGATGCCACGGCCGCGGCTCGGGGAGGGGGCCCAGATGGGGATCGGAGAGATGGGCCAGGGTGAACGCCACGGGCGAAGATAAATGGCGAGCCGACACCGCCTGGCAAGTCCGTCACGCCCTGAACCGCTTGAAATCCGGGCGGAACAGAGCGCGCATCTCCTCGTTGGGGGTCGACATAGTTCTGTTTGAGGAGAAGCTCGATGACAAACGCTCGGTTGCTCGCGGCCGCCGTGCTGGCGCTTTCTTCCGGTTCTGCGCTGGCCCAGGTCGTGGAGAAGCCGGTCATCGGCGGTGCCGGTGAAGCTGCCGGCGTCATCAAGTCCAATCCCTTCTCCGTCGCCAATATCGATCCTTTGCAGCCGTTCGGGGCCGTCGACGTGACGATGGCGGGCGCCAACGCCGAGAGCATGCGCACCTGGGCGGCATCGCTCCAGCCCGACCTCAAGACCGAGATCTCGCAGCGTTGCGACGTGATCTCGACCAACTTCTCGACCTTCCCGGCCGACGCTGTCGGGTTCTGCTCCACCTGGAGCACCGTGCAGGGCAGCGAGATTCTGCCGCTCCCGGCCACGCCTTCGGTCCCGGGCGCGCTGTAATCAAGCCGTCGCATCGATGGGCGAGGAGACGGCCTCCGGCCGCCCCCTCTCTCTTTTCGCGAGCCGAGGCGAGGCTGGACCCATGGGGACCCTCATGCTATCGGGCAGCGCGATGACGACACGTCCAACCATTCTGCGACGACGAGCGATACGGGTGGCCCGCGGTCACGCCGTCATTCCCGCGTCGGTGCGTTCCGCCAGCTGAGCGGCGCGCCGGCGTCGGATCCTCCGACAGCCAGGGTTGGACGCTTGGACATGGAACTTTCGCCTTTCACGGTCATCGCCGAACGCGCCGAAGACGGCGCCGCGATCGCCGAACTCCACGAAGAGGCCTTCGGGCCGGGCCAGTATGCGCGGACGGCCTATCGCCTCCGCGAGGGCGTTCCGCACGACCCTGACCTCTCGCTGGTGGCTCTCGCCGGCGACGAACTCGTCGGCTCGGTGCGCCTCACGCCGATCTTGATCGGCGAGCGGCCCGCGCTCCTCCTCGGCCCGCTCGCCGTGCGTCCCTCCTGGGCCGGTCGCGGCGCGGGAAAGCTCCTGGTGCGGACCTCGCTCGAAGCGGCCCGGCTCGCCGGGCATCACATCGTGCTCCTGGTCGGCGACGAACCCTACTATGGCCCGCTCGGCTTCGCCCGGCTGAAGCTGGGCTCGGTGCGCCTGCCCGGGCCGGTCGACCCCTATCGGCTCCTCGCCGCGGAGCTGCAGCCGGGCGCGCTGGAGGGGCTGAGCGGCATGGCGAGCAAGGCCTTTCCGTCAACGTAGCACGACCTTAACCTCCCCCTTGCGGGGAGGTCGAAGGCGCGAGGCCTCTGGCCGAGCGGCTTCGGGAGGGGGTAGCGGGCGCAGCCCGCGTTTCTTCCGCTTCCTCCGACGCCTCATCCGGCTACCCCCTCCCGAAAACGCTCCGCGTTTTCGACCTTCCCGCAAGGGGGAGGTTAGAGGGCTTCTCCCTCCGAGCGGCGCTACCGTCCTTCGCGGTACCAGGTGGCAGCCAGCGCCCCGAGAAGGATGGCGAGGCCGAGGAAGCCGGCGAAGAGCGGCAGCCGGTCGACGCCGAGGAGGATGCTCGCCTCGGTCATCCGCACGCCGATCCAGTCGCTCCCCGAGAACGCGGTGCCGGAGCGGACCGGGACCACGCGCGGCAGGTCGAGCCTGCCGTCCGCAGTCGCGAAGCGGCCGACGCGCCCGTTGCTCTGCTCGACCAGCGGCTCGAGAAGATTCGGCGTCGAGCGGACGTCGAGGAATTCGCGCGGATTGGGCGGGCCGAGATGCGCGAACGCGAGCAGCTCGCCGTCCTCGAAGCGCCACAGGCCGATCTCTTCCGCGGGCACGATGGCGCGCCACAGGCCCGGCTCGGTTTCCTGCGGCGCGACCTCATAGCCCTCGCCGGTCGGCGGGACCACGGTGATCGGGCCGATCGTCTCGTTCATCGTCTGGCGTTCGATGACGATCTCGCTGCCACGCGCCTCGGCGCGGAGCGCCTCCTCCTCGAGGTCGGGCTCCTTCATCAACCAGTGCGACAGGCGGCGCAGGAGGTCGACATGCGGGCCGCCGCCTTCGAACCCGCGCGCCCACAGCCAGACCTGGTCGGAAAGAAGGAGCGCGACGCGTCCTTCGCCCTCGCGGCTGAGGACCAGGAGCGGGCGCTGGTCGGGGCCTTCCAAGACGACGTCGCCGCGCGGCTGCGTCACCTCGGCGATACGGAACCAGCGGCTCCACTCCGGCGCCTCGGGGTCGTAGCCGGGGAGGCCGCGCGTCACCGGATGGCGAAGGCCGCGCTCGCCGACCTCGGGGAAGAACGGCGCTTCGAACATCTCGCCGGTCGGGTCCGCCGGGAGGACGAAGCTGAGCGGCGTCGAGGAGAGGCCCGAGAAATCGGCGTAGTCCGGCCCGCCGGCAACGAGAAGGGCGCCGCCCGCCTCGACGTAGCGGGCGATGTTGTCGAAGTAGAGCAGCGGGAGGATGCCGCGCTTGTTGTAGCGGTCGAAGATGATGAGATCGAACTGGTCGATCTTATCCTGGAACAGCTCGCGCGTCGGGAAGGCGATCAGCGACAGCTCGTCGATCGGCGTTCCGTCCTGCTTCTCCGGCGGGCGCAAGATCGTGAAGTGGACGAGGTCGACCGCGGCGTCCGACTTGAGGAGATTGCGCCACGTCCGCTCGCCGGGATGCGGCTCGCCGGAGACGAGGAGCACGCGGAGGTTCTCGCGCACCCCGGTCATCTGCACGACCGCGCGGTTGTTGAGGTCGGTCAGCTCGTTGGCGAGCACCTCGGATTCGAACTCGAGGATGTTCTGGCCGCCATGCGGCATGTCGAAGGTCAGCGTCGCGGTCTCGCCGGCGGTGACGAATTGCTGGGCGAGCGGGACGCCGTCGGCGGTGATGGTGACGCGGAGGGTCGCTCGGGGGCTGTTGTCGCCCTCGTCGAGGACGCGATAGGTGACGGTCTGCTCCTCGCCGACGATGCCGAAGCGCGGGGCGCTGTCGATGACGATGCGGCGGTCGCGCTCGCCCTCGCGCCCCGAGAGAAGGGCGTGCAGCGGCGCCCCGCCGAGGAAGCCGGCGCCATCGCCCGGCACGTCATGGACCTGGCCGTCGGTGAGCATCAGCACCGCGCCGAGCCGATCCGGCGGGACGTCGGCGAGGTTGTCCTGCAGCGCCCCGAACAGCTCGGTGCCGTCGGTGGTGACGCCGCGTGTGATCGCGCCGGCGTCGATCTCGCGGAGCTCGATGTTCTCGAACTCGCCGAAGCGCCGCGCCATCTCGGCGCGGGCGGATTCGGTCGCCTCGTCGCGCCCATCGAGCGACTGGCTCGGACTCTTGTCGACCACCATCGCGACGACAGTCGGCAGGCCCTCGCGCTCCTCGCGCTGGACGATCGGGTTCATCAGCGCCAGCACCAGCGCGGCGAGCGCGCCCGTGCGCAGCCAGCTGCCGCGCACCCGGCGGAGGAGGCCGAAGACCACGAGGAGGACGCCGACGCCCGCGAGGGCGGCGATCAGCCAGAGCGGCAGGACGGGTGCGAAGCCGACGCTCCAGCCCATGCTACTGGCCCAGCCTTTCGAGGATCGCGGGGATGTGCACCTGGTCGGCCTTGTAGTTGCCGGTGAGCGTATACATCAGGATGTTGATGCCGCTCCGGAACGCCATCTCGCGATAGAACGAGTCCACCGGAACGGTCGGATAGAGGAACTGCCCGCGGTCGTCGACCGCCCACGCCGCAGCGAGGTCGGCGCCGGTGATCATGATGCTGCTCACCCCGTCGCCGGGACGGACCGGACGGCCCGAGTTCGGATCGACCGGCGCGGTCGCCTCCACCCATAGTGGGCTCCCCGTGTAGCGGCCGGTGAACTCGTTGAGGATGTAGAACGTCTTGGTCAGCACGTGGTCAGACGGCACCGGCTCGAGCGGCGGGATGTCGAGGCTGGCGAGCATCGCCTGCAGCCGCTCGGCCGCCGGCGTGCCGCTGAACGAGGTGTTGCCGATCGAGCGCTCGAGCTGGTCGCGGGTGTCGAAAAGGACCGTCCCGCCCTGCTTCATGAAGGCGTCGACGCGCGCCATGGTCGCCGCCGAGGGCAGCGGCGCTGCCGGATCGATGGGCCAGTAGATGAGCGGGAAGAGGGAGAGGTCGTCGCTCTCCACATTGACGCCGATCGGCCCCTCGGGTTCGAACGCGGTGCGTCCCGCGACGACCTGCGCCAGCCCCGACATGCCGGCCTCGCTGGCGCGGTCGAGGACCGGATTGCCGGTGATCACGTAGGCGAGAAAGCTGCCATTGGCCGCCCGCATCGCGAACTCGTCGCGCTGCGGATCGGAGAAGCCCGGCCCGCCGGCGGGCTGGGCCGACGCCTCGCGCGGCGCAATGAGCGCGCCCGCCGGGATCAGGAGGAGGAAGGCGAGAGCGGCGGCCATCGCCGGCCGGCGACGGCGGGAGAACGCCCCGCCCAGCCACAGCACCGCGATCGCGTCGAGGAGCAGCAGCGCCAGCGCGATGGCGAGGATGGGTGGCGAAAGATCCTGCGGCGCCTCGGTCGGATAGGCGCGCATCGCCGAAGCGCCGAGCGGGCCGGGCGCGAACACCGGCAGCGTGGCGTCCTCGCCGAGGAGGTTCACCGCGCGAAAACCCTCCTCCGAGCCGTAGAGGCCCGGCGGGCGCGCGGCGGTTGCCGGGGCCTCGGCCGCATTGCCGGGCATCGGTTCGGCGTTCGAGGCGGCGCCGGTGAAGCGGCCGAAACCGTCGAGCATTCGGTAGGGCGGCAGCAGCACGGTCGCTCCTTCGCCTTCCTCGCCGACCGGGCGGGCCGAATTCGAGAACGCGACGATGCGGCGAAGCATCTCCACGAACGTGCCGGAGAGCGGGAGGTTCGACCAGGTCGGGTCGGCGGTGACGTGGAAGAGGATCAGCCACCCCTCGCCGCGTTGCGCGGCGGTGACGAGCGGCGTGCCGTCGGCGAGATAGGCCCAGGTGCGGTCGGCAAGATCCGCGTCCGGCTCGGCGAGCACCTGGCGCTCGACGGTGACGTCGGTGGGCACGGGCAAGGTGGCGAAGGGGCTGCCCGCGGAGAAGCCGCCGAGCGGCTGCGGGGTCTCCCACGACAGGCTGCCGCCGAGCACGCGGTCGCCCTCGCGGAGGATCACCGGCGCTAGGGCGTCGGGGGTCGCAGCGAGGCGCGGACCGGCGAAACGGACCAGCGTCCCGCCGTCCTCGATCCACGCGACCACCGCCTCCTCGACCTCGGGCGACAGCGTGCCGACATCGGCCATTGCGATCACCGACGAGCCGGCCTCGATGAGTTCGGGCAGGGCGACGGCGAGGTTGGCGTCCCGCGATTCGCGGATGTCGGCGAACGGCTCTACCGCGCGGCTGATGTAGTAGAGCGGCGAGAGGAGCGGCTGGGCGGTATCGGACGACGCGCCGGAGAGGAGCCCGATGCGGCGGCGCTTGAAGCGCTCGTCGAGGAGCTGGACCGCGCCGGCGGTCTCCTCGCCCGCGATTTCGAGGCGCACGATGTCGTTGCGGAGCTCGGTCGGGAGCGTGATCTCGGCGTCGGCGGTCAGCGACTGGCCGATCCCGAAATCGTAGCTCGACTCGCCGATCAGGCGGCCCTGGATGTCGAGCGCGCGCACGACCCCCGCCCCAGGCGTCGCGCCCGACTGGCGCACGATCGTGGCGACCAGCGAGTCCGCGGTCGCGCTCGGCGGGGTGAGGCCGATGAGGTCGGTGCGGCCGTTGTTGTAGACCAGCACCGGCGCGGGGACGTTGGCGCCGAGATAGGACGCGAAGGCGTCCGCATCGTCGCCGCCCAGCCCGTCGGACAGCCACACCACGCCGCCGAAGGTCGAGATGTCGACAATCTCGGCGAGGGCCTTCGCGATCGCGGCGCGCTCGGCGGGAACCGGCTGCGGGGCGAGCGCCTCGAGACGGCGGAGAGCAGAGTCGGGATCGGTCGGGGCGAGCGGCTGGCCGATGCCATCGGCCGTCGCGACCAGCGCCACGGGTCGCTCGGCGCGGGCGGCGAGCGCGAGGATCCGGCGCGCGGTCTCGACCTCGGAGTCCCACTGCCGTGCCGACGCCCAGCCATTGTCGATCACGAGGAGGAGGGGCCCATTGCCGGGCGCTTCCTCGGCGATGGGCCGAAGGATCGGGCCAGCCAACGCGAAGATGATCAGCGCGGCGAGGAGGAGGCGCAGGAGGGTGAGCCACCACGGGCTCTTGGCGGGGGTTTCTTCCTTCCGCGCGATCTCGAGGAGAAGCCGCATCGGCGGAAAGGCTTCGAGGCGCGGCCGCGGCGGCGTCAGGCGAAGGAGCCACCAGATCGCCGGCAGGAGGATCAGCGCGCCGAGGACGGCCGGCGCGGCGAAGGCGAGCGGCAGCCCCATCATGCTGCGCGTCCTCCGAAACGGTCGCCGCGGTCGCCGAGGCGCGCATGCAGGGCGAGGAGCGGTCGCGTCGCCGGCTGGTCGGTGCGATGGATCAGGAACGTCCAGTCGAGGCGGCGGGCGTAGAGGCCGATCCGGTTGCGAAGGTCCGCGAGCTTGTCCTGGTAGTCCTGCCGGTACTGCTCGGCGCGGCCGAGGATGTGGCGCTGCCCGGTCTCGGGATCGCGGAACTCGGTACGGCCGGCATAGGGGAAGGTCTCCTCGACCGGGTCGAGGACCTGCACCAGATGGGCGCGCGCGCCCGCCGCGGCGACCTTGGCAAGAGACGCCTCGAGTTCGTCGACCGAGTCGAGGAAGTCGCCGATCAGCACGACATCGGAAAAGCGCCGGAGGCCGACCGACTCGATCGGCGGCTTGACCGGGCCGAGATGGATGAGCGCGGTGGCGATCCGCTCGGCGGCGTTCCGCGACAAGATCGGCGGCGTCTTGCCGAGGAAGCCGACGCGTTCCCCGCCGCGGGCGAAGAGATCAACGAGGCTGAGAAGGACGAGGATCGTGCGGTCGCGCTTGCTCATCGTCGCAAGACGCGAGCGGAAATCCATCGACGGGGAAATGTCGGCCCACATCCAGATCGTGTGCGCCGCCTCCCATTCCTTCTCGCGGATATAGACATGCTCGTCGCGCGCCGAGCGGCGCCAGTCGATGCCGGTCGTCGACTCGCCGGGCACGAAAGTGCGGAACTGCCAGAACGTCTCGCCCGGCCCGCTGCGCCGGCGGCCGTGCCAGCCGGTGAGGATGGTCGAGGAGATGCGCTGCGCCTGGACCAGAAGGTCCGGGAGCACGCTCGCCAGCTCTTTCGAGTCGGAGAGTGACTGCCGCGCGGCGTAGGGCGCCGTGCCGGCTTCGTAGGTCATCGCGTCAGCCGATCTTCCGCTTCAGCTCGGCGACCACGGTACGGACGGTGAGATCCTCGGCGCGGGCCGAGAAGGAGAGCGCCATGCGGTGCTGAAGCACCGGCTCGGCGAGCGCCAGCACGTCGTCCACCGACGGCGCGTAGCGGCCGTCGAGGAGGGCGCGGGCGCGCGTCGCGAGCATCAGCGCCTGGCTGGCGCGCGGGCCGGGACCCCAGGCGATCGCAGAGGTCAGCCGCTTGTCCGAGGTCTCGCCCGGGCGCGCCGAGCGGACGAGGGCGAGGATCGCCTCGACCACCGACTCGCCGACCGGCAGGCGGCGGACGAGACGCTGGATGTTGCGGAGCTCCTCGGCGGAGAGAATGCTCACCGCCTCGGCCTCGGTCGACCCGGTGGTCTCGAACAGCATCCGCCGCTCGGCCGTCACGTCCGGGTAGTGGACGTCGATCTGCAGGAGGAAGCGGTCGAGCTGGGCCTCGGGCAGCGGGTAGGTACCTTCCTGCTCGATCGGGTTCTGCGTGGCGAGCACGTGGAACGGCGCCGGCAAATCGTGGCGCTGCCCGGCAACGGTGACGTGGTGCTCCTGCATCGCCTGGAGGAGCGCCGACTGGGTGCGCGGGCTGGCGCGGTTGATTTCGTCCGCCATCAGCAGCTGCCCGAACACCGGGCCGCGCACGAAGCGGAAGCTGCGCACGCCCTCGGCCGACTGGTCGAGCACCTCGGAGCCGAGAATGTCCGACGGCATCAGATCGGGCGTGAACTGGATGCGGCGAGTGACGAGGCCAAGGACAACGCCGAGCGTCTCGACGAGCTTGGTCTTGGCGAGGCCGGGCACGCCGACGAGGAGGCCGTGGCCGCCGGAGAGGAGGGTGATCAGCGCCTGGTCGATCACGATCTCCTGGCCGAAGATCACCTTGCCGATGGCGGCGCGCGCCTCGGCGATGCGGGTCACCGCACGGTCGGTCTCGGCGACGATGGCATTGGCTTCCGACTGGGAAAGGGGCTGGGTTACCGCGCTCATGCTGATCCTTCAGTCCGCTCGGGCGGATTGGTCCGCCGTCTTACCGTCGCCGCCGGCGATGATGGCACGCCGGACAACCATGCGTAAGCGGCATTTTCGCGCTCTCCACGCGGGGTTTGGACCGGCAACGCGGCCCCCTGATCGGAGGCTGAACCGCACGCGGCCTCTTTGCGAAGAGCGGAAAGTCCATATCGTCGCAGGACGTGGCGGATCAGCGGCAGAGCCAGCCTCGGGCTTCACATCAGCGTGATAGACTTCGAGCGCAGCAACAGGACGACCGGGTGACCAGAATCGCGAGGGGAGATACGCCGACCGACGCCGCCAGCGGCGAACGATTCTTCCGCGCGGCGGCGGCGCGCCTTTCCCCGGTCCCGGTGACCGGCGACCACGTTTACGGCGATCACCATCTCAACCCCGACCTCGCTCCCACCGCGGGCACGCGCTTCCGCGAGGCGGCCGTGCTGATCCCGGTTCTCGACCGGGCCGAGCCGGCGGTCCTCTTCACCGAGCGCACCGCGCATCTCCCCACGCACGCCGGCCAGATCGCCTTCCCCGGCGGCAAGATCGACCCTGGCGACGGGGACGCCATCGCTGCCGCGCTGCGCGAAGCCGAGGAGGAGATCGGCCTCGCGCGCTCCTTCGTCGAGCCGGTCGGCTACCTCGCGCCTTACCTCACCGGCACCGGCTACCGGATCACGCCGGTCCTGGCGCGGGTCCGTCCCGGCTTCGCGCTTGCCCCGAACGCCGACGAAGTGGCCGCCGTCTTCGAAGTGCCGCTTGCCTTCCTGATGACGGCCGCGAACTACCAGCGCCGCAGCCGCGTGTGGAATGGCATCGAACGCCATTTCTATGAGATCGGCTTCGGAGATCGTTATATCTGGGGTGCTACGGCTGGGATCGCGCGCTCCCTTTACCAACGGGTCTTCCTCGATGACGAGAGTCCTCGTCTATAACCTCGTCTTCTTCCTGCTGCCCTTCGCGGTGTACGGGCTCTACATCGTCGCCACGCGCCGCAGTCTCGGCTCGAGCGACGACTGGTCGATGCGCGTTCTCGGCTGGCTGCTTCTCGCCGGCGCGCTGGTGATGCTGGTCGGCCTCGTCCTCATCACCACCTTCGGCGGGGCTACGCCCGGCCTCGACTACCAGCCGGCGACGCTGCGCGACGGCCAGATCGTCCCGGGCAATTTCCAGTGACGACGCGCCTCCGCGCCGACTGGCTGGAGGCGCCCGCGCTCCAGCTGGTGCTGCGCACCCTCGCGGTCGACGGCGACGAAGCGCGTGTGATCGGCGGGGCGGTGCGCAACGCGCTCGCCGGCCTGCCGGTGACCGAAATCGATCTCGCCACCACCGCCACGCCCGATGTCACGGCCGCGCGCGCGGCCCATGCCGGGATCAAAGTCGTGCCGACCGGCGCCGACCACGGCACATTGACCCTGGTCGCGCAGGGCAAGCCCTACGAGGTGACCTCGCTCCGCGAGGACGTCGAGACCGACGGCCGCCACGCAATCGTCCGCTTCGGCCGCGACTGGGTCCGCGACGCCGAGCGCCGCGACTTCACCATCAACGCGCTCAGCGTCGACGCCGACGGCACGGTCTACGATCCGCTCGGCGGCCTCTCCGACGTGCTGGCGCGGCGCGTCCGCTTCATCGGCTCGGCTGAGCGGCGGATCGCCGAAGATCGGCTGCGTCTCCTCCGCTTCTTCCGCTTCTTCGCCCAGTTCGGCGAGGGACCGCCCGACCGCGAGGGCCTCGCGGCGAGCGTCGAGGCGCGCGGCGGGCTCCGCGAGCTCTCCGCCGAGCGTATCGCCCAGGAAATGCGGAAGCTTCTCGTCGCCCGTCGCGCCGCAGAGACCGCCGAGCTCCTGCAGGACTACGGCATCCTCCCGATCATCACCGGCGGCGTCGCCGACATCGCCGGGTTCCAGCGCCTCACCCGGCTCGAGGCCGAGTGGGGCGCCGAGCCGCGGCCCGCTCTGCGCCTCGCCGCGCTGACCTGCCGGGTGCGCGAGGACGGCGAGCGCATCGCCACGTGCCTCCGCCTCGCCAACGCCGAGCGTAAGGCGATGGTCGGCGTCCTCGACGCGCTTCCCTTGCTCGACGCCGGGATGGGCGAGCGGGAGGCGAGGGCGCACATCTACCGGCTTGGGTCGACCCTCTTCCGGGACGCAGTGCTCCTCCGTGCGGCGCGTCCGAAGCGCGAGGATGTTCCCACCGACTGGCACGCTCTGTGGTCCTATGCCGGAAGCTGGTCCGTGCCGCGCTTTCCGGTCAGCGGCGGCGACGTCCTCGCCATGGGTGTCCGGCCGGGACCTGACGTTGGCGCGCTCCTTCGCGATCTCGAAGCGTGGTGGATCGCCGAGGATTTCGCGCCCGACCGTCACGCGCTTGTCGCCCGCCTCCAGCAGGCAGCGGCGCAGCAATAGGGAGTGCCAGCGATGGAACGCGTCACCGGCTTCGGCGGCTTCTTCTTTCGGTCGAAGGATCCCGCCGCGCTCCTCAAATGGTACGAGGACAATCTCGGCGTCGCCCCGCCGCCCCAGGACTACGGCGGGAAGCCGTGGCGCCAGGATGGAGGCACGACAGTCTTCGCCCCCTTCGCGATGGACACCAGCTATTTCGGCCGCCCCGAGCAACAATGGATGCTCAACTTCCGCGTCCGCGACCTCACCGCGATGATCGCCCAGCTGCTAGCGGCCGGGATCGAGGTCACGTCAGACCCCGAGACCTACCCGAACGGCCGCTTCGCGCGCCTCTACGACCCCGAGGGCAACCCGATCGAACTATGGGAGCCCGAAGGAATCGACCACGAGCCGCTACTCTAAGGCCACTTGGCCACTGGCGGGAGCGACGAGAGGATCGAGTCGATATTGCCGCCGGTGCGCAGCCCGAAGACAGTGCCGCGGTCGTAGAGGAGGTTGAACTCGACGTAGCGGCCGCGGCGCACCAGCTGCTCCTCCCGGTCGGCCTCGGTCCACGGCGCGGCGAAATTTCCCCGGACGAGTCTCGGGTAGACGTCGAGGAAGGCGAGGCCGACATCGCGGACGAAGGCGAAATCGTCCTCGAACGAACCGCTGTTGTGGTTGTCGAAGAAGATGCCCCCGATCCCCCGCATCTCCTTGCGGTGCTTGAGGTAGAAATAGTCGTCGCACCATTTCTTGAAGCGCTCGTAGTCGGCCACCGGATGCGCCGCGCAGGCGGCGCGCATCGCCGCGTGAAAGGCGACCGTGTCGGCGTCCTCCTGCGTTCGCCTCCCGCTGAGCACGGGCGTCAAATCCGCCCCGCCGCCGAACCAGCGCTTGGTCGTCACCACCATGCGCGTGTTCATGTGGACGGCCGGCACGTTGGGGTTCTGCATGTGGGCGATCAGCGACACCCCGCTCGCCCAGAAGCGTGGGTCCTCGCTTGCCCCCGGCATCTCCTTGCGGAACTCGGGCGCAAACTCGCCATGCACCGTCGAGACATGGACGCCGACCTTCTCGAACACCCGGCCATGCATCATCGCCATCGTGCCGCCGCCGCCCGGAACGCCGGTGTGATCGGTGCGCGACCACGGCGTGCGGACGAATCGCCCGGGCTTCCGCTCGGCGAAAGGCATATCCGACGGCAGCTCGTCCTCGATCGCCTCGAAGGCGGCGACGATGCGATCGCGGAGCTCTGCGAACCACTCGGATGCGCGCGCCTTTCGGCTTTCGATGTCGTCGGTGTCGGTCATTCTCTCGTGCGGCTTTCCAAGCGATCCCAGCGTCCTTCTGCGCGTCCTCGCGGGCCGGCTCAATAGCCTTGCCACGGAGGGGGAGGAGGCGTAGTCAGACCGATCCGGTTGGCACTGGATGCGGCCGAAAACCCCTCACACTCGGCCGGCCGGCTTCGCCGTCCCGCCCTTGGCTTGGCGATGCTGAACTGGTTCGAACGCCTCATTGATCCCTTCGCGGACGCGCCGGTGGAGCAGCCGCCGGCGACGCTGTGGGCGTTCTTCCGCTATTTCCTCGCCCCGGTGAAGGGCCTCCTTGTCGCGGTCCTGATCAGCGCCCTCGTCGTCTCGATCATCGAGATGTCGCTTCTCGTCTTCCTCGGCGACATCGTCGACCGCGCCGCGAAGTCGACGCCCCAGACCTTCATCGCCGAGAACTGGGGGAACCTCCTCTTGATGTCGGTGGTGATCCTGGTGATCCGGCCGGTGGCGAGCCTGATCAACAGTGGCCTCACCCGCCTCACGATGATCCCGGGCCTCACCAACAGCGTCCGCTGGCGGACCTACCGCTACGTGCTCCGCCAGAGCCTCTCCTTCTTCACCAACGATTTCGCCGGCCGCATCGCCCAGAAGGTCCAGCAGACCGGACAGGCGCTCCGCGAAACCGTGTTCGGCGTGATCGAAGGCCTGTGGACGCTGGTCGTCTACCTCGTCGGCACCGTCTGGCTGTTCGCTGGCCTTAGCCCGTGGCTGATCCTGCCGATCGTCGTCTACACCCTGGCTTACGTGGTCACGACCTGGTGGCTTGTGCCGCCGGTGCGCGAGCGCTCGCAGGCACTCGCCGAGGCCAACTCCGCGATGTCGGGGAGGGTGGTCGACAGCTACACCAACATCCAGTCGGTGAAACTCTTCGCCCATCCCGAGCGCGAGGACGCGTTCGTCCTGGAGTCCTTCCGCCGGACCTTTTCGGCGGCCATCCAGCTCAACCGCACCATCACCGTGATGACGCTGAGCCTCACGCTCCTCAACGGCTTCCTCATTTTCACGGTCGGCGCGCTCAGCATCTGGCTGTGGACCACCGGCGCCATCTCGCTCGGCGGCATCGCACTCGCCAACGCCATGGTGCTGCGCCTCAACCAGATGTCGGGCTGGATCATGCGCACCATCACCGGGCTCTTCGAGAGCGTCGGTACGGTGCAGAACGGTATCCAGACGATCAGCCGGCCGCGCTCGGTGGTCGACCTCCCCAAC
>CAYOET010000174.1:0-11734 GCA_964402985.1 uncultured Bauldia sp. | reverse complement strand
AGCTATCCGCGAAGCTCTTTCTTACGCCTCACCCGCGGTTTCGAACAAGACCGAGTCGAGCGCCTCGTTGGCGGTTTTCCCCGCCCACACGACGAACTGGAACGCCTGGTAGTAGCGCTCGCACGACTCGATGGCGGTGCTGAGGAGGCTCTCCACCTGTTGATTGTTGGCCTCGGCGCCGCCGGAAAGGAGGAGCGTCTGGCGATACATCACCACGCCCTCGCTGCCCCACAGGTCGAAATGGCCGATCCACATCTGTTCGTTGACGAGCGAGAGGAGACGGATGATCTCGGCCTTGCGGGGTTCGGTCACTTTGAGATCGAAGGCGCAGGCGAGGTGAATCGCCTCGAGTTCCTCCATCCAGGAGAAGGACACGTGGTAGTCGCACCAGCCGCCGCCCACCGACACGGTGATCTCGTCATCGCCCGAGCGCTCGAACGCCCAGTCGTTGATAGCCGCGATCCGCTCGATGGTGTCGACGGGATTGGCGTGACGCTCGACCTCGAAATCGATGAGGCTCATCGGTCATCCTTTCCGTCTCGCGAGCGAGGCCGGACAATCCGTCCTCGACTCGCCGTCTGCTCGATATTCGCTCTCGTGCGGAAGCCGTGCGACACCCGCATGACGAAAGGCGAATCTCCTTGCAAAATCAGTATAGAGGGTGGCTTCGCTGAGAAGCGGCTTTTCATCCAGCTCTCGCGAAGAATTGTGGACAGCGGCTCAGCCGTCCGTTCCTTCCGTCGGGCCCGGCCCGCCCTCGGGCTTGGTCCGGCGCCGGCCGCTCGTCGAGGACGAAGGTCCGGCCGCGCGGCGTTTCGTGGCGCCGGTGTCGGCGGGCGTTTCGCCGGGCGCTGCAGGTGAGCCGGAACGAAGGCCCGCGAGGGCTGCCTCGAGGGCCGCGAGGCGGGCGGTGAGCGCCGCGTTTTCCTCGCGCGCCCGCGTCGCCATCTCGCGGACGGCGTCGAAATCCTCGCGCTTGACGAGGTCCATGTCGTTGACGAATTTCTCGGCCTGCGACTTGAACAGCTGCTCGGCCTCCCGGCGCACGCCCTGCGCGACGCTGGCCGCGTCGGTGAAGATCTTGGAGAACTGGTCGTAGAACCAGTTCGGGTTCTGGCTTTGGTTCATCGCGGGGGCCTCCGGGCGAAAGCGCCGATATTCCGTTTGCAATACTATGGAGACTGGTTGATCAGGCTGCAAGGATGCGGAACGCCACGGCCCCCAGGCTTGGCGGTGCGCCAGTTTCCTCGAGCCCGAGCCGTTTTCGCTTGTTCGCCCTGCCCTTTCCCGCGTTCAACCCCGTCGCCGTCCAGATCGGGCCGTTCGCCTTCCGCTGGTACGCGCTCGCCTACATCGTCGGCATCCTCCTCGGGTGGTGGTACGCCAAGCGCATCGTCGCCAACCCCAAGCTATGGGGGCCCGGAGGCGCCCCGTTCGGGACGCGCGCGGTTGACGACTTCATTGTCTGGGGCACCCTTGGGGTCGTCCTCGGCGGGCGCATCGGCTACGTCCTTTTCTACGATCTCGCGCGCTTCGCCGCCGACCCGATCAGCATGGTCGCGATCTGGGAGGGAGGCATGTCCTTCCACGGCGGGTTCCTCGGCGTGGTCGTCGCGATGCTCGTCTTCACAAGCGTCAACCGCATCCCGTTCTGGGCGCTCCTCGACGTCGCCGCCGCGGTCGTGCCGTTTGGGCTCTTCTTCGGGCGCCTCGCGAATTTCGTGAACGGCGAGCTGTGGGGGCGGATCACGGACGTGCCGTGGGCGTTCGTCTTCCCGGCGGCCGGGCCGGAGCCGCGCCATCCGAGCCAGCTTTACGAGGCGGCGCTCGAGGGTCTGGCCCTCTTCCTCATCCTCCGCTTCCTCACCCACGGCCGGAAGCGGTTGACCCAGCCCGGGTTCGTCTCCGGCGCCTTCGCCGCCTGGTACGGGTTCTCGCGCGTGGTGGTCGAGTTCTTCCGCGAGCCCGACGCGCAGATCGGTTACCTCGCCGGCCCGCTCACCCTCGGCATGCTGCTGTCGCTGCCGATGATCCTCGCCGGGCTCGGGCTGATGCTGTGGGCAGCGCGCCGCGAGCCGGCCGCGCAGATGCCGTGACCGCGAGGCATGCGCCGGGCAAACCCACGCCGCTCGCCGTTCGCCTCGCCCGGCTGATCGAAGCGACCGGCCCGCTGACGGTGGCGCAGTACATGGCCGCCTGCCTCTCCGACCCGGAGCATGGCTACTACCAGCACCGCGACCCGCTCGGGCGGGCGGGCGACTTCATCACCGCGCCGGAGATCAGCCAGCTGTTCGGCGAGCTGATCGGGGTGTGGTGCGTGGCGACCTGGCAGGCGATGGGCGAGCCGGCGAGCTTCACCCTCGCCGAGCTAGGTCCCGGCCGCGGCACGCTGATGGCGGATCTCCTCCGCGCCGCCGGCATTCGCCCTGGGTTCGCCACGGCGGCGCGAGTCCACCTGGTCGAGACCAGCCCCCGCCTCCGCGCCATCCAGGCCGAGACGCTGGCGCGCACCGGCGCAGCGCCAATCTGGCACGACACGGTCGGGGACCTTCCCGGCGGGCCGGTGATCCTTATCGCCAACGAGTTCTTCGACGCCCTTCCCATCCGCCAGTTCGTGCGCACCGATGGCGGCTGGGCAGAGCGCGTCGTCGGCCTCGGTGCTGATCGCGCCCTGGCGTTCGGGCTGATGCCAGGCGCGACCCTGCCCGAACTCCCGCCCGACGTCGCGCCGGGTACGATCTGGGAAGTCGCAGCCGCCGCAGGAGCTCTTACCGCCGAGATCGGGACGCGCCTTGCGAGCGCTCCCGGCGCAGCGCTGATCGTCGACTACGGGTATGGGACCAGTCCGCCCGGCCCGACCCTGCAGGCGGTCCGCGGCCACGCCTTCGACGACCCGCTGGCCCATCCCGGCGAGGCCGACCTCAGCGCGCATGTCGATTTCGCCGCCCTCGCCGAGGCGGCCGAAGCGGCCGGCGCGCATGCTGCGCCGCTCCTCACCCAAGCCGATTTCTTGCGTCGGCTCGGCATCAGGGAGCGCGCGGAGCGCCTCGCCAAAGGCAAGGATGCAGCGACGGTCGAGACCCTGCGCAAGGCCGCCGAGCGGCTCGTCGCCCCCGAGCAAATGGGGGATAGCTTCAAGATTCTGGGGTTGGGTACACCGGGCCTCAACCTTCCTGTGTTTGACACTCGCTGACCAAAGGAGACAGGTGTCCGACATGCTCTCCCCGATCGAAGGCGTCGCGTTCAGCGATCTCTCCGGCATCCGCCACGGGTTCTTCAACCGGGTCGGCGGCGTTTCGCAGGGCGTCTATCGCGGCCTCAACACCGGCCTCAATTCCGGCGACCGGCTCGCCGACATCGCGGAGAACCGGCGCCTTGTGGCAATGCACCTGGGCCTCTCTCCCGGCCAGCTCTTCTCGCCCAACCAGGTCCACGGCATCACCGTCGCCACGCTGACGCACTCGGTTGAAGGCGACCGGCTCCCCGACGCCGATGCGGTGGTGACCGCGACCCCCGGCCTTGCCGTCGGCGTGGCGACCGCCGACTGCGCGCCGGTCCTCTTCGCCGAGCCCGGTGCGGGCGTCGTCGGCGCTGCCCATGCCGGCTGGCGCGGCGCGCTCGAGGGCGTGCTGCCGGCCACGCTCGCCGCCATGGAGCGCCTCGGCGCTGATCCCGGGCGAGTGGTCGCCGTGGTCGGGCCGACCATCTCGCAGGACCGCTACGAGGTGGGCGCCGATTTCCGCGCGCGCTTTCTCGCCGCGGATGCGTCGTTCGACGATTTCTTCGTCGTGGGCGAGCGGGCGAACCATTTCCAGTTCGACCTTCCCGGCTTCGTCGCCCGGCGTCTTGCCGCGATCGGCGTCGGCACGGTCGTGGACCTCAGCCTCTGCACCTATGACGACGAGGAGTGGTTCTACTCCTTCCGCCGCTCGACCCACCGCAGCGAGACCGACTACGGCCGCCAGATCTCGGCCATCGCCCTCGCCTGAGGCACCGCCCTCGATGGACGCTGCGGCCGAATGCGGCTAGACACGGAGCGCAGCGTTGGTTGGGGTCGCATGATGTCGTTTGCGCGGAAGGTCAGGATAGGCGTCCTCGCCTTGCTCGGCGTGGCGCTCGCCGCCTGCGCCAAGGAACCGACGCCGACGGTCGCGATCGCCGACATCCCGCCGCCGGCCCAAACCCTCGCCTTCCTCGACATCACCAATACGCCGTCGGAACAGCTGACCGTCCTTTCCCACGCGCTCGCCGAAGAGGCGCGGTCGCGCGAGATCACGCTGGTCAAGAGCGACGATCCGACCGCCGACTATCGCGTCCAGGGCTATCTCTCGGCGGTGAGCGGTGCGTCGGGGACGATCCTCGTCTACGTGTTCGACGTGCTCGACCCGGCCGGCATGCGCGTCTACCGCGTCAGCGGCCAGGAGATTTCGACGCACACGGCTCCCGATCCTTGGGTCGGGGTGAGCGAGGCGACCATTCAGCTCGCCGCCCAGCGGGTGATCGATTCGATCTACGCCTGGCTCCGCCGCGGATAGAGCCTCTCTTCCGTCCACAAGGCCGCAGGCGCACGGTTTGCGCGGCTAAGCACTCGTTGCTAAAAGGCCGCTCGTCGGCTCCGAGCCGAAAAGCTCCATGTCTCAAGACGGATAGCGCTGATGAAGCTCGTCGCCGGCAATTCCAACCGCGCGCTGGCCGAGGCCATTTCCGCGTATCTCAAGGTGCCGCTCTCGGCCTGCCTGGTGCGCCGTTTCGCCGACCAGGAGATCTTCGTCGAGATCCAGGAGAACATCCGCGGCGAAGACCTCTTCATCATCCAGTCGACCAGCTACCCGGCCAACGACAATCTGATGGAGCTGCTGATCCTGATCGACGCGGCGCGCCGGTCGTCGGCCCGCCGCATCACCGCCGTCCTGCCCTATTTCGGCTATGCGCGGCAGGACCGGAAGACCTCGGCCCGCACGCCGATCTCGGCCAAGCTCGTCGCCAACCTCATCACCCGCGCCGGCGCCGACCGGGTGCTGACGCTCGACCTCCACGCCGGCCAGATCCAGGGCTTCTTCGACATCCCGACCGACAACCTCTTCTCGGTGCCGGTGATGGTGCGCGACATCCAGGACCATGACGGCATCGGAAACGCGATGGTGATCTCGCCCGATGTCGGCGGCGTGGTCCGCGCGCGGCTGCTGGCGAGCCGCATCGACGCCCCGCTCGCCATCGTCGACAAGCGCCGCGAGGGCCCCGGCGAGTCGGAAGTGATGAACATCATCGGCGACGTCGCCGGCCGCGACTGCATCCTCTTCGACGACATCGTCGACTCCGGCGGCACGCTCTGCAACGCCGCCGACGTCCTCCACGCCCGCGGCGCGAAATCGGTGCGCGCCTATATCACGCACGGCGTCCTCTCGGGCGGCGCGGTCGCCCGCGTCACCGCTTCGCGGCTCCTCGAACTGGTCATCACCGACTCGATCGAGCCCAATGCCGCGGTGCTCGCCTCGCCCAATATCCGCGTCCTATCGATCGCCCCGCTGATCGGCGAAGCGATCCTGCGCACCGCGCAAGAGAAGTCGGTGTCGAGCCTGTTCGACTAGACGCCTCCAGGGGGACCTCGGCACGCCCTGTTGTCATTGCCGGGCTTGTCCCGGCAACCCATGAACTCGAAGCGTCGAGGCTACTCGCGATGCTTGGCGTTCATGAATCGCCGGAACAAGTCCGGCGATGACAGTCTGTGTGCGGGAGGCGGGAACGCGGCGAGCTACGCCCGCGATATCTCCTGACCCGTTACGAAACTGGCTTGCCCCGAGGGCGCCGTGGACACCTTCCCATCGAACCGCGCCCGCGCCGCCTCGATGCGTGGCTGGTTGGTCTGCGCCCATTGGGCGATCGCCGCGACCGGGACGAGAAGCTCGCGTCCGAGTTCCGTCAGCTCGTAGTCGACCCGCGGCGGCGCGGTCGGGAAGATCGTGCGGCTCACGAAGCCGTTGCGCTCGAGCGTGCGGAGCGTCGCGGTCAGCATCTTCTGCGAGATGCCGGCGATCGAGCGCTGCAGCTCGTTGAAGCGCATCGCCCCCTCGCCCAACGAGCGGATGACCATGATCGTCCACTTGTCGCCGACCTGGGCGAGGAGGTCGCTGATCGGCTGGCAATCCTCAGGGAGGTTTTGGTGCCTACGTTTCAAAGAAGTGCCTCCTTGAGCCATTTTCTCGGTCACTCATATAGTGCTGGTCACAATCTTATACCGACTCGGGAGCATTCCAAGATGGCCAAGCCTAGAATCGCAGTGATCGTCGGGACGACCCGCCCGGGCCGGTTCAGCGAGACCCCCGCCGCATGGATCGCCAACCTCGCCCGGCAGCGTCCGGAGATCGAGGTCGAGGTGCTCGACCTTCGCGACTATCCGATGCCGCTCTTCGACGAAGCCGGCGCGCCGGCGTGGGCACCCACCCAGAACGAGGTCGCCCTCCGCTGGCAGAAGAAGATCGACAGCCTCGACGGCTTCATCATCATCGCCGCCGAGTACAATCGCGGCCCGGCCGCCGTCCTCAAGAACGCCCTCGACTACGCGTACAAGGAGTGGAACCGGAAGCCGGTCGCCTTCGTCGGCTATGGCGGCGCCGGCGGCGCCCGCTCGATCGAGCAGCTCCGGCTCAACGCGGTCGAACTGCAGATGGCCCCGATCCGCGTCGGCGTCCATATTCAGGCGCCGGTCTATCTCGCCGTGAAGAACGAGGGGAAGACGCTGGAGTCCTTCGAGTTCCTGCAGCAATCGGCCGGGGATCTTCTCAATCAGCTGACCTGGTGGGCCTACGTGCTGAAGGCCGCCCGCGAGGATCAGCGTGCGGTACCGCTGCTGGTCCCGGCGCATCACACCATCCCCGACATCGAGGTCGAAGCGGCCGCCGCCTGATCTCTGGCGATTCGAAGGCTCGACCGTTGCCTTCTTAACCTCCCCCTCGAGGGGGAGGTTGGGTGGTGACGCGACTTAGGCCGCCGCTACCCGGCGACGGCCATTTGCTCCTGCCGCGGTCCTGCGGAGCTCCTTGGCTTCGGTCTTGGCGGCGGCGTTGTCGTACCCGACCCGCGCAGCCTCGATCGCGTCCTGGTTCTCCTGCGCCCAGCGCACCACCCCCATCACCTGCGGCAGAAGCGAGCGGCCGAGATCGGTCAGCTCGTAGTCGACGCGCGGCGGGATGGTCGGGAACACGGTGCGCGTGACGAGGCCGTCGCGCTCGAGCCCGCGGAGGGTCAGCGTCAACATGCGCTGCGAGATGCCGCCGATCGAGCGGCGAAGCTCGCTGAATCGCTTGCTCTCCTGGCCGAGGAGGCTGACCACCAGCACCGTCCATTTGTCGCCGATGCGCGACAGGACCTCGTTGATCGGGCGGCAGTCGCTCGGCAGATGGATCTTCGCTGGTTTCAAGGATGTGCCTCCTTGCGGCATGGGGCTCAGTTCCCCTACCTAACCTTGGTTACGTAAGATAACCATGGCGCGCGGTCTCTTCAACTGCCGGCGCGATGGACAGAAAACGCCAGCGGCGCCGGGTCGGCGCGTAGGGCAGCGGGGCCGTCGATGATCATTGCACTGTGGATCGCACAAATCCTGCTCGCCTTGGCGAGTGGCTTTGCGGGCTTCATGAAGACCTTCCGGCCGATCCCGGATCTGGCGGCGATGATGAAATGGCCGGGCGACTACCCGCCCGCCCTGACCCGCTTTGTCGGAGTCGCCGAACTCGCCGCCGCGGTCGGTCTCATCCTGCCGTCTGCAACCGGCATCCTTCCCTGGCTGACCCCGCTCGCCGCCCTCGGTTTCGGGATCATCCAGGTCCTTGCCATCGGCCTCCACGCGATGCGCGGGGAGACGCAGCAGACGCTGATCGCCAATTTGATCCTGCTCGCCCTCGCGCTCTTCATCCTCTGGGGCTATTGGCCGAGCCTCGGCCTCTAGTCCGACAAGGGTCGTTCCAAATGCTGCAGAACATCATCGAGCCGAAGCCCGGCCTCGCCCCCGCCGACACCACGCTCGGCCCGGTGCATCTTTCGGTCACCGACGGCGACCGCGCGCTGGTCGTCTGGCGCGACCTCGTCGGGCTGACGCTGCTCAGCCGCACGCCGACCGAGATCACTCTCGGCGCGGGCGGGAAGCCGCTCATCGTCCTCTTCCCCGACGCGGCGCGCCCTGTGGTGAAACGGACGAGCGGCCTCTACCACGTCGCCATCCACGTTCCCCGGCGCGCCGACCTTGCGCGCGTGCTGGCCCGGCTCTTCACCGCCCGCTTCCAGAACTCGCCGACCGATCATCTGGTGACCGAGACGACCTATCTCTGGGATCCCGACGGCAACGGGATCGAGATCACCTTCGAGACGCCGCAGCGCGGCCGCTTCGTCAGCGACGGCCGCACCTATGGCGCGATCACCGCGGACAGCAAGCCGCATTCGGGCCGCGACCCGCTCGACGTCCGCTCCGTGCTCGGCGAGCTCAAGCCGGACGAGGACTTCAACGTTCCGCTGCCGGCCGGAACGCGGGTGGGCCACGTCCACGTTCACGTCTCCGACCTCGACGCGGCGATGGGCTTCTATCGCGACCTCATCGGCTTCGCCGAGCAGTTCCAGGCGCGCACCATCCAGATGGGCGACGTCACCCTGCCCGGCTCCGTGCCGCACATCGTCGCCTTCAACACCTGGAACGGCGTCGGCGCGCCCCAGGCCTCGGCCGGATCGGCGGGCCTCCGCCACTTCCAGATCGACTACCCATCCCCGGGCGACCTCGAGGCCACCCGTGGCCGCCTTGAAACGGCGGGAATCAAGGTTCTCGCGGCCGAAGTGGGAATCTTCACGGCCGATCCAGCCGGCAACCGCATTCTGCTCACCAGCCGCAAATAGCGGGCGGAAATCCGCCTTGCCTCGGCGTGGCACCTTGTCTATAAGGCCGCGAGCCGCTGTGCACCTTCGGGAGCCGCGGCTTTGGCCGTTTCTAACGGCCCTTTCCATTCTGAGGAGACGACCATGGCCACGAGCTACGAGCTCTCGGCGGAACTTCGTGAGCGCACCGGCAAGGGCGGCGCTCGGGCGACTCGCCGCGAGGGCATGATCCCGGCCGTGATCTACGGCGAGGACGAGCCGCCGCTGGCCATCAAGGTCCCCTACAAGATGCTCGACCAGCGCATCAATGGCGGCGGCTTCTTCACCCGCCTCGCCACGATCGAGGTCGACGGCAAGAAGATCCGGGTCCTGCCGCGCGACTATCAGCTCGACCCGGTCCGCGATTTCCCGATCCACGTCGACTTCCTGCGCGTCGCCGAAGGCGCCCGCATCCGCGTCGAGGTGCCGGTCCACTTCACCAACGATGTCGCCTCCCCGGGCATCAAGCGCGGCGGCGTGCTGAACATCGTGCGCCACACCGTCGAACTCGACGTGCCGGTCGACGCGATTCCCGAGTTCATCACCGCCGACCTCACCGGCCTCGACATCAACGACTCGCTGCACATCTCCAAGATCGCTCTGCCCGAGGGCACCAGGATCACGATCGACCGCGACTTCACCGTCGCCACGATCGCTGCTCCGGCCGGCGTCAAGGAAGAGGCGCGCGAGGCCGCTGCCGCCGCTGCTGCCGCCGCGTCCGCTCCGGCCGCCGAGGGCGAAGCTGCTGCCGGCGAGGCTGCTGCCGCTGCTCCGGCCGCTGGTGGCGACAAAGAGAAGAAGTAATCTCGCCCCTGCCAACGCAGGGAACAGGTCATGCTGCTCCTCGTCGGCCTCGGCAATCCGGGGCCGAAATACTCCAAGCACCGCCATAGCGTCGGCTTTCGCATCGCCGACGCCATTCACGCGCGCCAGCGTTTTGGTGCGTGGAAGAAGAATTTCTCGTCCGAGGTCGCCGAGGCCGACATCGCCGGCGACCGCGTGCTGCTGATGAAGCCGCAGACCTTCATGAACGATTCCGGCCGCGCGGTGGCCGAGGCGATGCGCTTCTACAAGCTCGAGCCGGGCAATGTCGTGGTGATCTACGACGAGCTCGACCTGCCGGCCGGCAAGACCCGTATCAAGACCGGTGGCGGGGCGGCGGGCCATAACGGCATCCGCTCGGTCGCCGGCAGCATCGGCCTCGAGTTCCGGCGCCTGCGCATCGGCATCGGGCACCCGGGGCACCGCGACGCCGTCCACGGCTATGTGCTCCACGACTTCGCCAAGGCCGACGAGAAATGGCTGGTGCCGCTCATCGACGCGATCGCGGACAACGTCCCGCTGCTGGTCAAGGGCGAGGACAACAGTTTCGCCAACCGCCTCCACGCCGCGACCCGTGGTCCCGACGACGAGGCCCAGGGCGGGAGTCCGGCGCCGAAGAAACCGTCGCCGAAGAAAGGCCCGGACGGACCAGGCGAACCGCCGCCAAAGACAGGTTCCACTGCCGAGGGCCCTGATCAGGGTCCTTTTGCTCGCCTCCGCAGGTTGTTCACCCGCTAGCCCTTGACAGTTTGGCGTTGCACACGATATTCGTGCAACACGGAGCCTGTGAGATGAAGAACGTGACCATTTCGCTCGATTCGGCGACTGCCGGGTGGGCGCGCGTGGAAGCGGCCAAGGCCGGCACCAGCGTTTCCCGCTGGATCGGCACGAAGCTCGAACGCCTGCGGTCGGTGGCAGCGCCGGCGCGCTCGGGCAGTGAAGGTGAGCCGTCCGTGCCGGCCCCCGCCACTGACTTCTCGGGCTTTGCGGAACAAGCACGCACCGACTTCAACGCTGCCCGCACGCAGCGCAACGAGACGACCATGACGAGCCTGACCATCACCCTCGACGAAACCACCGCGCGCTGGGCGCGGGTCGAAGCCGCCAAGGCCGGGATGAGCTTGTCGCGCTGGATGGGCGAGCAGCTGGCCGTCGAGCGCGCGCGGCCCACCGCAATCTCCGTCTCGCTCGAGCAGCGCCAGGCACTCCAGCGCTTCCTCGACGGTCCCGGCTATGCCGGCATCGCGGCGGACCTTCCCACACGCGAGTCGCTGTATGACCGACCTGCTCTTCGTCGACACGAACCTCTTGATCTACAGCCTCGATCCGGCAAACCCGAGCAAGCGGGCTAGCGCCGGCACCCTCATCGCGGCGAGCTTCGCCGCCGGGACGATGGTGACCAGCCCGCAATGCCTCAACGAGTGCTATCGCGTGCTGACGCGGAAGTCGCTTCTTGTTGGGCGCGAGGAGGCGCGCGCCTTCATCGCCGCCCTCCTCCCGACCTGCCGCGCGCCGCTCGACGGCGACACGATCGCGCGCGCGTTCGAGGTCGAGTCGCGAACCGGCTACGACTGGTGGGACAGCCTGCTTCTGGCCGCCGCGCTCCTCGCGCGCTGCCGCTACTTCTTGTCGGAGGACCTGCAGGACGGTCGTGTGGTAGACGGCCTGACGATCCTCAACCCCTTCGACCGCGACATCCGTCCCCTCCTGAGCTGATCCCATGGGCTTCAAATGCGGCATCGTCGGCCTGCCGAACGTCGGCAAGTCGACCCTCTTCAACGCGCTGACCCGCACCTCCGCGGCGCAGGCCGCGAACTATCCGTTCTGCACCATCGAACCGAACACCGGCGACGTCGCCGTGCCCGACCCGCGCCTCGACAAGCTCGCCGAGATCGGCAAGTCGGTGCGCATCGTGCCCACGCGCCTCCTCTTCGTCGACATCGCGGGGCTCGTCCGCGGCGCGTCGAAGGGCGAGGGGCTCGGCAACCAGTTCCTCGCCAATATCCGCGAGGTCGAC
>CAYOET010000173.1:0-7130 GCA_964402985.1 uncultured Bauldia sp. | reverse complement strand
TCCGCGAATCTCGCGAGACTCTCTCCCATCTCCAGAGCGAGACTGAGAACCATCCCGACCTCGCCGACCGCGCTTCGTCGGAGACGGATCGGGCGCTGGAACTCCGTACCCGCGACCGGCAGCGCAAGCTGATCTCCAAGATCAACGCCGCCCTGCAGCGCATCGAGGACGGCACCTACGGTTATTGCGAGGAGACCGGCGAGCCGATCGGCCTCAAGCGCCTCGACGCCCGCCCGATCGCCACTCTCTCGATCGAGGCGCAGGAACGCCACGAACGCCGCGAACGCGTCTACCGCGAGGAATAGGCCCTCACGATCGGCGCCCGCGCCGATCGCTTTTGCTCGACCACCGGAAAGCTGAACCGACCAAGCCCGCCTAGCGGGACCGCTTGCTCGCGATTTCGCCGAGGAGGCGGGCCATCTCCTGCTCGAGATTGGCCTGATTGGCCCGCCGCGCCGCGCGCGGGGCGAACTCGACCGGCGGCGGAGGAGGAGGCTGCTCCTCGACCGCCGGGGGCGCCGGCGGCAGCACTTCCTCGACCGGGGGCTCGTCGATCGACGCCGTCGGATCGTTGGCGGCGATCGCCTGGCGCGGCTCCATGGCGTCGGCGAAGGCCGGCGTGATCCAGTCGGAGTCGCTCGTTGCCGGCTCGGCGTTGCCGGCCGTGTTTGCAGCGGGCGCCTCCGGCTCGGGTTCGCTCCGCGCGGCCATCGCCGCGCTCCATGCCGCTTCCACTGCGGCGACGTCCGACGCGCCCGCCGCGACCGCTGCCGGCTGTTCCGGCGCTGAGTCGCGCGCGGTTCCACGACGGGCGAACCCGCCGCGGCTCAGCCCGGACTGGAAGCGGCTCGCGAAGGAGGCCGCACGGCTCTGTCGGTCGACCGACCCGAGCGGCACCTCGACATGCGTTTCGATGGCGGAATGGGGCGCCACCGGCGCAGGCGCGGCGGGGAAAGGGGAAGCGGCCTGGCGCTCGGGAGCCGGCCCGGTAGCAGGCATCTCGCGTCGCGAGCCGCGCGGCGCGACAGGCGCCGGCTCTGCCGTAGCCGGCTGCGGCTCGGTAGGCTGGGCGAGCGTCGGCGTGTCGGTTTCCTCGCCGCCCGCCGCGGCGGCGAGCGCACCCGGCGCAGGAGCCGTTCCCCGCAGCGCTCCGGCTGACGGCGCACCGCCGACCGCCTGAGCAGGCGCCGGCCCGCGCACCCCCTCGTTCCGGGGGTAGTTGGCGAGCGGCACGCCGCGATAGATCGTCTCCTCGACGACGATGTCTGTCGGGCCGCCGACCAGGAGCAGATGCTCGAACTGGTCGCGGCGCACCAGCACCAGGCGCCGTTTGGCGTCGATCGGCACCTGGTCGATCACGCCGAGGCGCGGGGCGCGCGGTCCCGTGCCGGGCAGGAGCCGGTTGCCGAAATAGCCGCGCAGCGCCCAGGCGACGACGCCGAGGAGCGCCAGGACGGCGAGAATTGTGATGATCACTTGAGCCACGATAGCGCCTGTCTCACCCAAAACCGGAACGAGATAGTTCCCCATGTCCGCCCCCGGACGTTCGTCGACGGCGCCCGCGAATCGAGGCAGGCGTGCCTTGTCGACGATTCCTTCTACCAAACCTCCTGCGCCAAAGAAGGCGAGGGCGGGACAACTCGCCTTCTCGTCCACCCGAAACACACCATCGCGTTGAATTCGGGCATGATCGCGAACATTCTCTTGAGTCGGGGAGCTGCTTCGTCGCAGCAGAAATTGGGCTGAGCGGGATCGGATGGTGAACGCGGGCGAGGACGCAAACCGGTCGAGCGCGATCATCGACCGGTCCGACCGCATTGGCGGCGTCGGACGGCTGGTGGCGCTCGCCCTCGCGCTGATCGGCGTCGCCGTGGCCTTTGCGCTCTCGCGCCAGGACCAGGCGCTCCCGGTCATGCTGGTGCTCGGCATCCTCTCGGTGATCGGCGTTTTCACGCTGTTCGCGAGCGCGATCGGCCTCGTCAAGCTGACCAGCCGCACCCAGGGCAGCCCGCTCGCCAAGCAGTTCATCGACACGCTCGGCGACGGCGTCATCGTCACCGACCGGCAGGGGCGCACCGTCTACGCCAACCGCGCCTACGCCGACCTCATCGGCGCGGACAGCGAGCGCGAGGTGAGGACCGTCGAGCGCATCTTCGCCGCCGACCCCAACGCTGGCGAAGTCATCTACCGGCTGGCCCAGGCCGCGCGCGAGGGCCACGCCGACTCGGACGAAGTGCGCATGCCGGCGCCGATCGCCCCCTCGCCGGGCGGGCCGCAGCTGGCGCGCTGGTACCGCATCAAGGTCCGGCCGCTCGCCGAAAGCGGCAAGGACGGCGACCTCGCGGTCTGGACCCTGGCGGACGTAACGGCCGAGCGGAAGCGCCAGGAGCTCGCCTTCCAGGACCTTCAGCACGCCATCGACTATCTCGACCACGCGCCCGCCGGCTTCCTCTCCGCCGAGCCCGACGGCCGCATCGTCTACATCAACGCGACGCTGGCTGAGTGGCTGGGCGTCGACCTCGCCGACTTCCAGCCCGGAAAGCTCGCGCTCTCCGATCTCGTCCGCGGCGACGGCGCGGCGCTCCTCTTCTCCGCCGCCTCGGCGATGGACCCCTCCAAGGTCGAAGTGATCGACCTCGACCTCGTCAAGCGCAACGGCCAGAGCCTGCCGGTGCGCCTCCTCCACAGCGTACCGCTGATGCCCGACGGAGCGCCCGGCGCGACGCGCACGCTGGTCCTCAACCGCGGCCCTGGCGTCGACGTCTCGGAGGCGGTGCGGGCCGCCGAGGTGCGCTTCGCGCGCTTCTTCAACAACACCCCGATCGCCATCGCCTCGGTCGACCGGCGCGGGCGCATCGGGCGCACCAACGCCCCCTTCGCGCGGCTGTTCGGGCCGGGGCGGGCTGAGCAGGGCAAGCGCCGGCGCCTCACCGACATCCTCCGCGAGGCCGACCGGCCGGTGCTTTCGGCGGCGCTCGAGATGGCGGCCGAGGGGCGGAGCGAGATCCCGTCGATCGACGCGCACCTCGCCGAGAACGAGCGCAGCGCCCGCTTCTACGTCAGCGCCGTCTCGGAGGGCGCGAGCGAGGACGAGACGGCGATCGTCTACGCGCTCGAGACCACCGAGCAGCGCGCGCTCGAGGCGCAGTTCACGCAGAGCCAGAAGATGCAGGCGGTCGGCCAGCTCGCCGGCGGCGTGGCGCACGACTTCAACAACGTCCTGACCGCCATCATCGGCTTCTCGGACCTGCTGCTCGCCAACCACCGGCCGAGCGACCCGGCGTTCCAGGACATCATGAACATCAAGCAGAACGCCAACCGGGCGGCCGGCCTCGTCCGCCAGCTCCTCGCGTTCTCGCGGCGGCAGACGCTGCGCCCGCAGGTTTTGTCGCTGGCCGATGCGCTCTCCGACCTCTCGATCCTCCTCCAGCGCCTCCTCGGCGAAGGGGTGAAGCTGCAGCTCCTGCACGGCCGCAACCTCTGGCCGGTGAAGGCCGACATCAACCAGTTTGAGCAGGTGATCGTGAACCTCGCGGTCAACGCCCGCGACGCCATGCCGGGCGGGGGAACGCTCTCGATCAGCACCTCCAACGTCACCGCCGAGGAGACCGCGAAGTTCGGCTTCCGGTCGCTGCCCGATGCCGACTACGTACTCATCGAGGTTCAGGATACCGGCACCGGCATGACCCCGGAGGTCCAGGCCAAGATCTTCGAGCCGTTCTTCTCGACCAAGGAAGTCGGCAAGGGCACCGGCCTCGGCCTCTCGACCGCCTACGGCATCGTGCGCCAGACCGGCGGGCACATCTTCTTCACCAGCGCGCTCGGCGCCGGCACCACCTTCCGCATCTTCCTGCCCCGTCACGCGGTGGACGAATCGGAAGTGACGGTAGCCCCGGTCGTGGACGAGAAGGCGGCGCTCTCCGACCTTACCGGCTCCGCGACGATCCTCCTCGTCGAGGACGAGGAGGCGGTGCGGGCCTTCTCGGCGCGCGCGCTCGAGACCCGCGGCTACACCGTGAAGGCGGCCTCGACCGGCGTCGAGGCGCTCGAATTGTTCAACCAGCTCGAAGGCCACATCGACCTCGTCGTCTCCGACGTGGTCATGCCCGAGATGGACGGCCCCTCGCTCCTCCGCGAACTCCGCAAGACGCGGCCCGACCTCAAGATCATCTTCGTCTCGGGCTACGCCGAGGAGGCCTTCAAGAAGAACCTCCCGGACGGCGAGAGCTTCCACTTCCTGCCCAAGCCCTTCTCGCTCAAGCAGCTCGCCACCGCCGTCAAGGAAGCGCTCGCGCAGTAGGGCCTGCCGCCGCCGGAGACAGTGGCCCTTTGTTGCCGATTGTATCGACGTCACGCGCGCTTAACCTCCCCCTCGAGGGGAGGTCGAAACCGCGCAGCGGTTTCGGGAGGGGGCGCTCCGCGTTCAGCTAGAGCACGATGAATTGAGACGAGGTAGCTCCCTCAGCTTAACCTCCCCCTTGCGGGGAGGTCGAAAGCGCGCAGCGATTTCGGGAGGGGGTAAGCCGGAAGGGGCGTCCGGGAAACGAAAGACGCGGGCTTCGCCCGCTACCCCCTCCCGAAGCCGCTCGGCCAGAGGCCTCGCGCCTTCGACCTCCCCGCAAGGGGGAGGTTAAGGTCGGTACAGCAGCCCGATCTCATCACGCTCTAGAGGCGCGGCCGACCGGGCTTTCCTATTGATCGCCCGGGCCAGGCGCCCTGGCCAGAAAGCCGTACTCCGCCAGGATCGACGCGATCGTCCCGTCGGCGATCAACGAAGCGATCGCATCGTCGACCGCGGTTCGCAGGAACGTCTGATCGGCGAGCATCAGCGCTCCCACGCCGTACCCGCTCGGCTGCAAGGGGCTGGAGTCGATCACGCGAAGGGCCGCAGAAGCGGGATCGGCCTTCTGCCTGGCCCACAAATCGGGCGCCCAGACGACGGCCACGGCGATGGTCCCGTCGAGCAGGGCCTGGAGGGCAAGTGCGCTGGTCCCGTACGGGTAGGTCGGCCAGCGCGAGGCGGCGGGCAGGGTCGTCAGGTAGCGCACCAGTTGGATATGCGCCACGGTGCCGCCGGTCGCTCCGATCGGGCGCGACGGCGCGACGTCGGCGAGCGAGTGGACGTTCGGGTCGGCCGTGACGAAGACGTACTCGGCCTCGTAGTAGGGGCGCGAGAGGGCTATCCAGGTCGGGTAGATCTCGGGGATCAGCTTGAAGCCCATGTGGATGTCACAGTGCTCCAGCATGATCCGATAAACCCTTGTGATGTCCTCGATGATGATCCTCGATTCCACCTCGTAGCGCTGCGGCTGCAAGAGGAGTGCGCCGGCTATCGCGTCGGCGATCGCGCCGGCCACCTCCCAGTCGGGGTCGCGGCGATCGACGCAGTAGCGGAACTCCGACTCGTTCAGCGGCCGGCCGAGGGTCCACTGCTGCGGATCGTAGGGTATGTCGGTAAATTCCGGCTCAAGTTGAGCCGATGCTGGCGCCGGCAACAGCCAGACCAGCGGCACGGTCAGCGCCAAGGCCAAGAGCGAACCGGCGAGGCGCCCAAACGAAAAGGCAATGGCCAAGATCGCACCTCTATAAGGCGCCGGGCGGACTGTGTGACAGTCCGCCCGGCGGTTGTTTCAAGCTCGGCCGACTATTGGGGAAGCGCGAACACGTAGAGCGTGATCGGGTTGCCCGGCGGAAGCCGCACTTCCGGCGTCAGCGTGCGCAGACGGCCGAGGCCGTCGCCCCAGTTCGCGACCGCGGCAACATATTGCCTGCCGTCAGCCTCGTAGGTGATCGGGAACGACTCGATCGAGTTGCTCAGGGTCGGGCTGGTCCACAGCACGTCGCCGGTCTCGTCGTCGAAGGCCAGGATCTTGCGATCGAGGCTGCCCACGAACACCAGACCACCGCCGGTCGGCAGGGTCGAGCTCGTGACCGGCGGACGCTGACGATACGACCACACGGTCTCGAGGGTGGCGAGGTTCACGGCATCGACACGGCCGACATTGCCGTCGCTGTTGGGCACCGGCACGCGGGTGTAGGTCTGCAGACCGCCACCGGTGTAGACTTGGCCCGGGTCGAGCGGGTTCACCGTCGTGTTGGAGCAGAACTCCACCAGCGGCAGGTACAGGGTCTGGGTCCGCGGGCTGTAGGCGGTGGCCTGCCAGGCCTTCGAACCCGGGTCGGCCGGGCAGTTGAAGGTGGTCTGTCCGATGACCGGCATGACCTCGGGGTTGATGGTCTTCTCGCCGGTCACCGGGTCGATCGACAGGACGACGTTCTGGTTGACGGTCTCCCGGGCCCAGAGCCAGTCGCCGGTGGTGCGGTCCACCGCTTCGATGATGGCCAGCTTGCCGGTCGTCACCACCATCTGCCGCTCCTGACCATTGAAGGGCAGGTCGACGAGGATGCGCTCATAGACGTAGTCGAGGTCGAGCGAGTCGGTCGGCAGGTACTGATGGTACCACTTGAGCTCGCCGGTGGTGATGTCGATGGCGAGGGTGGAGTTGGTGTAGAGCGCGTCGTTGGTGACGGTCGGGTCCGCCGCCGCCGGCAGCAGGCCAGCGATCTCAAGATTCCAGGGGTAGGGCTGGCCGATGCCGAAGAACAGGAGGTTCTGGTCGGGATCGTACGAACCGGAGATCCACGCCGAGCCGCCGTAGCGGTTCTCGAAGGGAACTCCGTTCCAGCTTCTGCCCTCCGGCGTGTCGCCGCTGGCGATGCTGTTGACGCGCCAAAGCTGTTCGCCGCTCGCCGCGTCATGGCCGGTGATGAAGCAGCCACCGGGCTGGGCGCGACTGCAACGGGTCATGCCCGCCACGACGACGCCGTTGGCCGCCATCGGTCCGCTCGAATAGCTGAAGCCGTCTTCGTAGTTGGCGACCTGCTGGTCCCACACCACCTGGCCGCTCTTGGCATCGAGCGCGATCAGATGCGCGTCGCGGGTGGCGATATAGAGATTGTCGCCGTAGAGGACCTTGGTGCGCTGTCCGTTGGCGCTGACGCCCTCGGGTGGATCGTAGGAGTACTCCCAGATCAAATCGCCGGTAGCGCCATCCAGCGCCTGGTGTTAGTGGAAGTAGTTATGAATGAACTCGAGTCAGTCATGGTGTAGTGGGGTATGCTGTTTGAGT
>CAYOET010000172.1:0-2979 GCA_964402985.1 uncultured Bauldia sp. | reverse complement strand
CCGTGATGGGGGTTGGTGGCGCTACGGGGGGGGGGGGCCACGTCGATGAAGGTCGGGACGGCTTGGGCTACTGACCCCCACCCCGACGGCTTCGCCGCCGGACCTCCCCCTTTCAGGGGGAGGAAAGAGAGAGGGCGTTCTAAGCGTGCCCCGCCTGCGTCGACAGCCGCGAGGGCTCGATCCCGATCATCGACAGCGCCCGGTCGTACTTCCCCGGCAGCTCGCGGTCGAAGATGAAATCCGGCGGCGCCGGATAGTGCAGCCACCCGTTCATCTGCATCTCGCGGTCGAGCTGACCGGCTTCCCAGCCGGCATAGCCGAGCGCGAGGAGCGCTTTCCGCGGGCCGGCCCCCGAGGCGATCGCCTTCAGGATCTCGATCGTTGCGGTCAGCGATACATTCTCGTCGATCGGCAGCGTCGCGTCGGCGATGTGGTAGTCGGAGCTATGCAGCACGAACCCACGCCCGGTTTCGACCGGTCCGCCACGCAGCACCGGAAGGCGCGACACCGCGCCGGGCAGGCGGATCGCCCCCCGGTCTGGGATAACGTCGAGTTGAACGAGAAGGTCGTGAATGCGTATTTCCGGCGCGATCTGATTGATCATGATGCCCATCGCGCCGTCGGCCGAGTGGGCGCAGACATAGACGACGGAACGGGCAAACCGCTCGTCTTCCATCCCGGGCATGGCGATGAGCACCTTGCCGTCGAGATAGCCCTTTTCCGCCCCTGATCGCCTCGCCAGAATTGACATCGAATTGAAGCGTAGCACGCGAAAACGAAAAGGAAAGAGCGGCTTGGCCCATACTGATTCGCTCCGCCGGCCCTTGCCGCAGTTGATTCCGCGCCTGGTGGCGGCCTTCCTCGCGGCGTTTCTGATCGGCTCGGCGACGGCCCAGGGCGAGACGGGCGCGTGGGCTCAGGTCGAGCACGCGCGGCTCCGCCTCCTCTCGGCGGGGCCGAACCCCGACGGTACGATGGCGGCGGCGATCGAGATCGAGCTCGACGACGGCTGGAAGACCTACTGGCGCAGCCCTGGCGATGCCGGCCTCGCGCCGCTCTTCGACTTTGCTGGCTCGACCAACGTCCTCTCCGCCGAAGTTCGTTTCCCCCCGCCCGAGCGCTGGAACGATGGCTTCACCATCTCCAACGTCTACGAGCATCGCGTGGTGCTGCCGGTCGCAATCCGCCTCGCCAACCCCGCTTCGCCGACCCGGCTCGAAATCTCGGCGCAGATCGGGGTGTGCGAGACGATCTGCATCCTCGCCGAGTTCAGCGCCGAGGTGACGGTCCCGCCCGGCTTCACCGACGGCCGCGCCGCGCGCGCCATCAATGATGCCGTCGCGCTTCTCCCCGGGCCGCCGACGGCCGGAACCTTCGAGGTCGAATCCGTCGACCAGGTCGACGGCACCGAGGACGAGCCGGTCTTCGAGATCGCGCTCACCGTGCCGGCGGAAGGCGTCGAGATCTTCGTCGAAGGCCCGTCCGACTGGTACGCGAGCGAGCCGGTCGTCACCGAGGCGAGCCGCAACCGCGCGGTCTACCGCGTCGGCTTCGACCGCCTCGGCTCGACGGTCGCCATCCCCGGGGCGCGACTGACGGTCACGGCGATCATCGGCGGCACGGCCATCGAACAGACCGTGGAAATCCAATAGAATCGAGCCTATTCCTCTCCATCGATCGTACGGAAAGACTTCCCCATGCCCATTCACGTCGGAGATCGGCTGCCCACGGGCAGCTTCAAGGTGAAGACCGAGGACGGCACCAAGGATCTCAAGGCCGAGGACTTCTTCGCTGGCCGCAAGGTGGTGCTGTTCGGCGTGCCGGGCGCCTTCACCCCGACCTGCCACCGCAATCATCTCCCCGGGTTCATCGAGAACGCCGCGACCATCAAGTCGCGCGGCGCCGATGCCATCGCCGTCGTCTCGGTCAACGACCACCACGTGATGAAGGCGTGGGCCGACGCCACCGGCGGGGCCGGCAAGATCGACTTCCTCGCCGACGGCTCGGCCAAGTTCGTGCGCGCGATCGGGCTCGACGCGGACCGCACCGAGGACGGCATGGGCACGCGCTCGGTGCGCTTCTCGATGATCGTCGACGACGGCGTGGTGAAGGAGCTCAACGTCGAGGACGTCCCCGGCAAGGTCACCAATTCCAGCGCCGCGACCATCCTCGACCAGCTCGGCGAGAAGTAGGCGTCCCATAAGACAAAAGGCGGAGCTTGAGCTCCGCCTTTGTCATGATCGAACTGTGGAGAGACTAGTCGGCGTTCGAGCCGATCGCCGCGCCGACGCCCGCCCCGATCGCGCCGCCGACGGCCGCGCCACCGAGGGTCCCGGTCGCCAGCGCTCCAGCGCCCGCGCCGATCGCGCCTCCGTAGAGCGCGCCCTGCTTCATCGCCGGGGTCCACGAGTTGCAGCCCGAAACGCCCACCGCCAACGCCGCTATGATCGCAAATTTCTGCATCGTCGCCTCCAGCCGAGATTGGGTCAGTGAGTGGCTAACGAAAAAGAGGGCGGCTGGTGCCGCCCTCTTGGAAATAAATTTGCCTTAGCCCTGCGGACAGAGCGCGGTGTAGGGACGGCCCTGCGCGTCGTAGTAGGTGCAATACTGCGAGCCGACGGCGGCGCCGACGCCCGCACCGATCGCACCACCGACCGCCGCGCCGGCGACCGAGTTCGTAGCGGCAGCGCCAATCGCGGCGCCGGCGCCGCCGCCGATCACCGCACCGGTGGTCGTCGGGCTGCAGCCGGCCAGGCCGATGGCACCAGCTACCAGAATCAAAGCAGCACGGGTCATTCGTAACGTCTCCGTTGGGTTGGTAAATTCACCTAGTTCGGGCCTCTAACGCGTACGCCCAAGCTTCGGTTCCTATCACTTTCACCTTGATCTTGGCAGTGGAGCCTGAGCCAGCAAAAAAAGCGTGAACGCGGCCACCACAATTGAAGGCCCCGCGGGCGTATCGAGCCCGTTCGAGAGAAA